>NZ_CP068103.1:1607971-1929566 GCF_016726485.1 Peptoniphilus harei
CCCATTACTTAAAAAATGAAGGAAAGTGTGAAACTGAGATTTTGTGGATATCATCTCCACCAAATTTTTAGGCGGTGAATTATGGAAAATTATGTAATTGAATTAAAAAATATTAGTAAGTCCTTTGGTGACAATGTAATTTTAGAAAACTTTGATTTTAAGGTAAAAAAAGACGAGTTCCTTACGATTTTAGGACCATCAGGCTGTGGTAAAACTACAATTTTGAGGTTAATCGGTGGTTTTGAAGAGCCAGATGAGGGACAAATTCTTTTTAATGGAGAAGACATAACAAATAAGGAAGCCTATGAAAGAAGGATTAACACAGTTTTTCAAAAATACGCCCTCTTTCCCCATATGAATGTCTTTGAAAACATTGCCTTTGGTTTAAAAATAAAAAAAATGGACAAGAAAGTCATCAAGGAAAAGGTAAGTGAGGTTTTAAAACTTGTTAATCTTTCTGGTTTTGAAAACAGGGAAATTGAATCCTTATCAGGAGGTCAACAACAGAGGATTGCCATTGCAAGGGCCCTTGTCAATGAACCAGATGTACTCTTGCTTGACGAACCTCTTGGTGCCCTTGACTTAAAACTTAGACAAGCCATGCAAATTGAGCTTAAGAGAATTCAAAAAAGCGTTGGTATAACTTTTATCTACGTTACTCATGATCAAGAAGAGGCTCTTTCCATGAGTGATACTGTTGTTGTCCTAAATAATGGTGAAATCCAACAAATGGATAGCCCAATAAATATTTATAACGAACCAAAGAATGCCTTTGTAGCAGATTTTATTGGTGAGTCTAATATTATTAAGGGAAGGATGCTTGAAGACTTCAAGGTAAGATTTTTAGATTACGATTTTCCTTGCGTTGACAAGGGATTTAGAGCCAACGAAGATGTTGAAGTTGTAGTAAGACCTGAAGATGTGCTTTTGGTTGATGAGAACTACCAAATTGAAGGGACTGTGACAAGTCTTGTCTTCAAGGGAGTTCACTATGAAATGACTGTAGATATTGATGGTTACTCCATGCTTGTTCAATCAACAGAAAAAAGAGAAGTGGGAGAAAAAACAGGCATAGTAATCAAACCAGACCTTATCCACGTTATGAGGTTGAGCTAAAATGAAAAAATTTTCACTAATATATTTATTTTGGGGCCTAGTATTTATTGTTTTCCCACTATTTTTAATACTTGCCCACGCTTTTAGTGCCAACACAGACCTGGCAGACTTTGCCTTTACCCTAGACAATTTCTCAAGGTTTTTTGAACCACTTTATGTAAAGATTTTAATTACATCTCTTGTATTGGCAGGAGTTTCCACTATATTTTGCCTCCTTATTGGCTACCCAGTAGCCTATATAATTTCACAAATGGGGGAAAAAGTAAGAAACAACATGATTTTGATTTTTATAATCCCAATGTGGATGAACTTCTTACTAAGGACTTATGCCTGGCTTACACTTCTTGGCAACAAGGGATTGATAAATAAATTTATAGGACTTTTTGGATGGGGTCCCTGGGACCTTATGTACAACTCCAAGGCCATAATGATAGGTATGGTTTACAATTTCTTGCCCTTTATGGTTCTGCCAATTTATACAGTATTATTAAAGATGGATAAAAAATTAATTGAAGCAGCAAAGGACCTGGGAGCCAACGACTTTGAAGTTTTTATTAAAGTTATTCTCCCACTTTCTCTACCAGGAATTTACACAGGAATAACTATGGTTTTTATACCAGCAATTTCAACTTTTGTTGTGCCAAACCTCTTGGGAGGAAACAACTTCTACCTAATAGGAAACCTAATTGAAAAACAATTTACCTTCACAGGAGACTGGGGCTTTGGTTCTGCAATTTCCATGATCCTAATTGTAATCATGCTTTTAATTCTTTTACTTCCAAAATTATTTAATGGAAAAATTAAAACTAATGAAATAGGAGGTGGCTTATAATGAAAAAAATAATAGATAGAATTTACTTATTTTTAATATTTTTATTCCTATATGCTCCAATTATAATTCTTGTTGTCTTTAGTTTTAACAACTCCAAGCTAAGGGGATCTTGGGCAGGCTTTACCCTAAAGTGGTACAAAAATTTATTTTCTGACCCAGCAATTTTATCTTCCCTTTGGACTACACTTATAGTAGCAGTAGTAGCAACAGTTATCTCTACAATTGTTGGGACAATTTCAGCCATTTCCATAAATGAACTTAGGGGTTTTAAAAAGGATGCCATCCTAAATATAAATTACCTACCAGTAATTAACCCTGACATTGTGACAGCAGTTGCCCTTATGGGACTCTTTGGACTTTTTAACATAAGAATGGGATACACAACAATGATAATTTCACATATTGTCTTTTGTATTCCTTATGTTATTCTCTCCATACTGCCAAAGTTAAACCAGTTGCAAAAGAATACAGTGGAGGCAGCCCTAGACCTAGGCGCAACTCCAACTTATGCAATATTAAATGTGGTGATTCCACAAATAAAACCTGCAATCTTAACTGGAGCCCTAATGTCCTTTACACTTTCCATAGATGACTTTGTAATTTCCTTCTTTAACACAGGCCAAGGAGTTTCAAACCTTTCAATAACAATTTACTCTATGGCGAGGAAGGGAATTAACCCATCAATTAATGCAGTATCAACATTAATGTTAGTAGCACTCTTAATTCTTCTTGTAATAATAAACAAGAGAAGTGAAAAAATGAAAAAAATCGAGGTAAACCTATGAAACACATGAAAAAAATAATTTTATCACTTGCAATCCTAATGGTATTTTCCCTAACAGGATGTGGCAAAGAAGAAACAGCAAAGGAAGAAATTTATGTTTACAACTGGGGAGAATATATTGACCCACAAATCCTAAAGGACTTTCAAAAGGAAACAGGCATAAAGGTTAACTACGACACTTATGCATCAAATGAAGACCTTTATATCAAGATGACTCAATCACAAGATAAGTATGATGTAGTTGTTCCTAGTGACTACATGATTGAAAGACTTATAAAAGAAGGTCTTGTAAGAGAAATTAACTTTGAAAATATTCCAAACTTTGCAAATGTAGAAGATATATTAAAAAATCCTACTTTTGATCCAGAAAACAAATACTCAGTACCTTACTTCTGGGGAACAGTTGGTATTGTCTACAACAAGGCAGAAGTAAAAGACAAGGTTGACTCATGGGACATTCTTTGGAATGAAAAATATAAGGACCAAATAATAATGTATAACTCTCAAAGAGATACTCTAGGAGTTGCCCTAAAGAGACTTGGTTATTCACTAAATTCAACAAGTGAAAAGGAACTTCAAGAAGCTAAAAAGTCTCTAATAGAACAAAAACCACTAGTTTATGCTTACCTAGATGATGATGGACGTGATGTTGTTGTCCAAGGAGATGCCAACCTATCTGTAATGTATTCAGGTGACGCCCTTCTTATGATGCAACAAAATGAAGACCTTGACTATGTTGTTCCAAAAGAAGGCTCAAACATTTGGTACGACTCCATGGTCATTCCAAAAAATGCAAAAAATGTAGAGGGAGCAGAAAAATTTATAAATTATATGCTAGAAAAAGAAGTTCAAGCAAAAAATGTTGAACACTGCGTAGGTTACACTTCACCAGTTAAGGGAGTAAAGGACCTTTTACCAGATGAAATTAAAAACTCAAAGGTTGCCTATCCAGATCTTGATAAACTTCCATCACTAGAATCCTTTAGAGACCTAGGAGATTTTATTAAAGTATACGATAGAATCTGGACAGAAATAAATGCTTCTAATCTTTAATATGCTAATAAACTTGTTTATTTTAAGGCCTCCTTGTGATATCATGTAAGTTAAGCGAAATGTTTTCATAATGGAGGTTTAAAATGAACGAGAGAATAAAAAAGCTTGTGGTTTTTGCAATTTTCATTCTAGTACTTATGTTAGCTTCTCTAACTGCTTTTTTCAGTAAGTCTCTTATGTGGCCAAATGCAGAAGTAAATAGGGAATTCGACGGAATTCTTTTCAATAATGCTGACGGAGTAGAAAATTTACAAGTTTCTAGATCATTAGAAAAAGAAGCTAATGAAAATTTAATAAAATACGACATAAAATTTAATTACACAGGCGAAGACTCAACTGCAAGAATTTTGGGAACACCAAATAGACAAATTTTCTTTGACGAAGGAGTTGGCTTTAGCAAGTCAAAGGTAAACTTAAAGGGAGACTTTGACAAAATTAATAAATCTCTTTTCGAAGAAAAATTAAAATTAAAGGTAAAGGACTTTTACAACAAGACAGATAACAAGGACTTTAAGGCAGTGAGTGAAGTTAAACTTGCCCTAAAGGAAAAAGTTGGAGAATATGAATTTACAGTTTACTACAAGCCAAACCCACTTTACTTTTCAGGTGGACAAAAGGTTGAAGATGCTTCAATTTTTGTTACAAATGCAAAGGTAGAAAACTGGACAGAATCAATTAAGTCTAGCAACAGTGTAAAAGAAGCCTACACAAACTCTGGATACTATGTAAATAAGATTGAATTAATAAACCAAGGACTAATAAATAAAATTTCTCTAATTAACACAGCTTCTACAGTGATCTTCTTAGTGCTAACACTAGGAGTTATTGCTTTAATCTGGTTTGATAGGGGAAATTTCCAAATCTATCTTGGAGCCCTATTCTTAATGATTCCTGCCTTTTATAGGTTCATTGACAAGGGAACAAGTAATCTTGGTGTCCTTATAGCCTATCCAATCTTGGGACTTATTGCCTCAATAGCGGCAAGATTCCTTGCATCAGACGGCGACTTTACTTTTGGCAACAAGGAAATGAAACAATCAGTGGCATTTTTATTAATGTACTTTGTTTTCTCACTTGTATTCTTTGTTATACCAAGAGTATTTATTGGATAAGTAAATTTTTAAAAAGCTCAATATTATATTGGGCTTTTTTTGTTGAAAAAATTTATTGAATTTTGTAAGCTTTTGAAAATGTAAAAATAAATTTTTGAAAGTTTATAATTTTTTATCAGCTCCTAGATATTTACAAGCTATTAATTTTTTGTAAAGTTATAAAAATTTATAAGGTCACAAAAATATATAAGTTCATACTTTTTTCTCACTTAGATAAAAAATATAAATTAGATAAAAATTGTAAAGACAAGGAAAACTTTTTATTGAAATTGAAATAATAGTAAATTTAATATATAATTTAATTAAATATCTATAGGAGGATTTTTAAATGAAGAAGAAATTTACACTACTTTCAGTGTTATTGATTGCAATGACACTAGTTGCTTGTGGTGGCGGCAACAAAAAAGAAGCAGATGGAAATGCTGCAAACGCTACTAAAGAAACAACTGAAGCTAAATCAGACATTAACGTTGGTTTTGTAACTGACGAAGGTGGAGTTAATGACCAATCCTTTAACCAAGGTGTTTGGGAAGGACTTCAAAAGGCAATTGATGAACTTGGAATCAAGGCTGACTACATTGAATCTAAGGACACTAAGGACTACACTCCTAACCTAGAAACTTTTGCTGACCAAGATAAGAATCTTATCGTTGGTGCTGGTTTCAAAATGGGTGGTAACGTAGCTGAAGCTGCTACAATGTATCCTGAAATCAACTATGCAATAGTTGACGTTGACGTTACAGTTGACAAAGATGGTAACAAAATTGAAGCTCCTTCAAACCTACTTGGAATTATGTTTAGAGCACAAGAACCTTCCTTCCTAGTTGGTTATATTGCTGGTATGACATCAGAAACCAACAAGGTTGGTTTCGTTGGTGGCCAAGAAGGTAACATTATTTGGGGATTCGAATATGGTTACAAGGCTGGTGTTGATTACGCAGCTAAGGAAAAGGGAACTGACATCGAAGTTCTTAGCCAATATGTTGGAGACTTCTCTGACGCACAAAAGGGTAAATCAATCACTGCTACAATGTACCAAAACGGTGCTGACGTAGTATTCCACGCAGCTGGTGGAGCAGGCGAAGGCGTTATCGAAGCTGCTAAAGAAGCTGACAAGTGGGTAATTGGTGTTGATAGAGACCAAAGCGACAGGGCTCCTGAAAATGTATTAACTTCTGCAATGAAAAATGGCGATGTTGCTGTTTACCAAGTTGTAAAAGATATGCAAGAAGGTAAGTTCGAAGGTGGAAGAACTATTGAGTTTGGTCTTTCAGACGGTGGAGCAGTAGGTATTGCGCCAACTTCTGACAAGAATGTTAAACCTGAAATTTTAAAATCAGTTGATGAAATCTCTGAAAAAATTATTTCTGGTGAAATCAAAGTTCCTTACAACGAAGAAACTTATAACGAATACAAATAAGCTTATAAAGTCATCTCTTAGGAGTCATCTTAGGGATGGCTTTTTTTATTGCAATTTATTTTAAAAATAGCCAATTCTTTGGTATAATTTATTTAACATAACAAAGGAGCGTTTGTATTGGAAACTAATAATAGAGACTTAGTCGTAAGGATGGAGAATATCACCAAAAAATTTGGTGATTTCACTGCAAACGACGGAATTAATCTTGATATTAGGAGGGGAGAAATCCATTCTCTGCTTGGAGAAAATGGTGCTGGCAAGACTACTCTTATGAATATGCTCTATGGCATGAGTTCTCCTACATCAGGTGAAATTTATATAAATAATGAAAAAAAAGAATTTAAGGATCCCAACGATGCTATAAAGGCAGGGCTGGGAATGGTTCACCAACACTTTATGCTTATTGAACCCTTCACTGTTGTTGAGAATATTGTTCTTGGCATGGAGCCTATGAATGGAATCAAGGTGGATATAAAAAAGGCTAAGGAAGATGTAATTGCCCTTTCTGAAAAGTACGGTTTCAAAATTGATCCCGATGCCAAGATCCAAGACATAAGTGTGGGTACTCAACAAAAAGTTGAAATACTTAAGGTTTTATACAGGGGTGCTGACATATTAATTTTTGATGAGCCAACAGCAGTTTTAACCCCTCAAGAAATCACAGAATTAATTGACATAATAAAAAACCTTGCAAGAGAAGGAAAATCTATAATTATAATCACCCACAAGCTAAAGGAAATTAAGCAAATGGCCAACAGGTGTACTATCATTAGGCGTGGGAAAAAGATTGACACAGTAAATGTCTCTGATGTCAATGAATCTGAACTTGCAGATATGATGGTGGGAAGAGCTGTTCACCTAGATGTTAATAAGGCTGATTGTAAGGCTGGCGACACAATACTAGATATCAAGGGCCTAACTGCCAGAGACATAAGGAATGTCAAAAAGTTAGATGACTTAAACCTAGATATTAAAGCTGGAGAAATCCATGGTATTGCTGGTGTAGATGGAAATGGTCAATCTGAACTTATTGAAACTTTAACTGGCCTTAAAAAGGCTGAAGCTGGATCTGTAATCTTCAAAGGAGAAGAGATTTTAAACCATAATCCAAGGGATATTATTGAAAGAGGTTTAAATTCTATTCCAGAAGATAGACAGTTACGTGGTCTCGTCCTAGATTTTTCTGTGGCAGAAAATATTATCTTAAAGGAATACTACAAGGACAAGTTTTCTAAAAAGGGAATTTTGGACTTCCCTAAGATAGAAAAGAATGCTGAGGACCTTTCAGAGGACTATGACATTAGACCGAGAAATATAAACCAATTTGCAGGCGCCCTATCTGGTGGTAACCAACAAAAGGTTATTATTGCAAGGGAAATATCTGGTGATCCAGACCTTCTCATTGCAGCCCAACCAACAAGGGGGCTAGATGTTGGTGCCATTGAGTATATTAGGAACTTCTTGATAAAACAAAGGGACAAGGGGAAGGCAGTTCTTCTTATTTCCTTTGAATTAGATGAAATCATGGCTCTTTCAGATAGGATTTCTGTTATTTATAATGGAAAGATCCTAAAGACTTTTGATGCAAAAGAAACTAATGAGAGAGAACTAGGACTTTATATGGCAGGAGGTAAAAATGAAGAGAAATAGGTTTTTATACACAATTCTTGCCATTGTACTTGGTATCTTAATTGGGTCAATTATACTTTTACTAAGTGGGACAAACCCTGTTGAGGCCTACAAGGTAATTTTCTTGGGAGCCTTTGGCAAGCCTAAGTATATTTCTTGGACAATTGTAAAGGCAGTTCCATTAATTTTAACAGGACTTTCAGTTGCCTTTGCCTTTAATACAGGCCTATTTAACATTGGTGCCGAAGGGCAATACATTGTTGGATCCATTGGAGCTTTAGTTGTTGGACTATTACTAGACCTTCCTCCAGTAATCCACGGACTTGTTGCTCTTTTAGTGGGAGCTCTTTGTGGTTACATTTGGGGAGCCTTAGTTGGACTATTAAAGGCAAAATTTGAAGTTAACGAGGTTATTTCATCAATTATGATGAACTGGATTGCCTTTTATCTAAGCAACTATCTATTGAGTTTTCCAATTTTAAGGTCTATTGAATCAGATAACTCCTATCCCATTAAAGAAACTGCTAGCATAAAAATTGCTGGAGCTTGGAAGATGAGTGAATCTGGTAGGGCCTATCTCGCCCAACACAAGTTTTTAAAGGATATTTTAAATCCACCTCTAAATTTTGGTATTATTATCGCTATTTTAGCAGCCATAGTAGTTTGGTACATCCTAAAGAAAACTACTCTTGGATACGAACTTCGCGCTGTTGGTTTCAATGAAAAGGCTGCAGAATACGGTGGAATTGACATTAATAAATCTATTGTAAAATCCATGGGTATTGCAGGAATCTTGGCAGGACTTGCTGGTGCAATAACTGTTCTTGGTGTTTCTGGTGATATTGGAATCATGGCGGCCCAAGAAGGCTACGGCTTTGATGGAATGGCAGTTGCCCTTATAGCTGGCAACAATCCATTGGGCACAATTCCAGCAGCTCTTCTCTATGCAGGTTTAACTTATGGAGGAGGAAAGCTTACTACAATAGGAACTTATTCAGAAGTTGTAAATATTATTATTGGTATTATGATCCTATTTATTGCAATGCCAAAACTTTTGGATATGATTAAGTTCTTCTTCACTAAGTGGTCAAAGAAGGATGGAAAAAATTTAGAAAAAGGAGGAGCAAATGAATAGTTCACTTTTAAGCTTAGCAAGTATTTTATCAATTACACTTTTATATTCAGCTCCCCTTATTTATACAGCTCTTGGTGGAGTTTTATCTGAAAATGCCGGAGTTGTAAATATTGGACTTGAAGGAATGATGGCCATAGGAGCAGTTGTTGGATCCATTGTTGGCTATTATGTAGGTAACCCTTGGTTGGCCTTCTTGTGTGGAGGACTTGGCGGAATGTTAATTGCCCTTCTTCACGCTATAGCTACAATTAATTTTGCAGCAGACCACGTTGTAAGTGGTATCGCCATTAACTTAATTGGACCGGGACTTGCACTTTTCCTTTGCAGACTTTTCTTTGATGGAGCAGCCATATCAAAGTCCATTGATTATGAAAACAAACTTCCAGTTTTATTTGGAAAAGTTTTTAAATCTGGTGGTGGAAATGGAATAATGAGATTCTTTGACATTGTCTTCTCACAATATGCATCAGTTTACCTTGCTTTTGTCCTTGTTTTTATAGTTTACTTTATACTCTATAAGACTAGGCTAGGCCTAAGAATTAGGGCTGTTGGTGAGTATCCCAAGGCTGCAGAAACTCTTGGAGTTGACGCCTACAAGATCAAATACATTTGCGTATTAGCGTCTGGGTTCTTAGCAGGACTTGGTGGAGCATCAATGTCACTTGCAGTTGTATCCAACTACAGAGAAACACTTATCTCTGGTCAAGGCTTTATTGCCCTTGCTGCAGTAATCTTTGGTGGATGGAAACCACAAGGAGCAATGCTCGCTTGCCTGCTCTTTGGTTTTGCCCAAGGACTTTCAGTTTTTCTTGGTTCAATTGGAATAAAAATCGATACAAACCTACTTTCAATGATTCCTTATGCAATAACTCTTATTGTCTTAATAGTTTTTGTTAAGGGATCAAGGGCACCGTCAGCAGATGGCCTTCCTTACGAAAGAAACAATTAATAAAATTCGTCTCAGCTTCGGCTGGGACTTTTTTATGCCTTGCTTTTTTAAATAAATTATAAAATTTATCTGATATAATTTTCTTAAAAGGGGGATGTTTATGACTTTTGAAATTTTTAAAAATTCTAGAAGGGGAAGACTTAATAAAATATCTGACGTCAAGGGAGTGAGGGTTGGTCACTCAACAATTAAAGATGGTAAAATAAAAACTGGAGTGACATGTATCATGCCCCATGATGGAGATGTTTTTAATGAAAAACTTGTGGCCAACTCTTACATAATTAATGGCTACGGAAAAAGCCTTGGTCTAGTTCAACTAGAAGAGTTGGGGACTCTTGAGTCGCCAATCTTTATGACTAACACCATGAGCCTTGGAAGAGTTCTTGACTCATCAATGAAGTGGATGATTGATAAGTACCCCAAGCTGGGCGACAAGTCAGGAGCTCCAAATATAATTGTCACTGAATGCAACGACGGAGTTATAAATGACATGAGGGGCCTTCATGTAAAAGAAAAAAATGTCTTGGAGTCTATTGAAAATATAAAAGAAGATTTTGAAGAGGGCTCAGTTGGAGCAGGAACAGGTATGATTTCCTTTAACCTCAAGAGTGGCATTGGATCTTCATCAAGAATTATTGAAATAGATGAAAAGGACTACACCTTAGGAAGTCTTGTTCTATCAAACTTTGGAAGGATAAAAGATTTAAAGATAGAAGGCAGACCTCTAGGCCGTGAAATGTACTTAAAGTCCAAGGGAAAAAGAGAAGACAAAGACAAGGGTTCAATTATAATAGTCCTTGCAACAGACTTGCCCCTTAGCTCGAGACAACTAAAGAGACTTGCAAAGAGGGCCACAATTGGACTAGGAAATGTGGGCTCTTACTTGGGCCACGGTTCAGGAGATATTGTCATTGCCTTTTCTACTGCGAATGAGATAAAGGATTCTAGTTTTGAAGAAGTTAAAGTTCTAAAAGAAGATTTGCTAGATGATGCCTTTAGGGCTTGTGCAGAATCAGTAGAAGAATCTGTAATTAAATCCTTAATTTATTCCGAGTCAGATGTAACAAAGGATGGCAAAAAAATATTTTCTCTTGAAGAAAATTTAAAAAATCTGAGAATAGATTTTTGATATTTATTAACTTCTTTAAAATTTATGGGTGTGAGTGTTACAATAAATTAAAGAGGAAAAATTTTATTTATAAAATACTCTTAAATTAGTTTTATAAATAAAAGATTTTAGAGGTGATTTAATGAGTGATTTAACTATATATTTCTTAGTAACAGTTTTTATATCAGCCTTAGTCACTTTTATTTACATAAGAGAAGATAAGAAAGAAGAAAAAGATTCTAAGAATGATATAATATATTCCTTCCTAATGAGTAATTTTTTAATCTTACAATTTTACTTTAGAATTTATCAAAATATTGGGTTTGCAATTATGGTTAGCATATTTGTTTATTTTGTAATTTGGGCTATTTATAAACTTTACACAGATAGCAAAAGGGGAAGCAAGTTATTGGAAAATAAAAATGAGCCTAAGTGGAGGGTTTTATTTATTTCAATATCTTTTATATTATTAGCAAGTCTTAGTTTTTTAGAATTAGAAGATGGAGCTACTATTTATTCATACAACAAAAGTGACTTTCGAAAAATTTTAATAATTTCAATTTTTTTTGTTAGCTACATTAGAATTATTTTAGACTTGAGAGTTTTAAAAAGAATTTTATTTGAAAAAGATATTTGGAGAAGAGCTTTTATTATTTCAGAAATTATTTTGATTTTGGTATTAGGTTTAGGAAGTGCCTATAATATAAAAAATGTAAACCGTCTTGATTTTTATGTAGAAAGTGAAGATTATCAAGAAACATCAGGAGAGGAATTATGGGAAATTTAATTTTTAATATTATCGCTACAACAATCCTTGCCTTAATAAGGCCTATTGGGGATAAATTAAGGGAAAAAGCTGGGGGAGAGATTGACAAGTCCATAGATTTTCAATCCTATATTTTTTCTTTTACAACAATTGAATTGTGGCTCTCAATGGTTTTTTGTAGAAGCAAGCTAAATTTTTATTTTTTCTGCTTTTTACTTATTGCTTCTTTTTTTTACAACGCATTCACAGAAGATTTTTTGAAGAATAAATATGCAGATGACCCAAGACTTTATAAGATAAGTACCATATCAGTTCAAGCTATCTTAATTATTTACCAGTTAATATTCTTTGTTACTTTAGAAGATGGTCATTTTATTGATTCTCTTTATAAGAGGGAATTTCAAATTGCTATGATTTGGTATGTGGTTGTGATTTTGTGGCTTAGCTATTACTTGTCGAATAAATTGCTAATTAGGATTTTTGAAGATAAGGATATTTATAGGAAGATTTTTATAACTTTACAAATTGTATTTATCATTATTTTTATAGCCTTTACTATTTATAACTACATAAATATTAATAGGTTTGATTTTTATCTCGATAGGATGTAAAGGTTTAAGGTTTAAGGTTTAAAGGAGAAAGAAATGACAGAAGGAATGAGGAATGCTCTTATTGGAACTTTTCTAGCCTTAATATTTTTTAAAATTTTTGAAAAACTATCAAATAAAAAATTTTTTAATAAAAAACTTAGCGGGGGAGAAAAACTTCTAGATTACTATAATGCCAGCACAACACTGCTTCTTTTTTGGGTAAATTCCATTTTTTCTAGAAAAGAATTGATTCTATACTGTATAGGAGCCTACATCTTTATAAATATTTTTCTTAAATTATTTAAGTCTGACTTTGAAACTCATGAAAAGGAAAAGTATTTAAAAGTTATTACTACTTCAATTTGCACAATTTTTACAATTTATCAGTTTGTATTTTTTCTAACTTTAAAGGATGGGACTGTAATAGAAAATTTTGACAGGTCAGCTTATTTTAGCACTATGATTTATTTGTTAATAGGATTTTTTATAGTTAATATATATTTTCTAATAAAGAATCTTAGGACAATTTTTACAAAGGAGGACATTTATAGAAAAGTTTTTACTGTTATAGATGTAATTTTTATCCTATCCCAAGACTTCTTTATAATTTATAATCTTGTAAAGGCAGATAAGTTTGTTTTTTACTAGATAAATTTATGTAAATTTAAAATAAAATCATTAATTCTCAAAAAATATGGAAATTTCGCCAATTTCTCATAATTTTTATTGACTTAATGATTATCTAATGATAAAATTGATGAGTATTTGAGACGGAAAGACTACCTAAATGCAGGTAGTCTTTGAAATGTCCAATACTATTAATAAAACAGGAGGTGCAATTAATGCCTACAATTAACCAATTAGTAAGAAATGGTAGAAAGAAAATTCACAGTAAATCTAAATCACCAGCTCTTGATGTAAACTATGACACACTTAAAAAAGTTGAAACAGAAGTTAATTCTCCACAAAAAAGAGGAGTTTGTGTTGCAGTAAGAACAGTAACACCTAAAAAACCGAATTCAGCTCTTAGAAAAGTAGCCAGAGTTCGTTTAACAAACGGATATGAAGTTATGGCTTACATTCCAGGAATCGGACACAACCTACAAGAACACAGTGTTGTTTTAATCCGTGGTGGAAGAGTTAAGGATTTACCAGGTGTTAGATACCATATTGTAAGAGGTACTCTTGATACAGCTGGAGTTACAGACAGAAAGCAATCTAGATCTAAATATGGTACTAAGAAACCTAAAAATTGATAGAATTTTTACATGAGATTTTATAGATTTTTGGCTTACGGGCTCAACCTGAGTACCAATGAATCGACTGAAAAATAGTTAAGGAGGGAAGTTATGCCAAGAAAAGGACATATCCAAAAACGTGAAGTTATGGCTGATCCAGTATACGCAGACGTGGTTATCACTAAGCTTATAAACAATGTTATGCTTGACGGTAAAAAAGGTACTGCTCAAAGAATTGTTTACGGAGCACTTGAAACTGTTGCAGAACAAACTGGAGAGGACGCACTTGAAGTATTCTACAAGGCACTTAACAATGTAATGCCTGTACTTGAAGTAAAGGGAAGAAGAATAGGCGGTGCTACTTACCAAGTACCAATGGAAGTTAGACCGGAAAGACGCCAAACTCTAGGCCTTAGATGGATAGTTAAATATGCAAGAGCAAGAGGCGAAAAGACAATGCACGAAAGACTTGCAAAAGAAATACTAGACGCATCTAACGGTTTAGGCGGAAGTGTTAAGAGAAAAGATGAAATGCATAGAACAGCAGAAGCTAACAAGGCATTTGCTCACTATAGATGGTAATAAGGGGAGGAATTTATGGCTCGCGAAATACCATTAGAAAAATATAGAAATATAGGTATTATGGCCCATATTGATGCTGGAAAGACTACTACTACAGAACGTATTCTTTTCTACGCTGGTAAGATTCACAAAATCGGTGAAACTCACGACGGTGGAGCACAAATGGACTGGATGGAACAAGAACAAGAAAGAGGTATTACAATTACTTCTGCAGCTACTACAGCTCACTGGAAAGGCTACAGACTTAATATCATCGATACTCCGGGACACGTTGACTTTACAGTAGAAGTTGAAAGATCTCTAAGAGTACTTGACGGTGCTGTTGCACTTTTTGACGCAAAAAGTGGTGTAGAACCTCAATCTGAAACTGTTTGGAGACAAGCAGATAAATATCACGTTCCAAGAATTGCACACATCAACAAGATGGACGTTACAGGTGCAGACTTCTTTAGATCTGTTGATACTATCGACAAGAAACTAAAGGGTAATCCTGTTCCAATTCAAGTTCCAATGGGAGCAGAAGATACTTTCATAGGAATGATTGACCTTGTTGAAATGAAAGCAGAAATTTACAAGGATGAACTTGGTAAGGAAATCGAAATTACAGATGTTCCTGAAGAGTACATGGAAGTTGCAAATAAATATAGAGAAAACTTAATCGAAGTTGCATCTGAATTTGATGAAGATTTAATGATGGCCTACCTTGAAGGTGAAGAAATCGATAATGAACTTCTTAAGAAAGCTATAAGAAAGGGTACTCTTGCTGTTAAGATTACTCCAGTATCTTGTGGTTCTTCTTACAAGAACAAGGGTGTACAACTTCTTCTAGATGCAATTATTGACTACCTACCATCTCCTATTGATGTACCTGCAATTACAGGTGTTGATGAAGATGGAAACGAAGTTCAAAGACATGCATCTGATGATGAACCATTCTCAGCTCTTGCATTTAAGATCGTAACTGACCCATATGTTGGTAAGCTTGCTTACTTTAGAGTTTACTCTGGGGTTCTTAAGGCAGGTTCTTATGTTATGAACACAGCAAAAGGCAAGAGAGAAAGAATCGGAAGAATTCTTCAAATGCACGCTAACAAGAGAGAAGAAATCGAAGAAATCCATGCAGGAGAAATCGCAGCAGCTGTTGGTCTAAAAGACACAGGTACTGGTGATACTCTTTGTGATGAAAAATCACACGTTATTCTTGAAAACATGGAATTCCCAGATCCAGTTATCTCTGTAGCAATTGAACCAAAGACTAAGGCATCTCAAGATAAGATGGCTCTTGCTCTTGCAAAACTTGCAGAAGAAGACCCAACTTTCAAAACTCACACAGATGAAGAAACTGGTCAAACTATTATCTCTGGTATGGGTGAACTTCACCTTGATATCATCGTTGATAGACTACTAAGAGAATTTAAGGTGGAAGCTAATATTGGTAACCCACAAGTATCTTATAGAGAAGGTATTAGAAAAGCTGCTGAAGGCGAAGCTAAATACGCTCGTCAATCAGGTGGTCGTGGACAATATGGTCACGCTAAGATTAGAATCGAACCATTAGAACCAGGCGAAGGTTTTGTATTCGAAAATGCCATCGTTGGTGGTGCAATTCCTAAGGAATTTATTGGACCAACTCAACAAGGTATTGAAGAAGCACTTCAATCAGGTATTGTTGGTGGATACGAAGTTCTTGATGTTAAAGTAACACTTTACGATGGTTCTTACCACGAAGTCGACTCTTCTGAAATGGCATTTAAGATTGCCGGATCTATGGCAGTAAGAGATGCTCTTGCTAAGGCTGATCCAGTACTTCTTGAACCTATGATGAAGGTTGAAGTTACAACTCCAGAAGAATACATGGGAGATGTAATTGGTGATATTAATTCAAGACGTGGAAGAATGGAAGGTATGGAACTTGTAGCTGGAGCACAAATCGTTACAGCTTATGTACCACTAGCAGAAATGTTTGGTTACGCAACAACCCTTCGTTCAAATACACAAGGAAGAGCAAACTACTCAATGCAATTTGATCACTACGAGGAAGTACCTGCATCAATAGCTGAAGAAGTAGTTGGAGATAAAAAAAATAACTAATAAATAGGAGGATTAATAATGGGAAAGGCAAAATTTGAAAGAAATAAACCACACGTAAACATTGGAACAATTGGTCACGTTGACCACGGTAAGACAACACTTACAGCTGCAATCACACTTGTAATGAACAAGAGATATGGCGGCGGAGAATTTGTTGACTACGCACACATTGACAAGGCTCCAGAAGAAAGAGAAAGAGGAATCACAATTTCAACTTCTCACGTAGAATACGAAACAGCAAACAGACACTACGCACACGTAGACTGCCCAGGACACGCTGACTATGTTAAGAACATGATCACAGGAGCAGCACAAATGGACGGAGCAATCCTAGTAGTATCAGCTGCAGACGGTCCAATGCCACAAACAAGAGAACACATCCTACTTGCAAGACAAGTTGGTGTACCAAAGATTGTAGTATTCCTAAACAAAGAAGACCAAGTAGACGATCCAGAACTAATTGAATTAGTAGAAATGGAAGTAAGAGACCTACTTTCAGAATACGACTTTGACGGAGACAACACTCCAATCGTAGTAGGATCAGCACTTAAAGCAATCGAAGAACCAGATGGAGAATGGGGAGACAAAGTAGCAAAACTTATGGATGAAGTTGACGAATACATCCCAACTCCAGTAAGAGACACAGAACACCCATTCCTAATGCCTATCGAAGACATCTTCTCAATCACAGGTAGAGGTACAGTAGCAACAGGAAGAGTAGAACAAGGTGTAGTAAAAGTAGGAGACACAGTAGAACTAGTTGGATTAACAGACGAAAGTAGACAAGTAGTAGTAACAGGTGTTGAAATGTTTAGAAAACAACTAGACCAAGCAGAAGCAGGAGACAACATTGGAGCCCTACTAAGAGGTGTACAAAGAGAAGAAATCCAAAGAGGACAAGTACTAGCAGCACCAGGAACAATTCACCCACACACAAAATTTGAAGCAGAAGTATATGTACTAACAAAAGAAGAAGGTGGAAGACATACACCATTCTTTAACGGATACAGACCACAATTCTACTTCAGAACAACAGACGTAACAGGAGATATTCAATTAGCAGAAGGCGTAGAAATGGTAATGCCTGGAGATAACTCAACATTTACAGTAACACTAATCACACCAATCGCAATGGACGAAGGACTAAGATTCGCTATTCGTGAAGGTGGAAGAACTGTAGCATCAGGAGTAGTATCAAAGATTCTTGACTAATCCTTTGGGATTAACAAAAAATCTTAATAAATAAAGTTAGAGGGAGTTTATGCTCCCTCTTTTTTGTTGCAAACTTATATTTATTAAAAATAAGTAAAATTATTTTTAATTACAACTATTTATTTGAAATTTAAAATAAGGTAAATAAAGAAAAAGACTTCTGTAAAATTTAATACAGAAGTCTTTTTATTTTATAAATTTTTAACTTAGAAGTTTAAATTAACTCTGCAATTTTTTCATCAACCTCATTCATTTTTGCAGTTGGCTCAAATCTTTCAACTACCTTTCCATCCCTATCAATTAAGAATTTTGTGAAGTTCCATTTGATATCTGGGTTATTCTTGTAGTCCTTGTCCCTAGATTTTAGAAGGGTAGCCATGGCAAGTGCCTTGGGACCATGTCCAAAGCCTTCAAATCCCTTTTGAGATTTTAAAAACTTGTAAAGTTCAAGTTCATTATCGCCATTTACCTCAGCCTTTTTCATTTGAGGGAATTCAATATCGAAATTCAATTGGCAGAATTTTGTAATTTCTTCATCACTTTCTGGAGCTTGTTCCTTGAATTGATTGCAAGGGATATCAATTATTTCAAGTCCCTTGTCGTGGTATTTGTCATAAAGGTCTTGCAAGTCATTATATTGGGGTGTAAATCCACACCTTGTTGCAGTATTAACTATTAAGATAACTTTCCCCTTTAAATCTTTTAAATCTAAGAAAGATCCGTCTTGTCTTTCAACTTTATAATCATAAATCATTTTTATTCCTCCTATTTATTTTTAATTACCCATTTTTAAAAAATTAACAACAGAAAGAGACTTTAATAAAATTAATAAGTCACTGATTAAGAGTCTTTAAAAAAAGAGATGGTTTCCCATCTCTTAAAAAATTTTATGAACTTGTCTTATAAAAAGTTAGTAATTTTTGTTACTTATAAATCTTATACAAAATCTTAATCACTTAGGACTTGGTAAATTTTTATGACTTAGCATTTTATTATGAGTTTACAAATTTATATGACTCAGCATTTTCTTATGAGTTTATAAATTTTTATGACCTAAAGCTTACTTATTTTCTTCCAATAGTTTGTCAATTGTTGCTGTAATTGAAGCTTTATCTTTTTTACCAACAAATCCACCTAGAACTTGGCCTTCAGAGTTGACAAAGAAAGTTGTAGGAATTACAGTAATATGCACAAGACTATCTTCAGTTGTTGGGTTAGGCATAATATTTGTGTAAGTCACTCCAGCATTTTTAATTATTTCTGTAGCTTCTTCTACGTTAGTGTCCATACTTGCATTAGTATCAACAACTACTCCTAAGAAATTAATTTTGTCCTTATATTCTTCGCCTAGGTCAGCAAGGTCTGGCATTTCTTCTTTGCAAGGTCCACAGAAAGTTCCCCAAACATTAACAAGAGTAAGAGGTTTTTCCTTGTAAAAATCTTCAGACTTTACAATATTTCCATCTTCAATTTCAAGAGTTTGGAAGTCAAATCTTTCAATTGGCATTGACTCTAAGTCTATTGCAGATGCTTTTGTCTCCTGAACTTCCTTAGTATTATTTTCTTTTGATACATCATTAGTTTTCTTATTGCATGCGAAGAGACTTAAAGCCACTGCACATACAATCAAAATTTTAAATAATTTTTTCATATAATCGCTCCAGTGTAAAATTTTTTAATTTTGCCTAAGTCAATTATACTTCATGGACAAAAACTTGTCTATTTTTAAAAAATAGGGTATAATTTATCTCACTTGTTCGGGAACTCCAAGTATAAAAAACTAATTGTTCTCCAAAGAAATGGAGGTTATTATGAAGAAAATTATTATTGACGCAGATCCCGGGATTGATGATTCTATAGCTATTATGCTAGCAGCAAAGCTTAAAGAATATGAAATCCTCGGGATCTCTTTGGTTTCAGGAAATGTTCATGTTGAAAAGGGAAGAAAAAATGTCCTTAGACTTATGAAGTTCTTGCAGGAAGATTTCAAAATCTATATGGGTTCAGGAGACCCTCTTTGCAAAGAATTTATTAATGCTGAGGATACCCACGGTGAAGATGGACTTGGTGAAACTTATTTGGACTATGACGAAAAAGAAAATTCTGGTGATGCCATAGATTTCTTAATTGATGAAGCTAAAAAGGGCGACTTGACAATTTTTGCCCTAGGACCCCTAACTAATATAGCAAGAGCTATTGAAAGGGATAGGGATGCTTTTAAGGACACAAGAATTATTGTAATGGGTGGAAACTTTAGGAGCCACGGCAACATGAGCCCAGTAGCAGAATTTAATTTTTATGTTGACCCAGAGGCAGCAGATTATGTGATTAAAAATGCACCAAGAATGATAGAAATTGTCCCACTAGATGTAACTAGAGAATTTGTTTTAACTCCAAGTATTCTTTCTTATATCAAGAGACTAAATCTAGAGATGGGAAATTTTATAGAAAAGATTACTAATTTCTATATGGACTTTCACTGGGAATATGAAAAAATTATTGGGTCTGTTATAAATGATCCACTTACAATTCTTTTAGAAAGAAATCCAGACTTATTTCAGGGCAAAACTTATAATGCTGAGTGCATAACAGATGGCCCAGCTAGAGGAATGCTCATGGTTGATGCCATGGACTTCATGAAGAAAGAAAAAAACTTAATTATTTATGAAGAGATAGAAGTTTTTGAAGTATGGAGAGACTTTATAGAAGTTATTACAGAAAGGGAAGTTGATATAAATGTCCTAGGTGATTTGCTATGAAGATTTCAACAAAAAAAATTACTATTTTAGCTCTTTGCATAGCAATAAATATGGTTGGGTCCTGGATTGGTGTTTTGATAAAATTACCAGTTTACCTAGACTCAATAGGAACTATAATGGCAGGTTTTACCTTTGGCCCAATATTTGGTCTTTTGACAGGAATGATTACTGCCTTTGTAAACACTATAGGGGACCCTATTGCCCTTTACTTTATGCCAACTCAACTTATAGTAGGTTTTACTGCGGGATATTTTAAATTTCTAAAAAGAAATGATTATATTTCTAAGTTTTATTTAACTCCTTTTATGTCAATACCTGCTGCTATATCTTCTGCTCTTATCGCAACTTATCTTTTTGGAACTGTGACAACAGCAGGATCATCTTATATTGTCCAAGGCTTGCGTGCAGTAATGGATTTGCCAGATTTTGTAATTGTATTTGTAATTCAAATTATAACTGACTATGCTGACAAATTAATTTCAATCTTATTGGTTTCAAAGGTATACAATATGGGTGCTTTTCAAAATATTTTAAAGAAATAGTATCACGACCACTTCTATAAGAAGTGGTCAGACTGATGACAAAGCAGGCAAAAAAAGCCTGCTTTTTTTAATAAAATCATCTGAATTACAGAAAAAAAGGGTAAAAATAAACTAAGGAAGTAGGTGTGACATGCTATCAAAAAATAACAATAGAAAAACAAATCAAGTACAACTAATTTCAGTAGAACAACTTGTACCTAAAAATCACATATTAAGAAAAATAGACAAATACATAGACTTTAGCTTCATCTATGAATTAGTAGAAGATAAATACTCACTAGACAACGGAAGACCAAGCATAGATCCAGTAGTATTAATAAAAATACTATTCATAGAGTATCTATTCAACATAAAAAGTATGAGACAAACAATAAAAGAAATAGAAGTAAACATAGCATATAGATGGTTTTTAGGACTGGACTTTTATGATAAAGTTCCTCACTTCACAACATTTAGCCAAAACTACAGAAGAAGATTTAAAGATACAAACATATTTGAAGAAATATTTCAAAACATCTTAAGCCAAGCAATGAACAAAGGATTCGTAGATGAGAAAATACAATTCGTAGACTCAACACATGTAAAAGCCCATGCAAATAGACATAAAAACAAAAAAGAAGAAATCAAAAAAGCAGCAAAAGCATACCAAGAAGAATTAGACAAAGAAATAGAAGAAGATAGAAAAGAACATGGGAAAAAACCACTAAAAGAAAAAAATAAAAAAGAAGAAACAAAAGAAATAACAGTCTCAACAACAGACCCAGAAAGTGGACTCTTTCATAAAGGAGAGCACAAAGAAGTCTTTGCCTATTGTGTAGAAACATCAGTAGACAAAAATGGTTGGATCTTAGGACATAAAACATTCCCAGGAAATCTCCATGACAGCACAACCCTAATACCCTTTTATGAAGAAAAACTAAAAAAATACAAACCAGAAAAAATAGTAATGGATGCAGGATATAAAACACCAGCCATAGCAAAAAAACTACTAGAAGACGAAATACAACCAGTATTTCCCTACACAGCACCAAAAAGAAAACCAAAAATAGAAAACCCCTACTACAAAAGAGAATTCATATATGATGAGTACTATGACTGTTACCTATGCCCAGAAAATCAAATACTAGAATACACGACAACAAATAGAGAGGGATATAGAGAGTACAAAAGCAATAAAGAACAATGTAAAAAATGCCCTAACCTCAAAAGATGCACACAGAGTAAAAACAATCAAAAAGTAATCACAAGACACATTTGGCAAAAATACATAGATGAAACAGAAGAATATAGATACACAGAAAAAGGAAAAGAAGAATACAAAAGAAGAAAAGAAACAGTAGAAAGACAATTTGGAAGTGCAAAAGAATTCCATGGATTTAGATACACAAACATGATTGGACTAGCAAAGATGGAAATGAAAGCTGCACTTACATTTGAGTGCATAAATATGAAAAAATTAGCAATACTACTATATAAATTGGATCCTAATAAGGATTTAACTTTGGATAAATTAAAGATTTTTTTAGTAAATATATTAAGAATGCAACAAACCCAGAAATTATTTCTGGGTTTGTCTACAATCTGACCACTTCTATAAGAAGTGGTTTTTTATTTTGGAAATTTCAGTTTAATTTGTTAAAATATTAATAGAATACTTGTTACTTTTATTCTTGTAAACAAATTTAAAATTTACTTTTTTGATAAATTTTAAATAAAAATGACTTATAAGGGTAAAAGTAAATTGTATACAAATAAAGATTAGAACATTGTAGTTAAATAATATTTTAACAAGTGATATAATTTATTTGTGAGAAGATTTTACACTGGAGGTGATTTAGTGTCAGATGATGCAGTAAAAAAAGTTAAAGACACTGAAGCTGAGGCAAAAAAAATAATTGGCGATGCTGAGGTTAAAGCCAAGGAAATTATTGAAGAGGCAAGTGCCAAGGGCGAGGAAGCTTATCGAAAAATAGTTGATGAAGCTAGGGATAAGAAAGACGCCTATGTTGAAAAGGCAAGGATTGAAGCTGGTGAAGCTGTAAAACCAATCGGAGCTGAAGCAGACAAAAAAATTGCTGAAATTTCAAAAAATTCCAAGAGCAAAGAAGCTGAAGTTGTAAAGTCAGTGGTAGAGAGGATTGTGAATAATGGCAATAGTTAAGATGAAAAAATTCAAACTCTTTATCTTTGATGAGAACAGGGAAAATTTGATTAACAAATTTCAAAAATTTAACTATGTTCACATTAATGAATCTGATTTTGATGAAGATAACTTTTCAGAAGATGATTTCACAAGACCTAGGTCATCAGAAGATTTAATTGAAATTGATGACAAAATCAAGAGATCTAAGGAAGATATTGATCTTTTACTTAAGTTTAAGGACAAGGAAAACCCAATTAAAGCTATGAAAGATGGGGTTAGTGACATAAGTCTTGAAGAACTTACGGCTAGGGCAATGACCTTTCCCTTTGAAAAAATTGACGGTGAGATTAGGGACTTAGTTGATCGAAAGGATAAGAACAAGAGTAAGATTCAGAATATTGATTCTAAAATAGCTGAATTAAAACCTTGGGAGGACCTTTCTTCTTCATTAAAAGATCTTAATAAGTTTGGTACTGTAAACATTTACACAGGAACGGCCTCATCAAATTATGCAGAGGACTTTGAAGGCGAGGTAATAAAAAATGACTTAGCCTATATTGAAAGGGTTTCAAGGGACAAGAATTTTAACTATTATCTCATGATAGTTGAGAACTCTGTAGATGAAGAGATTAAAAATCTCATGACAAATTATGGGTTCACCCCTATAAAGGTCAAATCAGATGGAAAAGTTAAGGATACTATAGGATCCTACGAAAAAGATAAAGAAGTACTTTTTGAAAAAAATAAAAAAATTGAAGAGGAATTAAAAACTTACTTAAAATACCTAGAAGATTTTAAGTACTCTTATGAACATTATAGGAATGAAAAAGTAAAAATAATGTCTGAGAGAAAATTTTTAAAGACTACTGAATTAAATCTAATTGAAGGTTTTGTCCCAGAAGACAAACTACAAGATTTGGAAAGAGAAATCCAAAAAGTTTGCAAGGATAACTACTATCTAAGGGCAGAGGATCCAGATAGGGATTCAAAAGAGGTTCCAATATTACTAAAGAACAACGCTTTTGTAAGTCCTTTTGAGCTTATGACAGAAATGTATGCCATGCCAAAATACAATGAAATTGACCCAACACCATTCTTTGCACCTTTTTATTTTGTATTTGCAGGGATAATGGTTGGAGACTTTGGTTATGGTCTTTTGGTATTCTTGGCAACACTTTTTGCCTTGAAGAAATTCAAACTAACAGATAAGAAGAGAAGGTTTTTCAAGTTTTTCAACTACCTATCTATTTCAACAATTATATTTGGACTAGTATTTGGTTCCTTCTTTGGAGGAATAATTGAACTTCCAAGCTTAATAGATCCAGCAGAGGATTCTACACTTTTGGTAATATTATCA
The DNA here is from genome assembly GCF_016726485.1 of Peptoniphilus harei. Taxonomy (GTDB): domain Bacteria; phylum Bacillota; class Clostridia; order Tissierellales; family Peptoniphilaceae; genus Peptoniphilus_A; species Peptoniphilus_A harei. Next base: position 1,632,390 of record NZ_CP068103.1, read on the forward strand.
GTCATCCTAGGTGGAATTCACATATTCTTTGGTCTTGGTATTAAGGCTTATATGGATATTCGTGATGGAAAACCAAAGGATGCCCTATATGATGTAGGATTTTGGTACATGGCAGTCTTGGGAGCAATAGGTTTTATACTTGGAAAGTTCCTTCCACAATTTGCACCTTACAGCAAGTTACTTATGATTATTATGATCGTAGGTATGGTTGGAATTGTTGCAACAGGTGGTAGGGATGAAAAGTCAACTGGAGCAAAGATTGGTTGGGGAGTTTATTCTCTCTATGGAATCACATCTTATCTTGGGGACTTTGTATCTTACCTAAGACTTATGGCACTAGTTTTATCAGGTTCCTTCTTGGGACTTGCTATAAATATGATTGCAGGAATGCTTTTTGAATCAAATATAATTGGCAAGTTATTTGCCATAGTAATTTTTGTGGCCTTCCAATTATTTAATGCCTTTCTTTCTTATTTGTCAGCTTATGTTCACACAGCAAGGCTAACTTATGTAGAAATGTTTAATAAATTCTATGAAGGTGGAGGCATACCTTTCAAGAAAATGATAGAAAATTCAGATTACTTTAATATAGACTAGGAGGATTAATATGTTAAATGGACTAATGGGAGAATATGGCGGATTGATTTTAGGATCAATTGGAATCTTTTTAGCAGTTGCACTTGCAGGTGCAGGTTCTGCTAAGGGAGTAGGTTTAGCAGGGGAAGCTGCTGCTGGAGTTGTAATTGATGAACCAGAAAAGTTTGGTAAGTCACTTGTACTTCAACTGCTTCCAGGTACACAAGGTCTTTACGGTTTCGTAATTGGACTATTTATCTTATTTAGACTTGCAGCTGACACACCAGTTAATACAGGTTTCATGTACCTAGCAAGTGGTGCAGTTATTGGTCTTGCAGGACTTATATCTGCTGTTGCACAAGGAAAGGTAGCTGTTGCAGGTATCAACATCCTTGCTAAAAACGAAGAACAACAAGCAAAGGGTATTATCTTTGCAGTAATGGTTGAGCTTTACGCTATTCTTGCTTTTGCAATTTCATTCTTTATCCTATTCAGAGCCTAGGTGATACTATGGCAGGACTTGAAAATATTTTAAATAAAATAATTAAGGATGCAGAGGAAAAAGCAAAGCTTATAATAAAAGAAGCTGAAGAAAAAGAAAATACTATTATAGAAGATAGAAAAGAAGACGGAGAATTTCTTGCTAATAAAATTGGTAGGATTGCCGAAAGAGAAAGAGAAGACATCTTCAAGAGAAGCAAGTCATCAGAAGAGCTTAAGGCAAGAGACAAAATCTTGTCTGAGAAAAACAGGATAATCGATGAAGTCCTTGAAAAAGTTGTTGAGGAACTTGAAAATCTTTCTGAAGATGATTTTGTCAGATTCCTAAAAAATAATTTAGGAGATGAAAAACTTAAGGGTGGCACTATTGATATTCCAAAAAAATATAGGAATGCTGTAGAAAAGGCTGATCTTGGTTTTAAAATATCTGATAAGGATATTGAAAGTGGTTTTGTCCTTAACAAGGACAATCTAGTTTACAATGGAGACTTTAGGTCCCTTGTAAATTCTGAGAGAGAAGATTTAGAAAAATATCTAGCTGAAGAACTATTCAGTTAAGAGGAAAAGGTGATTTAATGGATAGAAATAAATTTATCCAAAGTTCCACAAGATTAAGAGTTTTGGAAAAGGAGCTTTTAAAAAGTGAAAACTTTATAAGGATTTCTGAACAAGATACTTTGGAAGACGCACTTAGATCTCTATCTGATACAGTTTACAACAAATTTATAAATAAAATATCTTCTCCCACAGAATATGAAGTCATACTGAAAGAGGAGCTCACGAGATTTTATGACGAAGTTTATGAAATCTCTCCATCGAGAATACCTGTTGACTTAGTTGCATTAAAATACTTCTACCACAATCTAAAGGTCTTAATTAAGGAAAAGATTGGGGAAGAAGATTTAAAAGACCTATTTATGACCCTAGGTGGATTTGATATTAAGGAATACAGGGATGGCATCTTAAAGGGCAGCAAGAGAAATAAATATTTTGAACTTATAGGAAAAATTGAGGAAGCTTACGAAGAAAAGAAGGATCCTCAAATTATTGATATATATCTTGATAATGCCTACTTTAAGGACCTACTTGAGCTTGCAGAAGAATCTAAAGTTGACCTATTTATAGATTATGCGAAAAATCTCATTGATTTTACAAATATAAGGACTCTACTTAGGGCCAAAAAACAGGAAAAAGATGTAGAATTTTTAAAAAACATAATTGTTCCTGGAGGCAAACTAAGAGAAGAAACTTATTTTGATTTATTAAATAGGGATATAAGTTCAGACACTGAAGCTTTCAAGAGACTTGATATTTATAAGTATATAAAGGAAGGTCTTGACGACTTTAAAGAGAAGGGAACCCTATCAAACTTTGAGAGGGAGATGGACAACTACTTTATAGACCTTATTAAGGATGTAAAATATATTACCTATGGTCCAGAAGTTGTTTTTGCCAATGTATTGGCAAAGGAAATGGAAATTAAAAATCTAAGAATTATTTTAGTTTCAAAATTAAATGGACTTGATGGTGAATTTATAAGAGAAAAGTTGCGTGATAGTTATGTATAAAATTGCAGTTGTTGGAGACAAGGACTCTGTTTTATCTTTTAAGGCAATAGGCATTGATGTCTTTGTTGCCTATGAAGGTAAGGACGCGAGATACCAGGTAGACAGTCTTGCAAAAAAAGATTATGGTGTAATTTATATTACAGAAGATCTTGCAGCAAAAATACCAAAAACAATTGAAAGATATAATGATGAATTAATACCAGCCATAATTGTCATCCCTTCAAACAAGGGAACTCTTGGAATTGGTATGAAAAACTTAAATAAAAACGTGGAAAAGGCAGTTGGAGCGAATATATTAGGTGATTAGTCACCTTTTTATAAAGGAGGAGCTTTATTGAAATCAGGAAAGATAATTAAAGTATCCGGACCACTAGTCGTAGCTTCTGGCATGGAAGATGCCAATGTCTATGATGTGGTAGAAGTTTCTAAAGACAAATTAATTGGTGAAGTTATTGAAATGAGAGGAGACCAAGCCTCTATTCAAGTATATGAAGAAACTACAGGCATAGGACCTGGAGATGAAGTTTATACAACAGGAGCACCCCTATCAGTTGAGCTAGGACCTGGAATGATTGAGCAAATGTTTGACGGAATTCAAAGACCATTAGTTGGACTTAGAGACGAAGCCGGAGACTTTCTAGAAAGAGGAGTTACAGTAAATCCTTTAAATAGAGATAAAAAATGGGAATTTAAAAAAGTTGCTAATGTTGGAGATGAAGTTGAGCCGGGAGATGTTCTTGGTACAGTTGAAGAAACTCCAGTAGTAACCCACAAGATTATGGTTCCCAATGGTATAAATGGAAAGATTAAGGACATTAAAGAAGGTTCCTTTACCGTTGTTGATACTGTTGCAGTTATTGAAACTGAAGATGGCGACAAGGAACTTAACATGATCCAAAGATGGCCAGTTAGAAAGGGAAGACCTTACAAGAAAAAGGTTGATCCTAAGGAACCACTTATTACAGGTCAAAGGGTAATTGATACTTTCTTCCCAATAACTAAGGGTGGTACTGCAGCTATACCAGGACCTTTCGGTTCAGGTAAGACAGTTGTACAACACCAACTTGCTAAGTGGGCAGATGCACAAATAGTTGTTTATGTTGGTTGTGGCGAACGTGGAAACGAAATGACAGACGTACTTATGGAATTTCCAGAACTAATAGATCCAAATACTGGCGAATCTATTATGAAGAGGACAGTTCTTATTGCCAACACATCTAACATGCCAGTTGCTGCTCGTGAAGCCTCAATATATACAGGAATCACAATTTCTGAATACTTTAGAGACATGGGATATTCTGTTGCCATGATGGCGGACTCAACATCTCGTTGGGCAGAGGCTCTTCGTGAAATGTCTGGTCGTCTTGAAGAGATGCCTGGTGACGAAGGTTACCCAGCTTATCTTGCATCAAGAATTGCAGAATTTTATGAAAGAGCAGGACGTGTTCTTGTAAATGGTAAGGAAGAAAGAGAAGGAGCCCTATCAGTTATAGGTGCAGTTTCTCCTCCAGGTGGAGATATTTCTGAGCCAGTAACACAAAATACACTTAGAATTGTAAAAATATTCTGGAAGCTTGACTATGATTTATCATATCAAAGACACTTCCCGGCAATTAACTGGATAGACTCTTACTCTTTGTATCAACCAAAGATAGATGCTTATCTAGATGAAAATATAGACAGAAGATTTTCTAAACTTAGAAAGAGATCAATGGCCCTTCTACAAGAAGAAACTTCTTTACTTGAAGTAGTAAGACTAGTTGGTCGTGATTCGCTTTCTGATGAAGACCAAATGAAATTACACACAAGTAAGTCAATTCGTGAAGACTTTTTACAACAAAATGCCTTCCACGATGTTGATACCTTCTGTCCATTGGAAAAACAATTTAAGATGTTAGACACAATTCTTTACTTCTATGACAGGGGACAAGAAGCCCTAGAAAATGGAGCCTACTTTAGCGAAATTGAAGAACTTGATGTTAAAGAAAGTATTGCAAGAATGAAGTATGTTCCAAATGAAGAATTGGAAAAAATTGATGAAATAAAGGACAAAATTGTTAGTCAGCTTAATAAATTAGTAGAGGTCGGTGATACAGATGCTTAAAGAATATAAATCAGTAACAGAAGTTGTTGGACCTCTTATGACTGTAGAAGGTGTAGAAGGTGCAGCCTATGAAGAACTAGTTGACATCGAGCTGCAAAATGGAGAAAAAAGACGTGGTCGTGTAATCGAAATTGACGGTGATAAGGCCATGGTGCAAATCTTCGAAGGTTCTAGTGGAATCAACCTTAAGGATACAAGTGTTAGGTTCTTAGGTAAGCCTCTCGAACTTGGAGTTTCACCTGACATGATTGGTAGAGTCTTTGATGGACTTGGAGAACCAATTGATGATGGTCCAAAGATTATTCCAGAAGAAAAAATTGATATAAATGGTACTGCAATTAACCCAGTATCAAGAGACTACCCATCAGAATTTATTCAAACTGGTGTGTCTGTAATTGACGGACTTAACACTCTTGTTAGGGGACAAAAACTTCCTATTTTCTCTGCAGCAGGACTTCCTCACAACGAACTTGCGGCTCAAATTGCAAGACAAGCTACAGTACTTTCTGGTGGAGACTTCGCCGTTGTATTTGCAGCTATGGGTATTACTTTTGAAGAAGCTCAATACTTTATTGATGACTTCACAAAGACAGGTGCCATTGACAGGGCAGTTCTATTTATGAACCTTGCAGATGACCCGGCAATTGAAAGACTTGCAACACCAAAGATGGCTCTTACGGCAGCAGAATACTTGGCTTTTGAAGAAGGCAAGCACGTTCTTGTTATATTAACAGATATGACAAACTATGCAGAAGCCCTAAGAGAAGTTTCTGCAGCAAGAAAGGAAGTTCCAGGTAGACGTGGTTACCCAGGTTATCTATATACTGACCTTGCAGGTATCTATGAAAGAGCTGGAAGAATAAAGGGAAGAGATGGATCTATCACTCAAATCCCTATCCTAACAATGCCAGAAGGTGACATCACTCACCCAATCCCTGACTTGACTGGATATATCACAGAGGGACAAATAATCCTTTCAACAGAATTATTTAAACAAGGTCTAGAGCCACCTATTAACGCCATCCCATCCTTATCAAGACTTAAGGACAAGGGTATTGGTAAGGGCAAGACTCGTGAAGACCACGCAGATACAATGAACCAAATTTACGCTGCTTACACAGCAGGTAAAGAAGCAAAAGAATTATCAGCAATCTTAGGGGAAACTGCCTTAACAGAAACAGACAAGGCCTTTGCTCAATTTGCAGATATGTTTGAAAAACAATATGTATCTCAAGGTTTTGAAACAAATAGGTCTATACTTGAAACCCTAAACTTAGGTTGGGAACTTTTATCTATAATTCCTAAGACAGAACTTAAGAGAATTGACGACAAATTAATTGAAAAATATTTGGGCGATAAGGAGAATAAAGAGGAGGATTCTAAGGATCCTGAAAATTTAGAAAATGAGGGATTATAATGGCAAGACTAAATATAAACCCCACAAGGATGAACCTATCCATTCTAAAAACAAAACTTGAAACATCAAAAAGAGGCCACAAACTTTTAAAGGACAAGCAAGATGAACTTATGAGACAGTTCATCACACTTATCAAGGAAAATAAAAAGTTAAGACTTGAAGTGGAAGACAAACTTCAAGATTCTTTCAAGGCCTTCTTGATGGCATCAGCTGCCATGAGTCCTGAAATGTTAGAAGAAGCAATTGCCCTTCCAACAACAAGGACTTTAGTTGATATAAAAAAGAAAAATATTATGTCTGTTAACGTACCTGAAATGGAATTTATAACAAAGAAGACATCAGAAGATGCATCAAGATATCCCTACGGATATGCACAGACAACTTCAGACCTTGACTCAGCTATAGATAATCTTACAGAAGTAATGGAAGAGCTTTTGACCCTAACTCAGAAAGAAAAGGCGTCACAACTTCTTGCTAACGAAATCGAAAAGACGAGAAGAAGAGTAAATGCACTTGAGTACAAAACAATTCCAGACTTAGAAGAGACTATAAAATATATTCGTTCAAAACTTGATGAAAGTGAAAGGGCAAATATAACAAGACTAATGAAGGTCAAGGACATCATCTCAAAAGAAGAGATGAAGGAAGAAAAATCAGAAAAAGTAAATGCAGAACTTGCATGAGAATAATAAAGCTAGAGAAAAATCTCTGGCTTTTTTATTTTTAGAAAATTTAAATTAAAGTTTAATTGAGTTTTATTAATTAAAGATTATGATAGAACTTTCAAACTTTGTGTGTGGCCATGTATTTCATTGGTTATAAATAAATTATAAGAAGAAATCATTAGAGGGAGGAATAAAATGAAATTTTTACACACAATGATTAGGGTAAAAGATCTAGAAAAATCTGAAAAGTTTTATAAAGAAAATTTGGGTTTTGTAGAATCAAGACGCAAGGACTTTCCAGAAGATGAATTTACACTAGTCTATTTAAAATTAGAGGATTCACCCTATGAATTAGAATTAACTTATAATTATGACGGAAGAGATTACACATTGGGCGACGGTTACGGTCACATTGCAATCTCTCACCCAGACATCAAAGCCTTTAGGGAAGAATTAAAAGAAAAGGGTTGTGATGTAACAGAACTTAAAGCCCTTTCAGACAATTCAGATTCTTATTTCTTTGTAAAAGATCCAGATGGATACAAGATTGAAGTTATTGGTGAAAAATAAATTATAAATAAAACCACCTTGTGAAGTGAATTCATAAGGTGGTTTGCTTTTACATATTATTTTTTATTTTAGCATTTAATCTCGAAATGTCCCTTTTGTAAATTGCGTATTCTATAAACCATATTCCAAGATAGATTAAAAAGTAAATAGCAAGAAATATGGCAAGAGATAAAAAGGACTTTTGGAACCAGTAGAGTTTGTAGCCTACAAAAATCATAGTTGAAGCAGTCAATAGAAAGTGAAGAATGGTCCTTACAAGTATTGAAAGTTTTTCTTCTTCCCAAACTACAGAGGCAAAGCCAAATACCAGACCAAGAAGTCCAACGAGGTAAATTGACAAAAAGCTTGCTGAAAAGACTGACTTAGAGTTCTCAATTAACATTGGATTGGCAATAGAAAAATCTCCATCAGTGAAGAAGTAGGACATGACAAGAGAAATTACAAGCAAAACAAATTCACAAATCAAAAGACCATTTACCATTCGACTAATAATTTTTTTCATAAAATCACCTCATATACCAAGAGTTTCTTTAATTTTTTTTACATATCTTCGAGAGACAAAGGTCTTGGAATTATTTTTCATTTTTACAGAAATAGTTCCAGAGTAGGATAAGTCAAAGCTATCAACTAAATTTAGGTTGATAAGTTCAGAATTTGAAATTCTAACAAACTTCTTAGACTTTAAAATATCTTCAAGCTGATAAATTCTTTTCTTTACTAAATATTTTTCATCTATAGACTCAGCAAAGACCTTTGAATTCTCTGTGTAAATTCTATAAATTTTTGCAGGATTTAGAATTTTTATCTTCTCATCAAGAAAACCAATTAAAAGACTCTCTGAATTTTCTAGTACAAAGGACTTGATACTTAGAACTTCTTCCGTAATCTTATCTGTGTAAACAAAAGTTTTGGGAAGCTTATAAGCTTCATCTATTTTAATTTCAAAATCCATATGTGACCTCCTTTACTTATAATATAAACCATGAGAAGAAAAAGTAAATAAATCTCAGCTAAGTGGTCAAAATTTTTATATAAGTGGTAAAAGAAAAAGTGTAGGAATGTTCCTACACTTAATCTAATAAAATTCCTTTTAAAATTCCATGAAGAAGATGGTCGCCATTTTCGTCATAGACATCGGAAGTTATATCAATAAAATTTTTGCCATTTTTATTTTCGATATTGTCAACTACATTAATACTTTTGATTTTTCTTCCTGTATATGCTTTTTTCAAAAAATCAAATTCCATCCTATACATCAAAATATCGTAATCGCCACCAATTTTATTGGTAAGACTTGCTGTCAGAAGACCTTGCAAAAGATATTCGCCCTTGTCGTTGGGACTTTCGTGGTGCTTGCCCCAAAAGTTAGCATTTTCTGCATAGTCCTTCAGGTCCTTCTCAGTAAAAACTCTTTCGTAAATAACTTCATCGCCTTTATTTAATCTCATAATAACACCTCAATTATAATATACCCAATAATTAAATTAAATTTGGGTATATTATAATTGAGGTGTTAAAATGAAGAAAATTTTATTATACGGACTTGACAGTGAAAAAACAAAAATCACTGAAGAAGTTGCAAGTGAATTTGGAATTGAATTAAATAAAATAAATGAGGAAAATTTAGAAGAAAAAGTTGGAAAACTTTTTGAAGAAGATTTAAGCAAGAATGAAGTACTAGAAGCTGAAGAAAAGCTTATGGTTTTATCAGACATGGATAGGGAAGAGCTGCGTGACTTCCTATTAGGTCTTAAGGGCAAGGGAGTCATGGTAGACCACAAGTGCGTCCTTACAAAGACTAATGCAGAATGGACCTTTGGATTTTTAATGGGACACATTGCTGATGAACACAGGGTGGTTACAAAATTTAGAGAACTTGGTGGACTTGTAAAGATTGCCCTTGATAAACTTGAAAAAGAAGCTGACCAAGACTTGAAAAAACTTGTGGATAGGGCAATGGAAAATAGAGACAGAGAACTTGACGAAGAAAGAATTGACAAGGACATAAGAGATTTAAAAGATAGATTAAATATAAAATAAATTTAAACCCAGAAGCTTTTCTGGGTTATTTTTATGAATTTAATTAAGAGCTAAAAATTAAATAAGTTATAGCTTAAAGCAATAACTTTAAATTTTTATAAGATATCTAGGAAGAAAATCCCTAACAGATATTTCATAAAACATAAAAAAATAAAACCTCGATGTATTAATTACACCGAGGTTTTTTAAGCTTTATAAATTTTTAAAATTAAAATTCTGTTATGTCATAGATATCCATGTTTTCTTCATGGAATTTTTTATTCTTAACTGCTACTCTTGCTGCTAATGTGTCAAGTGATGTCACTATGTCGATGCCATATTCTGTAGCCATTCTTCTAATTTTAAAGCCATCTCTTGTTGAATCGCCACCCTTTGTTGGAGTGTTAACTACAAGGTCGATTTCACCGTTTCTTATTACATCAAGGATATTTGGTCTTGGGTCATTGATTTTGCCAACTTCCTTGGCTTCGATTCCAGCTTCTTTTAAGAATTTACAAGTTCCCTTAGTTGCTACAATCTTGTAACCCATATCTTGCATTGTCTTTGCAATTCCTAAAAATTCTTCCTTGTCATTGTCATTAATTGTTGCAAGCACACGTGATGCATTGTCTTCTATTGCAGATCCTCCTGCTAGGAAGCCTTTGAAAAGTGCTTCGTCAATGTCTTTTCCAACTCCAAGGACTTCTCCAGTAGATTTCATTTCAGGTCCAAGAGAAATTTCTACCCTGTTAAGTTTTGACATGGAGAAAACTGGAACTTTAACAGCCATTAATTTTGGTTCTTTGTAAATGCCTGTGCCATAAGAAAGGTCAGCTAATTTTTCGCCGAGCATTGTCTTTGTTGCAAGGTCCACTATAGGAACTCCAGAAACCTTTGAGATATAAGGAACTGTTCTTGATGCACGAGGGTTTACTTCTATGATATAAAGTTCATTTTTGTATTCAATGAATTGGATGTTGATCATGCCCTTAACGTGTAGTGCCTTGGCAATTTTCTTTGTGTAATCTAAAATTTTATCTTTGATTTCATTTGAGATGTTAATGCTTGGATAAATTGTGATTGAGTCACCAGAGTGAACTCCAGCTCTTTCAAGGTGTTCCATAATTCCTGGTATCAATACATCTTCGCCATCTGATATAGCATCAACTTCAATTTCACGACCCACTAGGTATTTGTCAATTAGGACAGGATTAATTGCATCTCTTTCAAAGGCACCCTTTAGGTAAGTTACAAGACTTTCTTCGTCGTAAGTTATTTGCATACCTTGGCCACCTAGTACATAGGATGGTCTAACAAGTAGTGGATAACCAAGTTCTTTTGCAACTTCAAGACCTTCCTTGATATTGAAGACTCCGTGTCCCTTAGGTCTATTGATTTTTAATTCTTCGAGCATTTCGTCAAATTTTTCTCTATCTTCAGCCCTGTCAATGTCTTCGAAGTCAGTTCCAAAGATATTTACCTTTTGATCGTGAAGGTATTTTGCAAGTTTAATTGCAGTTTGGCCACCAAAGGCAAGGATAACTCCCATTGGTTTTTCTGTGTCAATAATTGATTTTACTTCTTCTTCAGTAAGTGGTTCAAAGTAAAGTTTGTCTGATGTATCAAAGTCAGTTGAAACAGTTTCTGGGTTGTTATTTATAGTAATTGTTTCGATTCCCATCTTAATAAGAGCTTTGATTGCATGAACACTGCAGTAGTCAAACTCAATTCCTTGACCAATTCTTATTGGACCAGATCCAATTACAATTATTTTTTTCTTGTCAGAGATAATATTTTCGTCTGTCTTTTCATAAGTTGAGTAGTAGTAAGCACCATTTTTTCTAAATGGAGAAGTATCTACTCTTCTGTAGTTTGGAAGAATATTGTTCTCTTGACGAAGGTCAACAACTTCATCTATATCAACGCCAAGTGCTGATGCAATAGTCTTGTCAGAAAAACCTAATTTCTTTAACTTAGTCAATTCTTCTGGAGTTATTGTATCTAGACTTAAGTTTTTAAGCTTTTCTTCTTCACGAACAATTCTTTCGATTTTTTCTAAGAAGTAAAGGTCAATGCCAGTTATGTCGTGAATCATTTCTATAGAAAGTCCACGTCTAATTATTTCTGCAACGTCGAATAGTCTTTCATCGTCAGGGAATTTTATTCTCTTCTTTAATTCTTCGGTAGTTCTTTCTTCAGAGAACTTTGATTCAAGAGAGAATTTGGAAATTTCAAGAGATCTTATACCCTTTAGTAGAGCTTCTTCAAAGGATGAACCAATGGACATAATTTCACCAGTTGCCATCATCTTTGTACCAAGTTTTCTGTTGGCAAACTTGAACTTGTCAAAAGGCCATTTAGGGATTTTAACAACTACATAGTTACATTTTGGTTCGTAGTTTTCAATAGTTTCGCCAGTAGTTTCGTTTTGGATTTCATTTAGGTTTAGGCCAAGGGCAATCTTTGTTGCAATCCTTGCTATTGGATAGCCTGTTGCCTTTGATGCAAGAGCTGATGAACGAGAAACTCTTGGGTTAATTTCAATAATTGCATAGTCAAGTGTTTCTGGATTTAGGGCAAGTTGTACGTTACAAGCACCAACAACATTTACACTTTCTACTATATTAAGGGCAGATTTTTTTAACTTAGCTAGAACATCTTTATCAAGACTTTGGCAAGGAGCAACAACTATGGAGTCGCCTGTGTGAACCCCAACTGGGTCTACATTTTCCATGTCACATACAATTATCTTTTCGCCAGCAGAATCTCTAATTACTTCAAATTCAATTTCCATCCAACCACGAATAGATTTTTCAAGAAGACATTCGTTTACTGGGCTAAGACTAAGTCCATGAGATAAAACTTCTTCGAGTTCTTCTTCATCATAAGCAAAGCCACCGCCAGTTCCTCCAAGAGTGTAGGCAGGTCTAACAACTAGGGGATAGCCAATTTTCTTTGCAAGTTCCTTTCCTTCTTCAAGGCTTGTTGCAATTTCAGAATCAATAATTGGTTCGCCAATTTCCTTCATTGTATTCCTAAAAATATCCCTGTCTTCGCCCTTTTTGATGGCTTCTATGTCAGTACCAATAATTTTTATTCCATATTTTTTTAGGATTCCACGTTTGTCTAGTTCAAGTGTCATGTTGAGACCAGTTTGTCCACCCATACCGGCAATTAATGAGTCAGGTCTTTCTTTTTCTATAATTTTTTCTATAAAAGAAATTGTAATTGGTTCGATGTAAATTTTATCGGCAACACCCTTGTCTGTCATAATAGTAGCAGGATTTGAATTTACAAGAACAGTTTCAACTCCGTTTTTCTTTAGGGTTTCACAAGCTTGTGTACCTGAGTAGTCAAACTCTGCAGCCTGGCCTATGACAATGGGACCAGAACCTATTACTAGTGTCTTCTTAATTGAATTATCTCTTGGCATTTTTTTCTCCTTTTTCCAAATAAAAGATCAAACATTCTTAAAAATGGGCAAAAAAAATTTAGGTCATTAAATTTGCTCAAAAAAAAATCATGCACAAGGACATGATTTTACTCAGTCCTTGGACTGATTTTCTATTTTTTTATCTTTATTATTAAATCACTTTTTGGAAACAATTGCAAGAACTTTTTTTGAAATTTTAAAATTTATATTGAACTTACTTATTAAACTTGTTAGAAACTTCTACAAGTCTTCTTGCTTGGAATCTTACTCAATGATATATCAGCTAATTATTTTGAAATAATGTCTCTTTTATTATTAATATAATATCAATAATTTATTACTCTTAATTAATAAGTTACCCGTAAATGCATATAGAAACATAAAAAATTTAAAACAGTAAAAGTAGATAAAATATAATAAATTATAAAGACGGAAAAATATTCTAAGTCACAAAAAAACATAAAGTCACAAAAAAATATGAAGTCATAAAAATTTATCAAGTCATAGAATTTTATAGACTTATAGAAAATTATAAACGTGGTAGAAATTTGTTAAGTCGAAGGAAAATATTATGGGTGAAGGTCTTGGTAAGTGACATAAACAAAACTGTTAAAATTATTTCAAATTTATTGTATAATGAATTAGATAAGGAGGAGAAGTTATGAGAAAAGTTCTCCATTTAATTAGTGGCGGCGACACAGGTGGTGCAAAGACTCACATCTTCACCCTGATGAAGGGCCTTAGTGGAAAGGTAGATACAAAAATTATCTGCTTTATTAAAGACACCTTTTACGAGGAAGCTAAGGAAAGAGGCATAAACATAGAAGTCTATCCACAGGAAAAGAGGTCAGACCTTTCAGTCGTTTCTAAATTAAGTGACGAAATAAATAAGGGCAAGTATGATTTAGTCCACGCTCATGGAGCGCGAGCTAATTTTATTTGCATGTTTTTAAAAAAGAAAATAAGTATCCCCATGGTCACAACAGTTCACTCAGACTACAAGCTTGACTTTAAGGATTCTTTTTACAAAAATTTGATTTACACGACTTTAAATAAGATGTCTCTAAAGAAATTTGACCATTATATTTGTGTAAGTGACAATTTTAAAAAAATGCTAGTAGATAGGGGCTTTGATAGGGAAAAAATTCACGTTCTTTACAATGGCATAGACACAGAGGAAAAAATTGACCATGATCCCAAGACTGCTTTCTTGGAAAAGCACAAGGTTAATTACAACGGTGAACTCTTAGTTGGTATTGCTGCAAGGTTAGATAAGGTCAAGGACCACGAAACCTTTATAAAGGCTTGCAATGAAACCCTAAAGGTAAATCCAGATATAATTTTCTTAATAGCAGGAGAGGGAGAGGAAAAGAAAAATTTACAAGAGATGGCAAGGTCCTATGGAATAGAAAAAAATATTTATTTCTTAGGCTTTGTAAGGGACAAGTATTCTTTCTTCAATGCTATTGATATAAATGTCTTGACTAGTTTATCAGAGTCTTTCCCTTATGTGATACTTGAGGCAGCTCTCTTAAATGTGCCTACAGTTTCCACAAAGACTGGTGGTATACCTGAGATAATAAAAGACGATTACACTGGATACTTATTCCCAGTGGGCAATTATAAGTCTCTTTCAAGATATATCCTAGACCTTTATAACAAGAGGGACAAGCTAAAGGAATTGGGAGAAAACATAAGGAAAGAAGTTATAGAAAATTATTCTCATGAATCTATGGGAAATAGACAAACAGAAATTTACGAAGAAATATTAAGGGGAGGAAAAAATGAAGATAATTGACAAAAAGGGCAGACTTTTTGGCTTAATTAATATAATTGACTTATTAGTAATTGTATTACTGATTGCACTTGTTGCTGTAGGAGCAAAGAGATTTGGAAATAAGGGACCTGTTGGTGAAGTAACAACTAAAAAAGGAGTTATTACTGCAGAAGTTAAGGATGTTAGAGATGTAACTGCAAACAACATTAAAGTTGGAGACCCAATCTACGATTACGATAAGGGAACTTACCTTGGTAAAATTGTTACTGCTGAAGTTGAACCTTACAAGGACAAGACTGAGTACCAAGGCAAATTTTACAATTCAGAAGTTCCTGACAAATACAGGGTCCTTATGACTATTGACGCAGATGTAAAAGACACGCAAGATTTTTATCAAGTTGGCACTGAACAAGTGAGAATTGGTGCAGAGATGAGAATTAAGAACAAAAGCATCACAACATTTATGACAATACTTGGTGTAGAAGTAAAGAACTAGGTGATTACTATTAACTCATTAACTATAAGGTTTTTAAATAAAATCTATAGGGCCTTTAGTGAATTCTATGAAGACTCCTTTACTAAAAGAGCCCATGATTTTATAGCTAAACCAATAGAGAAAAATTTTGCAAATTCAAAAACTAAACTTGTCCTGGGAGGAGAGAAAGTTTTATTTGCAAATTCCTTTATCTATAAAGTTTATAGGGGCTTATTTAGGCTAATAGAAAGGTTTATGAATTTTCTTGGAAGGATTTTTGAGCCCTTAATAAAAAATTCCTTTTTCTTAGGGGGAGTCTTTTGGTCTCTTAATGACTTTGATGAGATTGCAGGTATTATTTCCAATATAATCTTTTATTCTGGAGTTCTAACCCTAATTATTTCTCTAATTGTAGGGGCAAAAATTATTTTTTCTATTTTATTTATAATTTTAGGAATAATTCTCTCACTATTTAAGGGAAGGTATATGGATATAATTATGGGTTCAAAGTTTTTGGAATTTTTCACAAGCTTCTTTAAATTAGATGAAGGCGGTGAAAACTGGTGGTAAAATCAAGAAAAATTAATTTTATTTTATTGTCTGCAGTTTTCCTAAGTATCATATATTATTTTTTGGGACTTAAGTTATTTTTGGCAGCCTTTCTTGGGATAAGTGGATTGCTTTTAGTTATTTACGATATAAAAATCGGTCTATTTGCATCAGCCTTTCTTTACCCCTTTGTGCCCGATGCTTTAGGCCTAATTATGCTCTTGTCCATGGGATTTTTTGTTTTACTTAGGACTTTCTTATACAAAGAAGAATTTAAGGTTGGGGAGAGGACAGTTCCTCTTGCAATTTTTGTATTTATTATAGTTTTCTCGACTATAACATCAATTGATCCATCGGGTTCAGCTCGTGACTTGGCCTTAAATGCAGCAGGTATTTCCTTTTTATTTGCAATGACAAATTCCATAAAGACAAAGGGCCAGCTTAATGCCTTTATATCAACCCTACTCTTATCTGCTCTTGTAGTTGCACTACTTGGAGTTCTCCAATATTTTACTGGAGTAGAGATGAGACCAGAGTGGCTTGACACAGAAAACAACACAGACATTGCAGTGAGGGTTTACTCAGTATTTTTCAACCCAAATATTTTGGCAGAGTACCTAGTACTTATCACACCAATTGCCGTGGGAATGACTTGGTATACAAAGAGCATGAGAAAAAAATTTCTCTTTGCAGGATCAACTGGAATACTTTTAATCTGTATTGTCATGACCCTATCAAGAGGAGGTTGGGTAGGAATAGCCCTAGCAGCCCTTGCCTTTGTATTATTAGTTGACAAGAGGTTACTTCTTCTTGGAGTGCCAATGGTCTTAGGCGGACTTGCCTTTCTTCCACAAAAAGTTGTAGATAGGATTACTTCCATAGGTTCCACAGTAGATAGTTCAAATATGTATAGGATAAAAATTTGGCAAATAACAAGAGATGTAATTAGGGACAACATGGTTGCAGGAGTTGGTTTTGGCTACGTGCCTTTTAAGGAAACCTTTGAGAGATATATAAGGACAATGCCAATATATCACGCCCACAATACTTATCTTGAAGTTGCAGCAGAAATTGGCCTAATTGGATTTATATTTTTCATCCTTTTACTATTCTCAAGTTTGAAATACACTTATGTAAACCTAGTAAAATCTCAAGACAAATATTATAAATATCTTGGAGCAGGACTTTTTGCAAGTATAATTGGCATCATGGGTCATGGACTTGTGGAACACTTCTTATATATTCCAAGAATTATATTTACCTTCTGGATTGTGCTTGGAATAATTTTCACTGCTATAAAAGTGGAAAAACTTGAGAGAGAAGAAAGTTTAGAAGAAATAGAAAATAAAGATAATTTAAAAGAAGAAAACATAATAGAGGCAGAAACTATTTAGAGAGTGATTAAACAGAGTGATCTTATGAAAAAAATTGTAATATCTGGATACTTTGGTTTTGACAATTCTGGCGACGATGCCATCTTAAAAGCCATGGTAGATGATTTTAAAAAATTAAATATTGATTTAGAGATGACAGCACTCTCAAATAATCCTGAAAAAACAAAAGAGGTTTATGAAATAGGGGCAGTAAATAGATTTTCCTTTAGTGAGGTCCGTGGAGCCCTAAAAGAATCAGATCTCCTCTTGTCTGGTGGAGGATCTATTCTCCAAGATATTACTTCCACAAGGTCTATTATTTATTATCTTTCTGTAATTATCTTGGCAAAGTTTTTGAGAAAAAAAGTTTACGTCTATGCCAATGGAATTGGACCAATAGATAAAAAATTCAACAGGATTTTGACAAGATGGGTCCTAAACAGGGTGGACTATATAAGTTTAAGGGACGATCTCTCCTATAAGTTTGTAAGGGATCTAGGAGTTACCAATAAAAATATAGAAGTAACTGCTGACCCAGTCTTTACCCTTGAAGCTGCAAGTGAAGATAGGGTTGATGAAATCTTAAAGAATGAAAATATTAAGATTACAGATAAGACTATAGGATTTTGCATAAGAGATCAAAAAAATATTGGAGAGATAAAGAATAAATTTGCAGCGACTATCGACAAGTTAATCGAAGATGGTTATGATATTCTCCTTGTTCCCTTCCATAATCCTAGGGACAATATTTATTCAAGCGAAGTTGCAGAGAGATGCCGTCACAAGGACAAGGTAATGCTAATAGAAAACACCTACTCTGCAGGAGAGTTAATGGGAATTTTTAAAAAATTAAAACTCCTTGCGGCTATGAGACTTCACTCACTTGTCTATGCAGCAAGTGTCAATCTTCCAATGGTGGGAATAATTTATGACCCAAAGGTTGAAGCCATGGTAAAGGAACTGGGGATAGAAGAAGCTATTGATGTGGAGAACTTTACTCCAGAAGAACTCTTTACTAAAATAAAATTAGCCCTTGAAAATTTGGAAGAAAGAAGACAAGTTTTAGCTGACAGAGCAGAAGAAATGAGACGAGAGTCTAAGAGAAATGTAGAAATAACTTTGGACTTATTAGAAGAAAAATTTTAAATAGTTTTAACTTAAATATAAAAGAATTTATTAAAAAATTAATTATCACAAAGGGGTCAGATAACTGGCTCCTTTTTTGTTTAAAATTTTATTTTTCAAAAGACTAGACAAAAAATTACATACTTTAAAAGAAAAATTTACAAGAATTTTACAATTGAAGTTTAAGATGATTGTGAATGATTATGAGGAAGGATGAGATTATTTATGAGACACGCAATAGTAGATATAGGATCCAACACAATTAGGTTAATCGTCTTTGACGCTCACGAAGAGACTGAAGAATTAAAAAAAGTTATAAATAAAAAATATACTGCTGGACTAATAACTTATGTGCACGATGGCGAACTTTCTGGAAAGGGAATAAAAAAACTTATAAAGACCCTTGCAAGTATAAAAAATATTGTAGAAGAACTAAAGGTTGACACTTTCTCACCCTTTGCTACAGCATCCTTGAGAAATTTAGACAACACTGAGGAAGTCTTGGCAAGAGTCAAGGAAGAACTTGATATTGATATTGACGTCCTAGACCAAGTTGAGGAAGCCTTTCTTGGAAATGTTGGAATAAGAAGTGAAGTAGAAATTGAAAGTGGACTTTCAATAGATATTGGTGGTGCCAGTACAGAAGTTGTTTATTTCGATGAAGAAGGACCTAAGGAATTTCTAAACTTAAATATTGGTTCACTCTTACTTTTTACTGCAAATGTATCGAGAATTTTGCCAAAGAAAAAAGAAATGCGTGCTATTAAAAAGATTGTTCTTCGTGAAATTAATTCTTTTAAATTTTCTACTAAGACAGACAAATTAGTTGGAATTGGTGGATCAATTAGAACTACAGGAAAAATCATTGAAGACCTTTGGGGAGGAGATGACAAATCCTTTAGCTTAGATGACCTTGATAAATTAATGGAACTTATTGAGGACAAGGACACAGATATTATTAGGTCAATCTTGAGCATAAACCCAGCCAGAATCCATACAACTGTACCTGGAATAATAATTTTAAGAACTTTTATGAAAAAGTTTAATATAAATGAGATACAAGTTTCTGGAAATGGACTGAGAGAAGGTTATTTAATTTATAAAGTATTGGGTGGTAATGATGAAATCGTACTTTCAAAATAGAGAATTATCCTGGCTAAGATTTAACGAAAGAGTACTCCTTGAAGCAACTGAAAAAGAAGTCCCTGACCTGGAGAAATTAAAATTTATTAGTATTTTTATTTCAAATTTAGATGAATTTTTTATGGTTAGGGTTGGCTCTCTTCATGACTTATCTTCCTTGAAAAAAGAAGTAAAAGATAACAAGACTGGGATGAATGCAGAAGAGCAAATCCAGGCAATTTTAGAAACTCTTCCAAAAATATATGAAGAGAAGGACGAGATTTTTAAAGAAGTAAGTGAGAGCTTAGATAAGGTAAATATAAGAAACTTATCCTATGAAAATTTGGATAAAAGTCAAAAAGATTTTGTAGATGACTTTTATATTAATAGGATTGATCAACTTGTGTCTCCTCAAATAGTTGATATAAATCATCCATTTCCATTTTTAGAAAATACGAAATTATATGCCATTGCACATCTAGAGAAAAATGGAGAAAAAGTATTTGGTATAGTTCCAGTTAGAAGAACTTATCCAAAATATTTAATCTTGCCAGGAGAAAACTTTGAATATATTTTAATGGAAAATATAATTCTAAATAAAATTGATGAAATTTTTAAGGATTATGAGGTCTTATCAAAAAATATAATTAAGGTAACAAGGAACACCGACTTTGTTGATGACAGGGATACCTGGGAAGAGTTTGACGACTACACTGAATACATGAAGACCATCTTAAAGAAGAGAAAGAGATTAAATGTTGTGAGGTTGGAATCAGAAGGAAGTCTTCAAAAGCCAAGTCTTAAATTTATTTTGAAAAAGTTGGACTTGGATGAGGCTGCATATTTTCCTTCAGACACACCCCTAAATATGAAATATGTCTTTGATTTAATTGATGAAGTGCCAAAGGCTATAAAAAGTGGTCTCCTCTATAAGGAATTAAGACAATACAATCCTAGCGATTTTTCTTCCAGCGTGACAGAAGATATTAGATTGAAAGACAGGATTTTATCTTATCCCTATGATAGCATGGATACCTTTATATCTCTTCTTAAAGAAGCAGCTAATGACCCTGAGTGTAAGTCCATAAAGATAACAATTTATAGGCTGGCAAAAAATTCTAAAGTTGTTCGATACTTAACTGAGGCAGCACAAAATGGAAAAGAAGTCACAGTTTTTGTTGAGATAAAGGCGAGGTTTGACGAAGAATCAAATATAAATTATGCAAATATCCTATATGAAGAAGGCTGCAACATTATCTACGGCTTTAACAAGTACAAAATGCACTCTAAAATTTGCCTAATAACTTACAAGGACAGTGAAAGTGGCAACTTAAATTACATCACACAAATTGGGACGGGAAATTACAATGAATCCACTGCAAAACAATACACTGATTTTGCCCTAATGACTGCCAATAAAGACATAGGACTTGATGCAACAGACTTCTTTAAAAATATGTCCATTGGCAATTTAGATGGGAAGTACAAACATCTTCTACAGTCACCAACAAGCTTAAAGTCAGGACTTATGCATCTTGTAGAAAGAGAAATTGAAAAGGGAGAAAATGGCTACATCCTTTGTAAATTCAATTCTCTAACAGACAAGGACTTTATAGAAAAATTTGTTGAGGCGTCTCAAAAGGGCGTAAAAGTTGATTTAATTATTAGAGGAATCTCTTGCCTTCTCCCTGGTATAGAAGGCAAAAGTGAAAATATAAGTATTAGGTCTATTGTTGGAAGATTTTTAGAACACCCAAGGGTTTATGTCTTTGGAAAGGACAAGAAAGACATGTACATTTCTTCTGCCGATCTTATGACAAGAAACACTGAAAAGAGAGTGGAGATTGCAACACCAGTCTTAGATGAAGAGATTAGAATTAGGATACTAAATTATCTTGAAATACAAATGCAAGATAATGCTGGCGCTAGGACTATGAATAGTGATGGAGAGTATGAAAAAATTGAAATTCAAGGAGAAAGAATTTCATGTCAAAATTACTTTATAAAAAAGTGTGAAGAAAAGAACTTTGCTGCGAGAAGTAAAGTCGAAAAAACAACTATTGATAAAGAAAAAGTTGAAGATGAAAAAATTAACAAAAAGAACTCTTTCTTTGGCAAGATCTTAAAAATTTTCAAAAAATAAAATTTAAAAAAATACACTTTTACTTTTGGAATTCCTTAAAAATTATTGATATATAAGGAATTTAAATTCAGGCTCAAGTTTACAAAAACTATTGACAATTAAAATCTAAATTGATAATATCTAATTGTATGAGAGCTCATATCATGAGTGAAAGTGTGCCTAGGGATCCGGGCTTTGCCAAGGACCGAGCGGTACTGGTACTTTTTTTATAAAGTATCACACCTTAGGGAAAAAAGCCCAGAGGGGTAGGTTTTACGAAATCTGCCTCTTTGGGCTTTATTTAATTTACTGGAGGAAATTATGAAAACTATTTACCAAGGAAAAACTAAGAATGTTTTAGAAGAAGACGGAAGATGTTACCTACAATTTAAGGATGACATGACAGGAACTGACGGAGTTTTTGATACTGGTGGAAACCAAGTAGCTGGTAGTATTGAAGGTGCAGGTAAAGAATGTCTAAAAGTTACTAAATACTTCTTTGAAAAAATCAATGAAGCAGGAATTAACACTCATTACATTTCTTCTGACCTTGACAATAATTTAATGGAAGTAAAAAGAGCAAGTGTATTTGGTAAGGGTCTTGAAGTTATTACAAGATTTAAGGCCGTTGGATCTTTCTACAGGAGATATGGCCTTTATGTAGAAGAAGGTGCTGACCTTCCAGAATATACTGAAATCACTTTAAAAGATGATGGAAGAGACGATCCACTTATTACTAAAGAAGGACTTGTTGCCCTAGGTATCTTAAAAGCTGAAGAATACGACACAATCGTAGAAATGAATAAGAAAATTGCAAATATTGTAAAAGACCTTTTAAAAGAAAAGGGACTAGATCTTTACGATATTAAATTTGAATACGGTAGACTTGAAGGATCAGACGAAATCGTCCTAATCGACGAAGTTAGTGGTGGAAACATGAGAGCTTACCATAATGGAGAATATGTAGAACCTCTTAATGTTTCAAAATATCTAGAAATTTAAGGAGTTAAAAATGAGAGTATCAATTATAATGGGTTCAATTTCTGACAGAGAAATTGCAGACAAGATCGTTGCAAAATTAATGGAATTTGGGATTGAATATGAAGCCAAAGTAATTTCTGCTCACAGAGCCTTAAAAGAGTTACAAGAATATGTAAAAAATGCTGAAGATGAAAGCCAAGTTTTCATTTCAATAGCAGGAAAGGCTGCCCACCTTGGTGGAGTTATAGCAGCTCTTACTACAAGACCTGTTATTGGAGTGCCTGTTAAGAGTTCAACTCTTGATGGACTAGATGCACTTCTTTCCACTGTTCAAATGCCAAGTGGAGTACCTGTTGCTACAGTTGCTATTAATGGTGGAGAAAATGCTGCAATCCTTGCTGCAGAAATTTTGGCTGTATCTGATGACAATTTAAAGGAAAAGCTAAGACAATTTAGGTCTGATATGTCAGAAAAAATTGCAAACACCGAATATATTTACGAAGGATAAAAGGAGCGGAGATGGCAATTAATTATAAGAATGCAGGCGTAGATGTTGATGCCGGTCAAAGAGAAGTTGAATTAATTAAGAGTATTGTTAAAAAAACCCAATCCAAGGATGTTTTATCATCTCTTGGTGGATTTTCTGGTTTATTTAATTTAGACCTTGATGGAATTAAAAATCCTGTACTTTGTAGTGGTACAGATGGTGTTGGTACTAAAGTTATCTTGGCTCACATGCTTGATAAACACGATACTATTGGTATTGACTGTGTGGCAATGTGCGTAAATGATATTTTATGCCAAGGCGCTAAACCACTTTTCTTCTTGGACTATATTGCAACTGGCAAGCTAGTTCCTGAAAAAATGGAAGAAATTGTAAAGGGAGTTGCCGAAGGTTGTATCCAATCTTCAGCATCACTTATTGGTGGAGAAACTGCAGAAATGCCTGGAGTTTACCAAGAAGACCAATATGACCTAGCAGGTTTTGCTGTTGGAGTTGTTGATAAGGACAAAATTATCGACGGATCTAGCATCAAGGAAGGGGACATAGTTTTTGGTCTTTCTTCCAATGGTATCCACTCTAATGGTTATTCACTTGTTAGAAAAATTGTATTTGACCACTGCAAACTTGATTTAAATGAAGAAATTGATGAATTAAATTCTACTCTAGGGGAAGAACTTTTAAAGCCAACAAGAATTTATGTTAAGGAAATTCTTGAGCTTTTGAAAATTGTTGATATTAAGGGAATGAGTCACATAACAGGTGGAGGATTCTACGAAAACATTCCAAGAATGATTCCTGATGGACTTTGTGCAAAGGTTGATGCATCTGTAATCGAAACTCCTGAAATCTTTAAACTTTTAAAGAAGTGGGCAGATCTAAAGGATGAAGACATGTATGCTACCTTCAATATGGGCGTTGGATTTACCCTTGTTGTATCAGAAGAAGACAAAGACAAGGTTGTTGACTTCTTTAAGGATACTGACTTAAAACTTTATGAACTTGGAAAAGTTGTGGCTGGAGAAGATAAAATTGACCTTAGCCTCTAAAAATATTGCAGTTTTAATTTCAGGTGGTGGCACAAATCTACAAGCCATCATTGACAATACAGAAAATAATTATATTAACGGAAAAATAAAAATTGTCATTTCAAATAGAGAAGATGCTTATGGCTTAGTCAGAGCAGAGAAGGCGGGAATACCTGGCTTCTTTATAAAAGATGATGAAGAGCTCATAAACAAGTTAAAAGAATATAAAATTGATTTAATTATTCTGGCAGGATATCTAAAGATCTTGCCAGAAAAAATTACCAAGATTTATGAAAATAAAATAATAAATATACATCCATCACTAATTCCTGCCTTTTGTGGCAGGGGTTACTATGGATTAAAAGTACATGAGGCCGTCATATCAAGGGGTGTTAAATACACTGGTGCCACAACTCATTTTGTAAATGAGGGGGCAGATGAGGGTCCTATTATCATGCAAAGAATTGTTGAAGTTGAAGACGAGAGTCCAGAAGAACTTCAACAAAAGGTTTTAAAGATTGAGCACGAAATTTTGCCTCTTTCTGTAAAATATTTTTGCGAGGATAAGTTAAAAGTTGTTAATGGAAAAGTTGTAATTGGAGGTTAGGATGAGGGCACTTATTTCAGTTTATGACAAAGAAGGAATTGTTGAGTTTGCCAAAGAACTTGTCAATAGAGGTTGGGAAATCATTTCTACTGGTGGTACTTATAAGAAGCTAAAGGATGCAGGAATAGATGTAATATCTGTAGACAAGGTAACTGGTTTTCCAGAAATTTTAGATGGAAGAGTGAAGACTCTTAACCCAAAAATCCACGCAGGCATACTTGCAAGACGTGATTTAAATGAACATATGGAAACTTTAAAGGAAGAAGAAATAGGAACAATTGATATGGTTGTAAATAACCTCTATCCCTTTGAAGAAAAGTTGCTTGAAAAGGCAGACCACGACACTATGATTGAAAATATAGACATTGGTGGGCCATCAATGATTAGGGCAGCTGCCAAAAATTATAAGGACGTCTACATTGTAACTGATCCAGCTGACTATGACAGTGTACTTAACTACATAGATAAGAAGGATCCGAAGTTTAATGAATATCTTGCCAACAAGGCCTTTAGCTACACTGCACACTATGATGCTGTAATTTCAAATTATTTTGCAAAAAGAGAAGGGGATAGATTCCCAAGATATATAAACAAGTCTTATAAGCTTGTTGAAGAGTTGAGATATGGTGAAAATCCTCATCAAAGGGCAGCCTTCTATGAAGATTCTTATACTCCAGACAAAATTGAATACAAGGTTCTTCATGGTAAGCAAGTTTCTTACAACAACTTAAACGACATGTACTCTGCTCTTAATGCAGTGATTAATTTTGATAAGCCAGCAGCTGTTGCTGTTAAGCATACAAATCCTTGTGGAATTGGAATAGGGGATAGTCTTGAAGAAGCCTTTGTAAAGGCCTATGAATGTGATGATGAATCAATTTTTGGTGGAATAATTGCACTTAATAGGGAAGTTGATATAAAAACTGCAGAAAATCTTTCAAAGATTTTCTTGGAAATTGTTGCAGCTCCAAGTTTTTCTAAAGAAGCCTATGACCTTTTAGCTCAAAAGAAAAATATTAGGCTTATAGAAATTCCTGACTTTGAAAAACTTTACGAGCCAGGGTTTAGATTTAAGCAAGTTCTAAATGGAATTATTATCCAAAACTTTGACGACAAAATTTGGGACGAAGACAAACTAGACTTTGTTTCAAATAGGGAGCCAACAGAAAAAGAACTTGAAGAATTAAAATTTGCCTTCACTTGCTGTAAGACAAGTTTCTCAAACTCAGTTGTAATTGCAAAAGATGGTGGAACTCTTGCCCTTGGTCAAGGAGAAACAAAGAGGTCTTGGGCAGTAGAAGAAGCAATTGAAAGAGCTGGAGAAAAAATAAAGGGTGCAGTCCTTGCATCTGATGGATTCTTCTTTAGGGACACAATTGAACTTCTTGATAAGGCAGGAATTGATGTAATAGTTCAACCAGGTGGATCTGTTAAGGACCAAGAAGTTATAGATTATGCAAATGAAAATAATATTTGTCTTGTCTTTACTAATATGAGACATTTTAGACACTAGGAGGCCAAATGAAAGTACTTGTAATTGGAAATGGTGGAAGAGAGCACGCACTTGCATGGAAGCTTAAAGAAAGTAAATCTGTTGATAAAATTTACATGGCAAGGGGCAATGGTGGCACAGGGGATTTTTGCGAAAATTTAGACATTGACCCAACAGATATTGAAAAACTTCTTGCCTTTGCAGTGGAAAATAAGATTGACCTAACAGTTGTGGGACCAGAAGACCCACTATGTGCAGGAATAGTTGATGCCTTTAATGAAAAGGAACTTAGGGTTTTTGGACCAAATAAGTCTTGTGCCAGATTTGAAAAGTCAAAAGAATTTACCAAAATATTTCTAGAAAAATATTCTATTCCAACTGCAAAATATAAGAGCTTTGAATCCTATGATGATGCAGAAAAGAGTCTTGAAGAATTTTCTTATCCTCTAGTTGTCAAGGCAGATGGACTTTGCCTTGGAAAGGGAGTTATAATTTGCCAAGATAGGGATGAGGCTATAGATGCCATTGAAAAAATATTTAAGGACAAGATTTTTGGCGACCAAGGAAACACAGTTGTTATTGAAGAATTCTTGACAGGAGAAGAAGCTTCAGTTCTTTGCCTAGTTTCAGATAACAAGCTATTCCCTCTTGAAAGGGCTAAGGACCACAAGCAAATTTTTGATGGAGACAAGGGACCAAACACTGGCGGAGTGGGAACTTATTCTCCAGTATCAGCAAGCCCTAAACTAGAAGAAAATCTTGAAAAAATTTATAGAAAAATTGAAAAAGGACTTAACGATGAAGATCTTCACTACTCAGGAATCCTCTTTGTTGGATTCATGATAGAAGATGACATGCCTAAGGTTCTTGAATTCAACGTAAGATTTGGAGACCCTGAGACAGAAGTATTGATGCCGAGACTTGATGTCGACCTATATGAACTTTTAAATAAGACAATAGATGGAAAATTAGAAGCAGATGACATTAAGTGGAAGGATGAGACTTGCCTAACAGTCATCATGTGTTCAGGTGGTTATCCAGGATCCTACGAAAAGGGAAAACTCATCGAAGGACTTGATAAGGTTGATGAGGACTTAATAGTCTTTCACAATGGAACTAAAAAAACTGATGGACTTTACACAAATGGTGGAAGAGTCCTATCAATTACAGCCTTAGGTAAAGATTTAGAAGAAGCTCGCAAGAAAGCCTACGACAATGTAGAAAAAATTTCATTCCAAGGAGCTTACTACAGAAAAGACATTGGGACAAAATAAATTTTTTCATAAATATTTATAATTAAATTTACAGGTGGTTGAAATCAATCACCTGTTTTTCATTGCAGAAAATTATTTTTGTATTAGACTATATATTGGTGGTTAAAATGAAATTAAAATCTTATGAAAATTTACACGAAACATTTTTGGTTATAGTTTTTATTACCTTGGCAGGTGGCTTTCAAGATGCCTACTCCTATCTAATGAGGGGGAAAGTTTTCGCCAATGCACAAACGGGAAATATAGTTCTCTTATTCAAAAACATAGTAGACTTGAATTTTAAAGAATCCTTGGCATACTTAATCCCAGTCCTATCCTTTGCTCTTGGAGTCTATGTTGCAGTCAGGTTTGAAGATGCAATTGAAAAAAGAGTCCTCCACTGGCGTCAATATATAATTGGATTTGAAATAATAATTATGATTCTAGTGGCCATGATTCCAGAAAGTTTAAATAATTTGGCTAATGCCCTTTTATCCTTTTCTTGTGCCATGCAAGTTTATTCCTTTAAAAAAATTTATGGACTTAACTTTGCCACAACTATGTGCATAGGGAACCTAAGATCAGCAACAGAAAATCTTTCTAAGTATCATATAACTAAGCAAGATGTTTATCTTGAAAATGCAAAAAAATATTACACAGTTATCCTTATCTTTGGATTGGGAGCAGCACTTGGCTACTTGACTTCTAAAGGCTTGGGAATTAAATCAATATTAATTGCAGCTGGACTTTTGACAATTTCCTTTTTTATTCTATTTCTAGAAGAAGGTTTAAAGTCTTAAGTTTATGAAATTTATAAAACTAAGTTTATTAAAGATCTATTAATATTTATTCAAAAATTGTTTATAATCAAAAAAAGATTCTAAGTTATATACTATTTCACAAATATGATATATTAGAGGATTAAAACCAAGAGAGGCCTTAAGAGATAAGAGACTTTTTGTTAACTCTATTAACTATAAAGCCATTGACAGATTGAGAAGAGGCCTTAAGCTAGCAGCGAAGTCTCAAGACAATATTTTTGAAACATTTGAGATGATAAATGACGAACATAATATTATTGGAGTCCAATGGAATATTGAAACTTTATTTTATGTGATGAAGCTAGTATAAACTTGTTTATAAATTTTATAAGAAGAAGTGAAAATTAATTTTAAGTCTGAGTTTTTAAACTCAGGCTTTTTTTGAATTGAGAACACTTTAGACTGATAGGGGTTAAAATGAACAAAGGATTATACTTTTAAAAAATTCTAAAAATTATTTTATAAAATTTTACTACAAACATGAAAGTTTTTAAAACTATAATATAGTAATGCAAAGGCTTATGAGACTTTTATAAAACATTAAAATTTTAGAAGAGATAATCTAATTGTAAAAATATTGTATTTTTAATTTACAAAACATGAAAATTAATTCATATTTACATTGTATTTTGCCATTTAATGTGATAAAATCTCTTTAATTTATAAACCAATATTAAATAAATTAGAAGAGGTGTAAAAAATGAAAAAATTTAAAGGGTTTATGGGTATCATGCTTGTAATGCTTATGGCATTGGCATTCACTGGTTGTCAAAAAGTTGACAACGGAGCTGCAAAGGATGAAGGAGAAGCTTCCACAACTGCAGATGCAGGTCAAAAAGCAAAGTTTGAAACTCTAAAAGAAGGCGAAGAATATCACATAGGAATTGTTACTGGTACAGTATCTCAAGCTGAAGATGAGTTCCGTGCTGCTGAAAAGGCAATTGAACTTTATGGTTCTGCTGATGAAGGTGGAGTTATTAAACACGATACTTATCCAGACAGATTTGAAGCTGAACAAGAAACTACAATTTCTAAAATTGTAGCTATGGCAGACGATCCTCTAATGAGAGCAGTTATTGTTAACCAATCAGTTCCAGGAACTGTTGCTGCTTTTAACCAAATTAGAGAAAAAAGACCTGATATCCTTCTTGTAAACTTAGTTGCTCAAGAAGATACAGTAATGGTAGAAAATGCATCTGACCTTGTAATGGATGCCGACAACGTATCAAGAGGATACAGAATTATAGCGGCTGCTAAGGAAATGGGAGCTACTAAATTTGCTCACATCACATTCCCAAGACACATGTCTATTGAACTTCTAGCTCTTAGACGTGCAATCATGGAAGAAGCTTGTAAGGACCTAGGACTTGAATTTATTTCATTAAACGCACCAGATCCTACAACTGATATTGGTGTTCCAGGAGCACAACAATATATAGCAGAAAATATCCAACCTTGGATTGACAAATACGGTAAAGACACTGCTTTCTTCTGTACAAATGACGCCCACACTGAACCACTTCTTAGAGGTGTTGCAGCTGGTGGAGCAATCTTTGTAGAACAAGACTTACCATCTCCAATTATGGGTTATCCTAAGGCATTCTCAGTAGACATCCAAGATATGGCTGGAGACTGGAAGGCAATTAACGAAGCTGTTGAAAAGGCAGTTATCGAAAAAGGTGGCGACAAGAGAATGGGTACTTGGGCATACTCTCTAGGTTATTCACTAACTCTTGGTGCTGTTGACCACGTAATGGAAGTTCTTAAGGGTGAAGGCGAACTTCTTAACCAAGAACAAATTCTTGCTGCTATTCAAAACTACACTGAAGGTGCAAACTGGATGGCTGAAAACTATATAGACAGAGCTACTGGAGAAACTAAAGAAAACCACTTCTTACTAGCTCAAGACACTTATGTATATGGTAGAGGTTACCTAGGTATGGATAAGGTTGACGTTCCTGAAAAATATCTAAACCTAAATGTTGACTTAGACGCTATTAAGGAAGCACAAGAATCAGCAGAAGGACAAGCTGAATAAAATAATATTTATATATTATTAATTAATAAGTAAATATCTTATTGAACAAATTAAAGTCAACGGGCTACCGTTGATTTTAATTTTATATTATGAAGATGGAGGGATTTTGTTGACAAACAGTTTACTTGAAGTCAAGAATGTCAGCAAGAGTTTTGGCGAAAATACCGTCTTAAAGGATGTTAACTTCTCTCTCAATAGGGGAGAAATCTTGGGACTTGTTGGAGAAAATGGTGCCGGCAAGTCAACTCTAATGAATATAATTTTTGGAATGGAAGTTATAAGAGAGACAGGCGGTTATAACGGTGAAATTTATTTTGACGGAAAATTAATTGACTTTAAAAACCCAATTGACGCCTTAAATGCAGGTATAGGAATGGTACATCAAGAATTTAGTTTGATCCCTGGATTCACTGTTGCAGAAAATATTACTCTAGATATGGAAGAAACCAACTCTTCTGTAATATCAAAAGTTTTTGGTAAAAAATTAGAAAGTATTGATGCAAAGGAAAATTTAAAAATTGCAGGTAAGTCATTGGATACTTTAGAGGTTAAAATTGATACTAATGCTCTTGTGTCTGAAATGCCTGTAGGCCACAAGCAATTCATTGAAATTGCAAGGGAAATGACAAGAAAAGATGTTAAATTAATTATTATGGATGAGCCGACAGCAGTTCTTACTGAGACTGAAGCTAATAACTTAACAGACTCTTTGAGGACATTGGCAAATCTTGGAATTTCTATAATTTTCATCACTCATAGACTTCGTGAAATCACTAGTGTTTGTAATCAAGTTGTTGTCCTAAGAGATGGTGAAATAATAGAAGATAGAAAAAATGAAAACCTATCTATTGAAGAAATAGCCGAATGGATGGTTGGAAGAGATGGAGAAAAGAAGCTAGCTAAAGAAAGACTTGCTAAGAACCTAGATTCCAATGACCATATTATGGAAATTGAACATCTATGGGTGGATATGCCAGGTGAAGCTGTATATGATGTTAATCTTTCAGTTGTTAGGGGTGAAATCCTAGGTATTGCTGGTCTTGCTGGTCAAGGAAAGCTTGGTATACCTAATGGGATCCTTGGAACTTATCCTGTAGGTGGTAAAATCACATACAATGGAAAAGAATTAAAACTTGGAGATACCCTAGATATTTTAAGAAATAAGATTGCCTTTGTATCAGAAGATAGAAGGGGAGTTGGACTTCTGCTAGAAGAACCAATATTTTGGAATATAGCCTTTAATGCAATGCAGGTTCAAGAGAAATTCATTAAAAAGATTTTAGGTTTCAAATTTAGGGATGAAGCAAAGATGAGAGAATTATCTGATGAATATATAAAATCTCTTGCCATAAAGACTACGGGATCTCACCAAAAGGCAGGTAACCTATCTGGTGGTAACCAACAAAAAGTTTGTCTAGCCAAGGCCTTTGCCATGGAACCAGACCTTCTATTTGTATCAGAGCCTACTAGGGGTATTGATATAGGTGCTAAAGAACTTGTTCTTGATGCCTTAAAGGAATCTAATGAAAAAGACGATACAACAATTGTTATGGTTTCATCAGAACTTGAAGAACTTAGAAGTATTTGTGACAGGATAGCTGTTATATGTGAAGGTAAAATCGCTGGCATCTTACCAGCAAGTGCAGATCCTACAAACTTTGGACTTCTAATGAGTGGGGAAGGAGAGCTTGGAAATGACTAAAAAGAAAAGTTTAATACAACAAATTGGAATACCAAGGCTTATTATTGCAGTTTTCTTGTTAATATTATTCATTGCTGCTCCCTTTGCTGGTGTTTCTCTTAGAGACTCAGCACAAAACGTTCTTTCAAGATTTGGAATGTTCTCAGTTTTAGTCTTATCTCTAGTGCCTATGGTGCAATCTGGATGTGGACTTAACTTTGGTATCCCAATTGGAGTTGTTGCAGGAATCTTAGGAGGAGTAACATCTATTGAATTTGGTTTCAAAGGTTTTGCAGGAATCTTTATTGCAATGATATTCGCTGCTCTTATTGCTATAGTATTTGGATTTTTCTACGGAATTTTATTAAATAGGATTAAGGGCGATGAGATGCTTATTGCTACTTATGTAGGTTATTCTTTCACAGCCTTTATGTGTATAGCTTATTTGATTCTTCCATATAAGAATCCTGTTTCTGTACTAAGTTATTCTGGTAGGGGACTTTCACAACAAGTTCCAGTTGCAGACTATTGGATGAAGTCCAAGGTATTAGAAAATGGAACAAGAATAACAGAAGGTCTTTTAAACAACTTCTTATCTATCAGCATACTTGGAGTTAGGATTCCAGTGGGAATGTTTTTAATTTTTGCTCTTATGGCCTTTATTGTTTGGGCCTTCTTTAAGACAAAGACTGGTACAGCAATGACAGCTGTTGGTTCTAACCCAGAATATGCAAGAGCATCTGGAATTAATATTAACAGGGTGAGGTTAGTTTCTGTAATATTCTCTACAGTACTTGCTGCAGTTGGAATTATTATCTACCAACAATCCTATGGTTTTATCCAACTTTATCAAGCGCCACTTGCCTTTACCTTCCAAACAGTAGCAGCCCTACTAATTGGTGGTGCAAGTATTAACAAGGCATCTATTCCAAATGTTATAATTGGTACATTTTTATTCCAAGGTGTAATTACACTTACTCCTACTGTTATAAATGGTGCACTAAATATAGATATTTCAGAAATACTAAGAATGATAATCACAAATGGAATGATAATTTACGCACTTACAAGGAGGAGTAAAGATGAATAAAAAATTTAATTCTAAAGAATTTTTATACAGATTTATGGTTCCAATTTTGTTTATAATTATTGTTGTGGCTGGACTTATAATTGCCAAACCACCACTTTCTTATATAACAAATGAGCTTTCAAAGAGAATGGTAAGAAATACCTTCTTAGTACTTTCTCTTATCATTCCAATTATAGCTGGTATGGGAATCAACTTTGGTATCCCTCTAGGAGCTATGGCAGGACAAATAGGAATTATCTTTGCCCAAGACTGGGGATTCACTGGAGCGACAGGACTTCTTATAGCAGCTCTAATCGGTACTCCAATTGCAATCCTACTTGGACAATTCTCAGGTAGAGTTCTTAATAGGGCCAGAGGTAGAGAAATGATCACATCAATGATGCTTGCTTTCTTTATCCTTGGTTGGTACATGTTATTCTTACTTTACTTCTGCGGAACTATAATTCCAATGAGAACTAAGTCCATGGTCCTTTCAGCAGGTTACGGTATTAAAAACTCTATTACCCTAGCATCTGCTCAAGGTTTTGACAACATTCTAAAGTTCAGGATCAACATTCCTATAACTGCTAAGCACCAAATTCTTTTTGATGTTCCAGTAGTTACTCTTGCAATAATCGGTCTACTTTGCCTATTTATCGTTTGGTTTAGAAATACAAAACTTGGCCACGATATGAAGGCAGTTGGACAAGATCAATTTGTTGCACAAAACGCGGGAATGAATTCAGATAAGATAAGAATTGCATCAATTGTTATGTCAACAGTTCTTGCTTGCTACGGACAAATTATATATTTACAAAACATTGGTACTCTTGCAACTTATGCAGGTCAAGACCAAGCAGCACTTTATGCAGCAGCATCAATCCTTGTTGGTGGTGCATCTGTATCAAAGGCTTCAATACCAAATGTTATCTTAGGTACAGCCCTTTTCCACTTAATGTTTATAGTTCTTCCACAAGCGGGAAGAGTTTTAACAGGAGATGCTATGATGGGTGAATACTTCAGAACATTTATCTCTTACGGAGTTGTAACTCTTGCACTTATCCTTCACGCTTTCGAAAGAAAGAGAGAGCTTGATGCAAATAGGTTAAAGTTAAGAGAAGACAAGATAAAAGATGGAAATAAAGTAGCAGAATAAAAATAAATTATGCAAAAGAAAATTGCTCCACATAATAGTGGGGCAATTTTTTGTGTAAATTTTTAAAACTATGAATTTGAATTTAAATTAAACTCAAAGAAAAGTCTTAAGTTAATTTTAAATTATAAAGTGATTTCAAAATTATAAACAAGTAAAATTTATAAATTAGTTTATAAAACAAAAGCAGTTAAAAATTATAGATTGATAAAAACATGTTTTTTAATTTTACAGATTAAATAAAAATTATTAATTTAAAAAATATATTTTTAAAAATACTTGTAATAAATTATATTTCTACATATTTATTATTTTCCATAATAAAGGGAGGAGCAACCTCTGGATCAAGATAGTCCCTGTACTTTTCTTTCAAATACATATAGGCATCTTCCTTCTTAGAGAACTTTATTGCTTGGTAGGGCTCTTCAAAAGAAATCTTTTCTAAAAATAAATAGCCATCATCTAAAGGAAGGAGGACTCCAACGTGACCAATAAATAGGTAGTCGCCATCTAAGTTGTCGTGAAGTACTACTGAGACCATGCTGGCAGTCCTTGGAAAGTCAACTTTTGACAAAAATTCTTCCATTACCTTGGCATGAATTTTTGGGTCTTTAGAAGATGAAGTCTTTACTCTTGAAAATAATTTATAAAAATTTTCTAAGTCCTCATTATTAAATAAATTTAAATTTTTTAAGGCTTCCTTATCCATGAAAAGCATCTCATCATCAATATCCATATCATATTTTATGGACAAGTCATCTTTTAATAGTAAAAAAGAATTTATCCTGCAATTTGTGTCAGGATACTTGTGGCTTATGGAAGATCTCTTGTCTATAATTTCTCCAGTCTTATCTATCTTAGAAGCCCTTTCAAAGTCACCACTAAGCAAATTTTTTGAGATTTCTTTGTTGTAGTCCTTAACAAGATTAGCGAAAGATTCTGCAACATTTTTATCTAAATTCTTTTCTATAGTAGACCTAACAAGATCAAGTGAAGTGTCATTATTCATATTTGATATGAGATAATCTTTCTGTTCATTTTTATCAAGTTCACTTACTTCAATCTTAGTCTTATTATCTTCAATTTTATTATCTTTATTTTTATTTCCACATCCTGAAGCTATAAGAGTCAGACATGTGAGAATTATTAGTGATTTTACTTTCATTTTTCCTCCAAAAAATATTTTCTCTGCTATTATACAATAGAAATTTAAAATTGAAATTTAAAAATAAAAAATAATTTAAAATTGAAAATATAATATAAATATCAGGCCCTTATCCCAGGGTCATTTTTAAAAATAAAAATAAAAAAAACTTGAACTTTGTTCAGAAAAGTATTATTATATCTTTTGCAAAGATGAACAACGTTCAGTTATTAATAAAAGTTTAGAAGGAGGTAAAAATGACGTCTCAAGATAAAAGAAAAGAGAAAGAAAATAAAATCTCAGAAGCTGCTATGTCTTCCTTTAGAGAAAAGGGGATAGAAGTTACTTCTATTAGAGATATTATGAGCAGGACTGACTTAGGCCTGGGAACTTTTTATCTTTACTTTAGAGATAAAAAAGATCTGGAGCAAAGAATAGTCCTAGATATAATGACGGAGCTCTTTTATGAAGCTGAGTCCACTTGTGTGGATAGTGATCCCAAGAAGAGATATATTTCATTTATAAATTATATAATTGATCACTTAGTTGAGGATCCTCTTGAGTTGCAACTTTTTTCAAACAACTTAAACTGGGCTCTTTATGCAAAGATAGAAAATGATGATAGGTATAAAGAAACGGACAATAACCTTCAATTTATTTTAAATAAATATTCAAGTTTATTTAATGATGAGTTATCAGAGTCTGAAAGATTATTTATCTTGTCATTAACTATTCAGATAGTTCTTTCAACTTGTGAATCAGCCTTAATGCCAGACTCAGTTCTTGATATTGAAGAAATGAAGCCTGCTTTGTACAAAATCGTAGACAGAATATTTAGATAAAGGAGTAGAATGAAAAAATTTACAAAATTTATTTCACACAGACCTAAATTTATACTCTTAGTCATGACCTTACTTTTGATTCCCTCATTTATAGGTTACAAGCTGACTGGAGTAAACTATGACATCTTGTCCTACTTGCCTCAAGACTTAAAGTCAACCCAAGGTCAAAAAATCTTGGATGAAGACTTTAAAAATGCGGCCACAGGTATGTTAATTTTAGAGGGAAGCGACCATGATGCAGAGGTCTTGCGAGAGAAAATACTTGAGATAGACGGGGTTGAAGATGTAATTTCAAAATCTTCTACTGTAGGAGATATGATTCCCAGCGGATTTTTACCAGATGAGGTAAAAGATATTTTTTATGCTGATGGATCCACTCTTATGATAGTAAAGTTTAGTGAATCATCATCTTCCTTGACCACAATGTCAGCTATAGATGAAATTAGAAAGATTGAGTCAAATCAAAAATACCTAAGTGGGATTTCTTCACTTGTTAAGGATACCAAGGATTTAATTGACAAGGAAACACCAATATATGTTGGACTTGCAGTTGTTCTTGGACTAATAATTTTGTCCTTAACAAATGAATCGACTATAGTTCCCTTTGTATTCATGCTCACAATAGGTTATGCAGTCTTGTATAACTTTGGGACAAATATATTCCTGGGAGAGATTTCTTACATTACCAAGGCCATAGCAGCTGTTTTGCAGCTTGCTGTTACCATGGACTATTCAATCTTTCTTTACCACAGGTATGTTGAAGAAAAAAAATATTACGATACAAAATATGACGCTATGGATGTTGCAATCCAAGAGACAATTTCATCTCTTTTTGCATCATCACTTACTACTTTTGCAGGATTTATTGTCCTAATAGCAATGAGATTGGGCTTAGGTAAGGATATTGGTCTTGTTATGAGTAAAGGGGTCCTAATTGGCCTAATCTCAACTGTAACAGTCCTTCCAGCAATGCTTCTCATGGTTGAAAATTTAGTAAACAAATACAACCACAAGGTTATGCTGCCAAGTTTTGATAAATTATCAGACTTTAACATTAGGCACAAGAAGACCCTTTTCCTTGTTGCTATAGGATTATTTATTCCAGCAATTTATGGATCATTGAACACAAAGCTCTACTACAACTTAGACAGGTCCTTGCCTCAAGACCTAGATTCCATAGTGGCCCTCAACAAGATGAAGAAGGACTACAACATGGCAAGTACCCACTTTATAGTAGTAAAAGATGATTTATCAAATTCTAATCTAGAAGGTTTAATCAGTGACCTAAAGGGAATTGAAGGTATAAACTCTGTTTTAAGTGTAAGTTCAGTAACGGGGGTCACTGTTCCTAGCGAATTCTTGCCAGACAAACTTCAAGATAACTTTAGCAAGAATGGTTACCAAATGATCATGGCAAACTCTGAGTTTCAAACAGCATCACCTGAAGTGAAAAGACAAGTTGCACAAATGAAAGAAGTAATAAATGAACATGACGAGGAAGGTTACCTAACTGGTGAAGCGGTTTTAACGGATGACTTAACAGTAATATCTGACAGGGACTTTAAAATAGTAAATATTATTTCTATTTCAGTAGTATTTTTAATTATTGCCCTTGTATTAAAGTCTATTGGCTTTCCAATAGTTTTAATTGGAGCAATTGAACTTGCCATACAAATAAACATGGGAATTCCTTTTTACTTCAACCACACAATACCATTTATTACATCTATAATAATTGGGGTTATTCAGCTTGGATCAACTATAGATTATTCAATACTTTTGACAGATAGGTTTTTAGCAGAATACAAAAAGTCCAAGGACGTAGACGGATCTTTAAAAATTGCTGTTAAAGAAACTTCAAAATCAATTGTAACTTCAGCCCTATCTTTTATGGCGGCAACAATTGGTGTAGGTATCTATTCTAAGATGGAAATTGTATCAACAATTTGTACTTTTTTAGCAAGGGGTGCCATTATAAGTATGCTTGTAATCATACTTTTACTACCTGCTATTATTTCAATTAGTTTTCCTTTCATTAAGAAGACTACAAAAAACTTAGATTAAATTATTAAAAGGAGAGAAAAATGAATAAAAATTTTCAAAAGGGAGTTATTTCCCTTGTCCTATCTTCTATGATATTAACTAATACTGCCTTTGCAGCATCAGAAATTATAAATAAAAGTGAAACAGTTTATGTCCTAAAGAAGGATGATAAAATTACAGATAAGACTGTTTCAGTTTGGCTAAACTCTGAAGATAATATTAAGGGAAAGGACAAGTCAAACTTAAAAAATGTAAAGAACTTAAAGACAGATGAAATGATAAAAAATGATTCAGGATATATTTATTGGGACGAAGATGTTAAGGACATCTACTACCAAGGTAAGAGTGAAAAAGACCTTCCAATAGATGTAAAGATCGATTACTATCTTGACGGAGAAAAAATCGAAAACTCTGATTTAAAGGGTAAGTCTGGTCACTTAAAAGTTGTCCTATCAGCAGAAAATAAAAACTATGCTATAAAGAGAATTGCTGGCAAAAAGCAAAGAGTATATGCACCCTATACCCTAATGGCAGCTATGGCCTTTCCACAAGAAGTAGCTTCTAATATTGAAACAGATGATGCAAAAGTGGCAAAAGATGGAAAAAATGAAATGGTGACAACAATTTTAACACCAGGCCTAAGAGAAAACTTTGAAACTATTCTAGAAGAAAGGCAAATGGAAGACTTCAAGAGCCAGGCAACAATAGAAATGGACGTTAAGGACTACAAACCTGTTGAAGCATATATTGTTATTTCCAATGAACTATTCCAAAACGAAGCTGACCTAGATACTATTGACAAGTTAAGAGATGGAATTAAGGAACTAGAAGATAATTCAAAAAAATTGGTAGATGCTTCTTCAAAATTATCTGATGCCCAAGGCGAATTAAATGACGGTATCTCAGAAATGGGAGATGGATCTGTTAAATTAAAGGACGGTTCCAAGGAACTTTATGAAAAGTCTGGAGAGTTTGAAGACAAAATTGATGAAGTTATTGATAAGGTTGAACCGATTCCAGGTGCAGCACAAGAAATGTATGAAGGTGGAAGCAAATTAACTTCTGGTATCACTGACTACACTTCTGCAGTTGGCAAGATGAATGAAAAAACTGGAGAAATGAAAGATGGGGCAAGAAAGCTTCACGATGGTTCAGTGGAACTTGACAATGGAATTGGAAAATTAAAAGACGCAACAACACAACTTAGAGAAGGTTCAAGCAAGCTTAGCAAGATTGATGAGATGAAGGAAGAAGCCTTAAAGAAACTATCTGAATTAAAAGCTGGGATAGAAAAACTATCAGCTGGTGCAGACAAGGTTGATGCTGGTGCAAGTAAGGCACTTGAAAGCTCAAAGGAGCTTGCAGCAGGTCAAGATAAGTTTAATAGCAACTTCCAACAATTAAATGATAAGGTTCAAGGAATGAAGGCCCCAGATCTTTCTGGTCTTGAAAATATAAATGTTGAAGGAGACCTTCAAAAGATTGGCGCATCTGCCCAAAGTATTGGAGGTTCAGCCCAAGAGATTGAACAAGTAATAGGAATGCTTAGTCAAATTCAAGATCCAGAATCACAAGCTATAGCTTTCCAAGCAATTACTAAACTTGGTGGAGCAGCAAGAAATATTGGTAAAAACGCACAAACAATTGGTGGATCAGCACAAAACGCTGGAGCACAACTTCAAGCTTTAAAGGGTTTAAGTGGAATGGCAGGGCAACTACAAGGCCTTGATGAGCTAAAGGGGGGCATGAATCAACTAGCTGCTGCATCTGAAAAATTAAATGCAGGTACAAGTCAGCTTCCTGGAGGACTTGAACAACTCCAAGCAGGAACATCAGAACTTGCAAGTGGTGCAAGACAAATTGATGGAGAACTTGGAAAGGCAATGACTGAAGCAGCATCAAAACTTGACACATCACAACTTATGAAGCTTTCTGACTCACTTGTAAAACTTGATGATGCAACTACAAAATTAAAAGATGGCTCATCAAAACTAAGAGAGGGAACAGGAGAAAGTGAAGAAGCTGTAAATAAATTTACAGATGCAATAACAGAACTTGACTCCAACTCAGGCAAGTTAAATGACGGTGCAAGTGATTTAACAAGTGGTCTTTTAGAATTTAGAGATAAATCTAAGGACTTCAAAGAATTCCCAAGACTTAAGACAGAGGGAATTGTGCCAATGAGGGATGGAATAAAAAAACTTGACGATGGTATCATTGATTTAAGTGCTGGGGCCTTTAAACTAAAAGATGGAAGCAACCTAATTGACGATAACATGAGAATCTTCGCAGAAAAGCTTCAAGAATTTAAACAAAAGGGAATTGACGAGCTTGACAGAAAGACAGAAGAACTTCCAGAATTTAAAGAAACTGTAGACGCCATGTTAGAACTTTCAAAAGGCGACAACTCCTTCACAGGAACTAATGAAGGTTTTGATACAAAATACAGAATCATTGAAAAAATAAAATAAGAGTGAACTTTTATTTTAAATGGGTAAGTAATTTACAAGAACGTTTAAAATAGGAGGTTATTATGGAAGTTAAAAAAGGTAGAAACTGTTATTATATAGGCGAAGACGAAAATAATTACAAGGGAATCTTGACTTACGAAGATAAGGGCGATGTAATTGATGCCCAACACACTATTGTGAAACCAGAATTTGGTGGACAAGGACTAGCAGGTGAACTTGTAAAACAACTTGTGGAAGATGCAAGAAAAGAAAATAAAAAGATTTTAGGAACTTGTTCTTACGTAGAAAAGAAACTTGAGTCAAGTGACTATGATGATGTAAGAGCATAAAAAAAGAAGATGGGGTGACCCATCTTTTTTAATGCAAAAAATTATTATCTTTTAATAAAATTTTATTTAAAATATAACTTCATATCACCATCTTGAATTAGGCCTTTCCTGTAGAGGACTTCGTAGATTACAAAAGTAACAAGACCAGGCAAGATTATATGCA
Source organism: Peptoniphilus harei (assembly GCF_016726485.1). Classification (GTDB taxonomy): domain Bacteria; phylum Bacillota; class Clostridia; order Tissierellales; family Peptoniphilaceae; genus Peptoniphilus_A; species Peptoniphilus_A harei. The sequence continues at coordinate 1,673,403 of NZ_CP068103.1, forward strand.
TAAGTAAAATTATTCCCAAAAGTTTCATAAAAGGAACATCTGGCATGGCAGTAAAGGTTGAAATTTGTCCAACAAGTCCACTAGTTCCCATACCTGAACCAAGGGGAGTGTTTTCTAGTTTAAATACCATTGTAGACACTGGTCCTAGGATTGCTGATGAAAGGATTGGCGGGATGATTATAAGAGGTTTTCTCACAATATTTGGCATTTGTAACATTGAAGTTCCAAGACCTTGGGCCACAAGGCCTTCCACCTTGTTGTCACGATAAGACATAACTGCAAAGCCAACCATTTGACAACAGCAACCAATAGTTGCAGCCCCACCAGCAAGCGATGAAAGTGATAGCATCATTGATAGGGCAGCAGATGAAATTGGAAGGGTCAATACAATACCAACAACAACTGATACAATTATTCCCATAAAGAAGGGTGCTTTATTTGTTGCGTTAATAATAATTGCTCCCAAGAGATTCATGAAGTTGCCAATATAAGGACCAACAAAGTTGGCAACAAAAACTCCAGTTAAAACTGTAATGGCAGGAGTGACTATAATATCAATTTTTGTCTTCCTGCTGACAAGTTTACCAAACTCAACAGCCACTATAGTTGCAATATAAACACCCATGGGACCTCCAAGATCGTTGCCAGCAATCCCAACAACAGTTGCCGCATAGACAACAAGACTTGGTGCACCCATAGCTGTGGCAATAGCAACTGCAATAGCAGGTCCCGTTGCCTTTTGAGCAAGAGGCCAAAGGACATCAGTCAAAAATAAAATATTAAAAGACTTGCCAATAGTATTTAATATTGTACCAACTAAGAGAGTTGCAAAAAGACCAAAGGCCATGGCACCGAGGGCATCAATAAAATATAATTTTGCCTTTCTATTTATAAAGCTAGAGAAAGATTTTTCCTTATTACTCATCATATTCTCCTTACAATATCATCAAGCTTGTACTTTGGAACAACATAGTTTCCCTTATCATCTAGGTAATATGATTGGTCCTCTTCTATATCAATTTCTTTTATTGAAGACTCAAGCTTTGGATAGCCAAAAGCCACAACAAGACTACAAGTATATCTCTCATCATAGGATAAAATTTCACGCATCTTCTCATCAACAACACTTCCAATGATGCAAGATCCAATACCTCTTTCTGCAGCAGCAAGAGTTAAATTAGAAATCACAAGTCCTTGGTCAACTCCATCGAATTTTAATTTCTTTTCCTTGTCACTTAAGATGGCAATAAAATATACAGGTCTTTCACCTTCCTTAGGCCTACCAGCATCATTGGGAAGGGAAGCAGCCCATCTTGTGTTATCAAAAATCTCTAAGACTTTTTCTTTGCTTTCAACAGAGATAAATCTTAAGAATTGTCTGTTGTTTGCACAAGAAGCAAACTTAATAGAAGATAAAATTCCATCAATATCTTCCTTAGCAAGTTCTCTTTCTTCATCAAACTTTCTGTAAGATCTTCTCCACTCTAATAATTTTTCTAAATTCATAATTCCTCCATTTGCAATAAACATCTTCTTGTTAACTTTATATTTTACAACAAAAAAAGAATTTATCAATTAAAGGATTAAATAGATGATAAAAAATTTAAAATAGGGTATAAATAATTCAGTAGGAAAACGAAGGATTTTCTAAAAAACATTTTTAAATTTTATTAAAAATATTGTGAAAATGTTTTGACACTTTAGTAAAGTTGTTGTATACTTTAATTATTGTATACCATCTTGGTGTATCTTTTGTTTTTAACTAATAAAGTATCTAATACTTTAATTATCTTTAATCTTAAAAGGAGGAAAATATGTCAAATATGTACAAGACAACTGCTGAACATGAAGCCCTACGTAAGGCTATCAGAGAATTTGCAGAAGCAGAAATCAAGCCATTATCTTTTGGACTTGATCAAAACAATGAATTCCCAGAAGAAATCATTAAGAAGATTGGCGAAAACGGTTGGATGGGACTTCCATACCCTGAAGAAGAAGGTGGAGCAGGTAAGGATGTTATTTCTTATGCTATCGCTGTAGAAGAACTTTCAAGAGTAGACGCTGGTGTTGGTGTTGTATTATCAGCTCACACTTCACTAGGATCTTATCCAATCCAAGCTTTTGGTACTAAAGAACAAAAGGAAAAATATTTAAAACCTCTTGCTCAAGGTAAAAAACTTGGTGCTTTTGGACTTACTGAACCTAACGCTGGTTCTGATGCAGGTGGTACAGAAACTACTGCTGTTCTTGATGGAGATTACTACATCTTAAATGGTAACAAGATTTTCATCACTAATGCTCCAGCTGCTGACACTTATGTAGTTTATGCAGTTACTACACCAGGAATCGGTACTCACGGAATTTCTGCTTTCATAGTAGAAAAAGGATGGGAAGGATTCACTTTTGGAGATCACTATGACAAATTAGGTATTAGATCTTCAACTACTGCTGAGCTTCAATTTAACAATGTTAAGGTTCCAAAGGAAAACTTACTTGGTAAAGAAGGTCAAGGATTTAGAATTGCAATGCAAACACTTGACGGTGGTAGAATTGGTATCGCATCACAAGCACTAGGTATTGCACAAGGTGCTTATGAAGCTGCACTTGCTTATGCAAAAGAAAGAGTTCAATTTGGTAGACCAATTGCTCAACAACAAGCAGTTGCATTCAAGATTGCAGATATGGCTACTAAAATCAGAGCTGCAAGACTTATGGTTTATTCAGCTGCTGAAATGAAACAAAATCACGAAAACTACTCAATGGAAGCTGCAATGGCAAAAACAGTTGCATCTGAAGTTGCTATGTGGGTTGTTAACGAAGCTCTTCAAATCCACGGTGGTAATGGATACCTAAAGGGCATGGACGTAGAAAGATTCTTCAGAGATGCTAAGATCACAACAATCTATGAAGGTACTTCTGAAATCCAAAGAGTTGTAGTTGCAAGTCACCTTATTGGTAAAGCTCCAAAGAAAAAAGGTAGAGCTGCTGCATTAGATAAAAAAGCTGGCCCTATCACTGGAGATAGAAAAAGAGAAATTATAAAAGCAGACACAGCTGAGGAAGCTGTTGATATACTAGTTAAAAACCTTAAGAAAGATGGATATGACTTCTCTGTAGGTATTGATATTGATACTCCTGTTTACGACGCTGAAAGAGTTGTTTCAGTAGGTAAGGGAATCGGTGGAGAAGAAAACATGGATATGGCTAGAGAGCTTGCTCACGCAGCAGGTGCAGCACTTGGTTCTTCAAGACCAGTTGCAGAAACTCTAAAACTTGTTCCACTTGAAAGATACGTTGGTATGTCAGGACAAAAATTCAATGGTAACCTATATATCGCATGTGGTATTTCAGGAGCCAGCCAACACTTAAAGGGTATTAAAAATGCATCAACAATTGTTGCAATCAACAAAAATGCAGGTGCTCCAATCTTTAAGAACTGTGACTACGGTATAGTTGGAGATATGTTCGAAATTATGCCACTTCTTGCTGAAGCATTAGGAACTGGCGAAAAAGAACCAGCACCTCCAATGAAAAAAGTTAGAAGATCTAAACCTAGAAAATTAGCTCCTAACTACAAAGTTATGGTATGTCCAGGCTGTGGATACGAATACGATCCAAACTACGGAGATCCAGAAGGCGAAATCGATCCAGGTACAGATTTTGATAAGCTACCAGACGATTGGACATGTCCAGAATGTCAAGAAGAAAAGCAAAACTTTATTGAAGCTGATTTCCCAGCAGATAGAAAATAAAGGAGGATATAATGTATACAGTTAGAAAAGTCACAGATGATCTTTACTATGTTGGTGGAAATGATCATAGACTAGAATTATTTGAAAATATATTCCCTATACCAGAAGGAGTAACATATAATTCATATTTACTAAAAGACGAAAAAAATGTACTATTTGATACAGTTGACTGGTCAATTGTAAAAGATTATTTAGAAAATATAACTGAAGTTCTTGATGGAGAAGACCTAGATTACCTAGTAATTCATCACTTAGAACCAGACCACGCTGCAGCTATTGACGAAATCATCTTAAGATATCCAGATGTAAAAGTTATAGCAAGTGAACAAGGATTTGAATTCATGCGTCAATACGGATTCCACGTACCTGACGAACAATCAATCATTGTTGCTGAAGGAGACACAATTTCCTTTGGTAAACACGAATTCGTATTCTTAGAAGCACCAATGGTTCACTGGCCAGAAGTACTTGTATCTTTTGATACAACTGACGGAGTACTATTTGCAGCTGACGCTTTCGGTACTTTCGGTACACTAGACGGAAAACTATTTGCTGACGAAGTTAACTTCGAAAGAGATTACCTTGACCCAGCAAGAAGATATTTAACAAATATCGTTGGTAAATACGGTCCATTTGTACAAGACGTTCTTAAAAAAGCAGCAACTGTAGATATTAAATATATCTGTCCACTTCACGGACCAGTTTGGAGAGAAAACCTTGGATGGTTCATCGACAAATACGACAAATGGTCAAGATACGAACCAGAAGAAGAGGGCGTAATGATTGTTTACGCATCAATGTATGGCAACACAGAACGTGCTGCACAAGCTCTTGCATCAAGACTTTGTGACAAGGGAATGACAAATGTAGTAGTTCACGACGTAAGTAACACTCACATGTCTTACCTAATTGCAGACACATTTAAATACTCTCACATTGTAATTGCATCAGTAACTTACAACCTAGGTATTTATCCTGTAATGAAAAACTTCTTAATGGACCTAGAAGCTCTTAACGTTCAAAATAGAACTGTTGGTATCATCGAAAATGGTACTTGGGCTTGTACAGTTGGCGATAAGATTGAAGAATACATTGACGAAAATCTTAAGATGTTCGACGTACTTCCAGAAAGAGTTACACTTAACTCATCTCTTAACAAGGCTAACGAAAACGACATGGAAGCTCTTGCAGATTCTATTATCGAATCAATGGCTAAGATTAGAGAAGTTAAGGCAAAATCAGCTAGTCAAGAATAAGCTTGCGAAAAGATTTGTTTTAAAAATATAAAAAGAGGCTATATCACTAGATATAGCTTCTTTTTTTGTGAAAATTTTTAAAGTCTTAAATAAAAATTGGGGAAAATGTAGAAATTAAGAAAGAAAAATTAAATAAGTAAAATAAGAGATAAATAAAGAACTTTAAAAGTTAAAAACAAAAAGTTAAGAAAAAAGAAAATAAAAAAATCAGCCAAGGCTGAATACTCACTTCTTCCCATAAAATTTATCCTCAAAATAAAGAGGAGAAATTTGGCCCAAGTATTCAAACTGGCTGATAAAATTATTTTCTGAACTTGTAAGTTTTTTAAAAACAAAATAATGGTCCCTATCATCGGCAGAATTTTTAGAATTTAGAAGAAAATAAGGATGACCTGTGGAAATCATGTGGAGAAGAAGGTCATCAGTCAAAAAAATTAAGGGAACACTAATATTTGAAAACTTATAAAAAGTCTCCTCAAAATTTTTGTAGTTAATAGAAAAATAATCAAATTGAAGAGAATTCTTTTCTAAATCTTTCATAATTCCTCTGCAAGAACAATTTTAATAATATCCTCAAAATTAATATTTAGAGGATTATCTCCACTTAAATAAATACTCCCCTCATAAATATCCTTAATCCTGCCAAGATAAGGGTCTTGTCTCAACCTAGTAAAAACCAAAACCTCAAGATTATTTACATAAACCTGACTAATCAAAAGTACAATCTCCTCATTAGACATTTGAGAAGAAAAATCTATGGTATCTCCCATGTGAGATAGGGCAGAAGTGTGCTCAGAGATAAAAAATCCCATCCACTTTGCCATCCCCCTGTCCATATATTCTCTAGCAGACTTAAAGGGCAAATAAGACCTATCAACCATACAAACACCTCCAAAATTATTTCAAACCATCCATGCCACCACAGTGGCCGCCAATTAGATTACTCCTTTCAATTACCCTAGAACCTTCCATAAGAGAAGTGGCCCTTTGAAGAGAAGTGAAGCCAAACCTGTCCCTGATTTCATCAATTGTCCTGTCAAGACTTTCTTCCCTCTCAATGGCCTTAACATCATCAAAAAAATCAAAAACAGTAGAAGACTGGTCCACCAAATTATCATAAGACACTCCGAGATTTCTCACGTCACCGCCATCATACTTTTCCCTAAAAAGTTTAATAACCTCATCTTGTAAGACCCTGGTGGATTGGCTGGGTCTAATAGTCCTTCTTGCGTGGATGGACTTTTTATTCTCTGAGTGAGAGAAGCCAACATAAATGGCAACCACAGAAGCCTTCTTCCTAGTACGTCTTATCCTAACAGCCACTTGCTCAGCAATCTCTGACAAGACAATCTCAATTTCATCTTGGGACTTGTAATCACGAGGGAGGACCTGGGAGTTGCCAAGGCCTTTGGACTTAGACTTGTAGGGCCTTGTGACCTTTGACTCATCAACACCATTGGCATGAAACCAAAGTTGAAGACCAATAACTCCAAAGACCTTTTTTAAGACATCAGAATCATAATTTGCAAGATCTCGAACAGTGTAAATTGACATAGTATTGAGCCTTCTCTTGAGCCTAGACCCAATCCCCCAAAAGTCGCTTAAATCATCAATGGCCCAGACCTTGGACTCCACATCTTCATAGGACCAGTTGGCGCGCATGGTCCTAGTCTTCTTGGCCTCATTATCAAGAGCAAGCTTGGCAAGAAGGGGGTTGGCATTGCTCATGCCTACAGTAGAATAAAGACCAGCTCTTTCCCAAATATCCCTTTGAATCATAGAAGAAACAAGGTCCAACTTGTCATGCCTTGAAATACTTTTGTTAGGCACAAAATAATTTAAAGAATTAGTAAGATCAATAAAACCCTCATCAATAGAATAGGGAAGGATGTCCTCTCTGGGAGCATAATTTTGGAAAATTTTTTGGATTTTTAAATTTTCTTCAATATAAAGAGCCATCCTTGGCGGGACAATAAGAGTATTTTTTGCCCACTTTTCAATAAAATCAACATAAGACTTAGTGATCTCAATATTTTGTCTCCTGGCCTTTTCAAAACTAAACTTCCTAGTTTCCACGTCAAAGGGAAGCTCACTTGACCTTCCAACATTACTATTGCCATAGACACGTTTAAAGGTAGGAGAACTTGCAAGAATGAGGCCCTTAGAATTGCTAGACCTACTCATAACACAAAGGCAAGTAGTGAGAGGGTCCAAGTTCCTCTTGACACACTCAACACTGGCATAAAAAGACTTGATGTCCACAAAAGCAATATCAGATTTAGGTTCCAAAGAATAATCAATAAAAGTCATAAGCCACCTCGAGAAAAATCAAAGTAAATAAAAATGAATTTTAAAATAAATACATATTTAAACAGTAGTTCCAATTAAGTACATTTTAGAACATTTGACCTAAAAACACAAGTTCATAAAAATTATAAAGTCCTAGAAATTTATAAGACTATAAAAGTTAATGAAGTAGTAGAAATTAATGAAGTTATAAGAAATCATAAAGTCATAAAAATTTATGAACTTGTAAAAGCTAATAATTAAAAAAATACAAATCAAAATAGATTTGTGATAGGAAACAAATAAAAATTTATTTTGATTAGGAATAGAAATTATAATTTTATTAACATTCATGTGTTAAACTAGAATTATTAACAAATATAAAAACTGGAGGAGCTAATGAAGGGCGATGGTATCCAATTATTTTCTTATCTGGAAGGACCTAGTCATAGGTATATTATTCCTGTTTATCAAAGAAGATACGATTGGAAGATTGAAAACTGCAAACAACTTTATAATGATTTATTAAGACTAAGTAGGACGAAAGAAGGCAACCACTTTTTTGGAAGTATTGTATCTGATGTTGTAGGCGCTGGTTCTACTACTGAATATCACATTATTGATGGTCAACAGAGACTAACAACTGTTACTCTTCTTCTCCTGGCTATTGCCAAGCTAGTGGAAAAGGGTGAAGTTGAATCGAAAGAAACGGACTTAAATGATCAAATAATGGAAAGGTTCATTATTTCCAAGTGGGCCAAGGAAGGTGACAGGATAAAACTTATTCCTGTAAAGAGAGACAGGAAAGCACTCCATTCTTTAATTTTTGATGAAGAGGATGAGTATATTGAAAACTCTAACTTAACTATTAATTATAAGTATTTTTATGAAAGGTTAAAGAAGGACGCTCATCACATAGATGAAATTTATTCTGCGATTTTAAGACTTCAAGTTATCTCTATTACTTTGGAAAAGGGTGATGACGCTCAACTTATTTTTGAAAGTTTAAACTCTACTGGTCTCGCTCTTAGTGAAGGTGACAAGATAAGAAACTTTATTCTGATGAATTTACCTCTAGATGAGCAAAATAAATACTTTGAAAAATATTGGATAAAGATTGAGGACTTGACTAACAAAAAAATCGATAATTTTGTTAGAAATTATTTAAGTATAAAGACTTCTTCTGCCCCAACTATGGCTAAAGTTTATTTCGAGTTTAAAGAATATGTTAATAGGCACAATGATTCTTTGGAAGAATTACTTGAAGATATGTTAAGGTACTCTAAGTTTTATAAGAAGCTACTTGATGGAGAAAGTGGTTTTAATAACAAAGACTTAGATGCATCCATGTTTAATTTAAAGAAAATGGAAATTACTGTAACAGAACCCTTCCTAATGGAAGTTTTTAGCTTATATGACGATGAAAAATTAAGTCTTGATGATTTAATTGGAATCTATAAAACAATTGAAGCTTATTTATTTAGGAGAAATATTTGTAGTGTTGGAACTAATGCTTTAAATAAAATTTTCTTGAATTTAAACAAGGATATTATAAGGTATGATGGGTCTACAGATAATTATGTAGACAAATTAAAATATAACTTAATTAATAAGAGAGATTCTGGAAGGTTCCCTAAGGATGAAGAATTTTATGAGAACTTAAACAATAAAGAAATCTACTTGATGCGTGGCAGGTTTAAAAACTATTTATTTAATAAGATTGAAAACTATAATACTATTGAGACTAAGGATATTTATAATCACCTAGATGATGGGACTTACAGCATTGAACACATTATGCCGCAAAAATTAAATGATGATTGGTTTGAAGAGTTGGGTGACAATGCTGAAGAAATTCACGAAAGATGGATTCACAAGCTGGGCAATTTAACTATTACGGGCTACAACTCCGATATGGGAAACTCTTCTTTTAAGAAAAAGCGAGATGAAAAACGTGGCTTCAAAAAGAGTGGAATTAGGATGAATCAAGACTTGGCCCTATTAGACTCTTGGGGTGAAGATGAAATAGAAAAGAGGCACAGAGACCTTCTTGATCTTTCTGTTTATGAAATCTGGAAGTATCCTAGCACAGACTTTGAATTACAAAGAGAAGATGTGGAATATATTTCTTTAGCTGATGATGATTACGACCTTAAGGGAAAGAAGATTCTAAAGATTAATTTTAGGGGAGAAGAGTCATCTTTTAAGAATTGGGTTGATGCCTTTACTTTTATAATAAAAACTCTACATGAGGAAGATAAGTCTCAATTAATTAATTTAGTTAGAGAAGAACCAAGGGATGTATTAGGGCTTAATTTCTTTACAAGTTCTAATGACTTGCGAAGTTTTGAAAAAATAGATGAGGATATTTTTGTTTCTACAAATAATGATACAAATACAAAAATTAGGATATTAAGTAAACTATTTGAATTATATGATGAAGATCCTGATAATTTAATTTTTTATTTTGAAGACTCAGATAATTTTGATAGGACTCCAGAAAATATTAAGGAAGAATATTGGTATTATGCTATTCCTATAATTAAAGAAGCGAATATTGATAATGGTACTTTTGTGAATGTCACTAGATCAAAGAGTTCATGGATCGCAGGAACTACTGGGATTAGTGGATTTTATATTTCTTGTTATTATTATATGAAATCTGCTAAAGTTTTGATGACATTAAATAAGCCTGACAAGGAAGTAAATAAGGCAGCTTTCGATTATCTATATAAAAATAAAGAAAACATTGAAAACAATTTAGGTTTAAAACTTTATTGGAATAGGTTAGATGATAACAAGATGTCAACTATTGATGTGGCAATAGAAAATATAAACTCAAGGGATAAGTCTAACTGGGAGAAAATTGCAAAATTCCACGCTGAAATGAGTGATGCTTTTTATAAGGAGTTTGTTCCAAGACTTAGAGATTTTAAAAATGAATATGACAAATAAAGGATAAAGAAACTCGGGCGTGGCTCGAGTTTTTTGTGTTATAATCTACTAAAATAAAAGCTGGAGGTTGCTTACATGAAAAGGCAATTTAATTTTAAAAAATTTTTTACAGGTCTTGGCATTGTTTGTGCTATATTTTTATTATTTTTCTATATTGCTTTTTTTGGTAATCCTATTTCTAGGCTTCTTGCAGATAGGGCTGCTGATAAATATATTGAGACCCATTATAAGGATTTGGACTTAATTCGTGACAGGGCTCATTATAATTTTAAGGACGGCTACTATATTGTCAGACTCCGTGATAAAAATAGTGAAGACACTAAGTTTTATTTTGGCTTTGATTCTTTTGGAAAGATAAAGGCAGATACTTACGACTCTATTTTATTCAACACAGCTATAAGACTTTCTGATGAATTAAATGCTTATGGAAAAAGTCTTGAGAAAAAATATAATTTCCCTTACGAAATTTCTTTGACTACAGTTAATGATAATATTGAAGAAAAACTCATTTTAGACCAAGAATTTGATTTTAATAATTTTAAAGAAGATGTCCTTGCGCAGGCTTTTGGATATTCTAAAAATCCAAACCTTGAAGAGGGATTAGATATTCTTTATGATTTGCAAAAAATTATGGACGAGACTTCTTTGAAGGTTACTAAATACTCTCTTATTTTAATTCCAGAGGAAAATAAAAAGCCTGATGGAGAAGCTGAGTCCTGGGCAGGCTCTATTAGCGTCAGTGATGTTCCTCAAGAAGTCGTGAGAAATAAGGATATAAAAGAATTTAAAAATATTTATGAAAAGTCAATAAGTGAAACTAAGGATTAAGAAAAACTCTCATTCTAGGATTTCCATTTTAGGATTTTCTAGGATGAGAGTTTCTTTTTTGCCTTTATAAGAAAATAATTTTATATTTTTTTATAGACTTCTCTTGTGAAGTCTGTTTTTATTTTTCCAGATTTTATATTATACAAGTCACTTGCCAAAATTTCTTTATCTAGCATCTCTTTTGTGATTCCAGTTGATTTGTCGTAAAAGGATTTAAAGGAATAAATTTTATTTTTATTTTTTGATTTTTTAAAAATTTCAATGCCTCTTTCGTCGCAAGCAAGGACTCTTGTGTAAGGATCTTTTAAAGAATTTTTTATCAAGTCTTTTTTTATGTCTAAGAGGATTTCTATAATTAATCTCTTTATCCTAGACCTGCTGTGTCTTTTGGAGTGGACTTTTTCTATGAGGTCGTGAAAATTTTCTGCATCAAGATTTTCTAGGATCCTATTTTCAAGTCCTTCTTCATAATCAAAGTAGTCTTTAAAATTTATTTCTTCTGTTATCATTTTATACTTGAAGATGTCAAAGTAATTTTCTAATTTATTTTCTACCACTAAGTCATAGGCTGGCAAGAAGCCTGAGACATCTTCTCCTTCATAGGCTAGCCTTCTTATGTGTGATGCCGATGCAAAGCCATCAAGGGAAAAGTCATCGTCATGATTTACATTTTTTCTCTTTATTGAGTGAGGCTCTATAGATGAATTTAATTTTGTAATACTCTTTAGGTATTCAAGGCCTAAGATGTTGTTAGGTCTTTTTAAAATTTCTTTTTCTTTATCACTCAAGAAGTCCATGGCAAGTTCACGAGATTTTATAAAGGACTTGCCTTCTGACAAGTATTTTTTCATCTTCTCTTCATCAAAGTTCTTGTCAATTTTTTCTTGGATACTTCTTAAGACTTCAAGCTCATCTTCGCTGCCAAAGTAAAGTCTATCAACTATATCCATGGAGTTTAATATATTCACTGCACCTAGTGAGAAAATCTCTGCATTAGATGTTGCATAGGGGAGGGGGAGCTCCAAGACAAGACTTACTCCATTATCAATAGCGACTCTTGCTCTTTCATATTTATTAATAATTGCAGGCTCGCCCCTTTGGACAAAGCTTCCTGACATTATGACCACAATGAAGTCTGTGTAATCTTCTTTTATTTTATTTATTTGATAGGCGTGCCCCTTGTGAAAGGGATTGTACTCGGCTATTATAGAAGCAATTTTCATATTTTAAATCTCCAATTATTGACTAATGGCTACAACTGTTATAAACTAATTATTAGTTATTATACTATATTTAATAAATTTAAAAAACTGAGGAGGAAATATGAAGATATTAGTTATTAATTGCGGATCATCTTCCCTTAAATATCAACTTATTAACATGGAAACTGAAGATGTGATGGCAAAGGGTTTAGTTGAAAGAATCGGAATCGAAGGTTCAAGAATTAAACACGAAACAATTGGCAAGGAAAAGAAAACTATTGAAACTCCAATGCAAGACCACAAGAGAGCTCTTGAACTTGTAATGGAATCCCTAACAAATGAAGAATACGGTGCAATCAAGTCACTTGATGAAATTGATGCTGTAGGTCACAGAGTTGTACACGGTGGCGAAGATTTCGCTAAGTCTGTTGTTATCGACGAAAAAGTATTAAAGGGAATTGAAGATAATGTTGAAATAGCTCCTCTTCACAACCCACCTAACATTATGGGAATCAAGGCTTGTCAAAGACTTCTTCCTGATGTTAAACAAGTTGCAGTATTTGATACAGCTTTCCACCAAACTATGCCAGAAGAAAGCTACATCTATGCACTTCCATATGAATATTACGAAAAATATAAAATTAGAAGATTTGGCTTCCACGGAACTTCTCACAAATACATCACTAACAAGGCAGCAGAAATGCTTGGCAAGGATGTAAATGAAGTTAACCTGATTACTTGTCATCTTGGTAATGGTTCAAGTATCTGTGCAGTTGAAAATGGTAAATCTATTGATACATCAATGGGCTTCACACCACTTGAAGGACTTGCAATGGGTACAAGATGTGGTGACTTAGACCCAGCTATTCTTCCATTTATCATGGATAAAGAAAATCTTTCTACAGAAGAAATCAACACTCTAATTAACAAAAAATCAGGTGTACTAGGAATTTCTGGTGTATCAAGTGACTTCAGAGACATTGAAGAAGCAAGAGACCAAGGAAACAAGAGAGCAAAACTTGCACTTGATATCTTTGAAAAGAGAGTTCGTGGCTACGTTGGTTCTTACATGACAGAACTTGATCACGTTGATGCTATTGTATTTACAGCAGGTGTTGGTGAAAACTCTATTGAAATGAGAGAATCAATTTGTGCTGGACTAAAATCACTAGGTATCAAACTTGATCCTGAAAGAAACAATGTAAGAGGAGAAGATAAACTTATTTCTTCTGACGATTCTGCTATCAAAGTTTTCGTTATTCCAACTAACGAAGAGCTAATGATTGCAAGAGATACAAAGGAACTTGTTTAAGTTTAATTTTCAATATAGTATTGACAGACTAAATATTAAAAGTTATAATGATTTGTATGTATTTTTGAGGTGAGTAAATGAAATTAGATCTTAGTACTTTTTTGTCGTCTGATGAAATCAGATTAGACTTTGAGGGTATTCTAGAGGAAAATGACACAGATTTGAATTTAGAGGATCTCAATCTCATCTATCCCGTAGAGTACAATGGATATATTCATGATTTGACAGGGGAGTTAGAACTTTGTCTAGATATTTCCTACAAATTTAAGGCTAAGTGTGACAGATGTCTCAAAGAATTTGTAAAAGAAAAAGAGACTAGTTACCTTGCTTATAATTTTAAAGATCCAAGTCTATATGATGAAGATTCTGTAGATGAGTACTTTAAAATTAAAAATGATTCCATAGATCTTTCAGAAATAATTTTTTCACAGATAATTACTTCCATCAATGGAAAGAATTTATGTAGCGAAGATTGCAAGGGATTGTGCCCACATTGTGGCAAGAACTTAAATGATGGCCCTTGTGATTGTGTGGAAGAAGTTGAAGAAGATATTGTGGACCCAAGATTTGGGAAGTTATTAGATTTATTTAAAGATGAGGAGGTGTAGAAATGGCCGTACCTAAGAGAAAAACTTCAAAACAAAGAAAAAACACGAGAAGAGCATCTTCTTACAGATTAAATAAAGCAACAGTAGTTGAATGTCCTAACTGCCATGAAATGAAATTACCTCATAGAGTTTGTCCTTCTTGTGGACACTATGCAGGCAAAGAAATTGTTGCAGAAGCAGAATAATAGAGTGAGACTTAGGTCTCACTTTTTTTATTGGTTTTTATTTTATGGAATTATATAATTATATAAAAATTTAGAGAGGCCTCATGACCTCTCTTTTCTTTTAATTATCAAATTTTTTTAACAAACCTAGAATCCTTCCAAGTAAGTAAAGTTTTATAAATTCCAGGCCTAGATTTAATATTAGATGGGTTCCAATTCTTGTGACTTCTGTATATTTTTCCATAAGCTCACCTCTTATTACTTATTTCTTTTAGCTTCTTATAAATCAAAATAAGAAAAATTATTTCTACAATGCTTGTTATGTAGTTTGGTTGTAAAAAGGTTAAAAATTTTATTGTTTGTGGACTCATAAGTTCCTCCTTTAGTCTTCTAAAGTTATCTTTATTTATTCTTTACCCTTCTATCAAAAAAATAAAAATTTACATAAAATAAGTGTGATAAAAGTCACATTATTTTTTGGGTGAAGATGTTAAAATAATAATTAGAAAAGAGGGATAAAAGATGAGTTTATTTTTAGGATACATCCATTACTTGATGTACGATAAAGTTTTATTTCAAGAAGAATTACTAGAAAGTTTGTTGGAACTATTAGATGATGATAAAAAAATAAAATTAATTGAAGAACTTAATAGAGACTTTCCAATAGAACGAGGAGACTTAAAGGATATTATTGACGAAAGTAATATTCATGGCTGGCTCGATGAAAGGGTAAGAAGAAGTGAGAATAGGCTTGCAAAGACTGTAGCATTTTTACTAAGGGACTTCGACATAGAAGAATTAAAAAATAAATTTAATGAACTTGGTAAGACTTACGAAGTAGGAGAAAGTCCTGAAGAAGCCTTTAATTTTATAACTTCAAAATTTTTAGACGGTATGCCTTGCGACCATTCTCTAATGATAATTAAAAATGAAGAAGATGAATTTGTTTTTAAAATTGCTAGAGACCTTCACAAAGATATTTGGGAAAATTATGTAAATCCAGATTATTATTGGGGCCTAAGAGATGCTTTTATCTCTGGAAGTTTGGAAAATTCTGGATTAAAATATGAAAAGATAGATGAAACTTATGTAATTAGGAAGTGATTTCATGGAAACTTTAAAGTATACAATTAATTATTTGGAAGATGAGCACGAAGAAATTCTTGTCTTCTGTAATAAGATGGAAGAAAAGTGCTTGGAAATCCTCAATGGAAAGCTAGATATAGATTTTTTTAGGAAGGCTATAAGCTTTATAAGACTTTATGCCGATGGACTTCATCACAAAAAAGAAGAAGATATTTTATTTAAGGCAATGCTGGATAATCTTGGACCTCTTGCAGAAAAAGTAGTCCGTGGTGGTATGCTTGTGGAACATCAAATGGCAAGGGGATATGTAATGGAGCTTGAAAATAATTTGAATTTATTTGAAGAGTCTTCTGATAATCTTGCTAAGCTCCACATCTTAACCAATGCCATGGCTTACGTTGAGCTCTTAAGAAGTCACGCAGAAAAGGAAAACAAAACTGTTTATCCCTTTGCGGATAAAAATCTCTCAGAAGATGTAAAAGAAGAAGTGGCAAGGGAAATGGAAAAAAGAGTTAAGGAAGAAGAAAAAAATCTGGAAGATAAAAGGAATTTAATGAAGTCCTTAGGTATTTAATTTTAAACTTTGGATTTATCATTAATCAAAAAAAATTCACTTTCATCTATTATCAAAAAGATTACAAATTGATTACAATGAACCTGGCTACAAGACTTTTGCCAGGTTTTTTGTTATTATAAATCCTCGAGGTGAAAAAATGAAAAAAATATTTATATTAATGATAATCTTAATTGCAGCACCTTTTTCTGTTTTTGCAGGAAAGGAAGTAGCAATGCCTTTGAATGTTTCTGCAATTAAGGATAAGGAAGTTTATAATTTTGAAATTAAAAATGCCAAGGCTAACGACTTAATAGAAATTGAAGTTAAGAGCGAGGGAAATGAATCCAAGGGATTAGTAAAGAAAAATGTAATCTCAAAAAATAAGAAAAACTTCGTTACTATTAGCCAAAAGGAACTAGACTCAATAGTTGGACCATCAAGTGGTTATGCCTTTAAGCTAAGATTTGTAAACAAGGACAAGTCTTCAGGATTTTCAAATGAACTTCACCTAGGCAAGGCTCCTGTTTTTAGAAATTACAGCAACTGGGCTTACAATGACCTAGCAAGGGCTGAGAATTTAAAACTTTTCTCTCAAGGAGTTGCAGCCAACACTAGGGCAAAGGTAACTAGGGAAGAATTTGCAGAAGTTGCAGTTAAGGCTTACAAGATTAAGTACAAGAGATCTTCTCAAGGATCAGTTAAGCACTTTAAGGACACAGATAACAAGTATGTAAACATGGCCTATGACCTTGGAATTATGAATGGTAAGGGCGACGGAACTTTTTCTCCTAAGGCTCACATGACTAGGGAAGACTATGCTGTAGTTATTGCAAATATTTTTGAATTAAAGAACAATAAAAATGTCAGCATGAAGGACAGCAAAAAAGTTTCAAACTATGCTAAAGAGTCTGTGAACAAGGCACTTAATGCAAAATATTTAAACTTAGATGAAAAGAAAAACTTTAATCCAAAGAAAGAGATGACAAGGGAAGAAGTAATTTCTTCTATAGTACGTCATATTTAATGAAAATTTTACAAAAAGTTTATTTTAATTATAAAATCAAATAATTTATGTTATAATACTTCCAGGTGAGATAATGAAAAAAGTAATTTTTGACATTAGTCCGCTTGGAAGTTTTCAATTTTCTTGTGAGACTTACATAATTTATTACAGGGAAAAATATGGACAAGATATTTTTTTCTACACTAGAAAAGATGGAAAATATTTTAAAGTAGAGGATAGTGAAGAGTTAAGGAATTTAAAGAATAGGGTTATAGTCCACAGAGACCTAGGTCCTGTTGTTGAAATGATTCCTCACGACCTAGACACAAGAGTCTTGCCTCTAGATGAAGAGTTGGAAGAAGATGAAATCCTAATTAGCATTGTTGAGAGATTGGGAGAGGGAGCAAGCTGGAAAAACTCTAACATAAGAGTTGTTGAAGTTTAAAATTAATTGCAGAGAAAAAGAGATTCAATTAAGAATCTCTTATTTTTTTACAAATTTTTATTTTTTAAAATTTTCTGGGAATTCCACAAGAATTTTTTCAATTCTATTTTTTGTCTTTTTAACAATTGTAAACTTTAAGTCGTCAATTTCAATGACTTCATTAAACTTTGGGAAACGGTCAAGCTTTTCAATTATATATCCACCAAGGGAATCAAACTCTTGGCACTCAAGTTCTGTTCCAAAGATTTGATTTACCTCATCGATATTTATCGATGCTTCAATAATATATTTATTGGGACCAACTTGAAGGATCTCTTCGTCTTCTTCTGTGTCATACTCGTCAGAAATTTGTCCCACGATTTTCTCGAAGATATCTTCAAAGGTAATCATGCCTTCAGTACCACCATATTCATCTGTAACTATGGCGACAGATAATTTATTTTGCCTCATTTCAGAGAAAAGTGTTCCTGTAGGCTTGTACTCAAAGGTGAAGAAGGGCTTCTTAAAGAAGGATTTATTTTCTGCCAGGGACTTTGTCTTGTCCATGTGGAAGATGTCCTTTACATTTAAGATACCCACAATGTTGTCCAGATTGTCTTCGTAGACTGGCATTCTTGAATAAGAATATTCAGAAATTTTTTCTATAATCTCCTCAAAGCTTTCTTCAATGTCTATGGCCACTATGTCTGTTCTTGGAGTCATAATGTCTTTTGCGTAGTTGTCCTTAAAGTCAATTACATTTTGAATCATCCTAGACTCGTTCTTATTTATAATCCCTTCTTCCATGCCAAGGTCCATGGCATCGATAAGGTCTTCTTCTGTAATTATTGGTGCCTTATAGTCCTTGTCTTTTATTGCAATTTTTATTATAGATTGGGACAAGAAGTTTATTAGCATTGAAAGAGGCCTCAAGAATATAATTAAAAAATTTAAAAACTTTGCATACTTTGGAACAATTATTTCGTAATTTTTCTTGCCCAAGTTTCGAGGCAGGCTTTCTCCAAAGATAATTATGGCTATTGTAGAAATTATTATTCCCAAGACAAGACCCCAAATTCCAAAAAGTTTGTAAAAGAATAAAGAAGTAAAGATAATTGATAGTGAATTGGAAAAATAGTCCAGGATCAAGGTTGTGGAATAAATATTTTCTTTTTTCACAAGTTTTTTAATCACAGAAATATTTTTTACTTCTAGGTCTTCAAGTCTTGATAATTTTACTGACCCAAGGGCCAGGTAGGCATTTTCTATTAGGGTAAACAAATAGGAAAAATATATTGCCACAAGGGCTAAGATTAGGTATATGTAATAATCCATAAAATTCAACTCCATTTTAAATTTTATACCCAAATAAATAAAATTTAAATAAAAAAGCTGCCCATCGGCAGCCTTTTGATTTTATTCTACAGTTACTGATTTTGCTAAATTTCTAGGTTTGTCTACATCATTGCCAAGTAATACTGAAGTGTAATAAGCAATTAATTGTTCTGGTATGACTGCAAGAAGTGGTGTCAATAAATCAATAGTTTTTGGAATTTCTATCATTTCATCTGAAGAATCTTTTACAAACTCATTGCCTTCTTCTGCAATGGAGATAACTTTTGCTCCACGTGCAATAAGTTCTTGGTTGTTAGACACAGTCTTGTCGAGAATCTTACTATAAAGGGCAACTGATATAACAGGTGTACCTTCTTCTATTAGGGCAATAGAACCGTGTTTAAGCTCGCCAGAAGGGAAGGCTTCTGTATGGATATAAGAAATTTCCTTTAATTTTAGGGCACCTTCTTTTGCTGTAATGTAATCAAGAGATCTACCAGTGTAGAAAATTGATTTAGCACCCTTAATTGAGTCTGCAATTTCTTTAAATTCTTCCTTGTGTTTTAAGATTTCTTCAATTTGTGATGGAAGTTTTTCCATATTTTCTATTATTTCTTTAACTTCAGCTTGAGAAATTTTATTTAACTTAAGGGCAATATCCATTGCCAAGAAGTAAAGTGAAATAACTTGTGTTGTGTAAGCCTTAGTTGAGGCAACAGAAATTTCTGGTCCTGCATAGCAGTAGATAACCTTGTCTGCTTCTCTAGAGATTGAAGAGCCAACAACATTTGTTACAGCTAGAGTTTTTGCACCGATCTTTTTAGCTTCTCTAAGAGCAGCTAGGGTATCAGCAGTTTCTCCTGATTGAGATACAAAGATAACAAGAGATCTGTCATCTAAAAACATATTCTTGTATCTAAATTCTGAAGCAATTTCTGAAATTACAGGAATACCTGCAAGATTTTCAATTGCATACTTGCCAGCTTCACCTGCGTGGAAGGCAGTTCCACAAGCAGTTACATAAATTTTGTCAATATTTTTTAATTCATCAAGGGATAGACTTCCTTCAGCGGGAAGATTTATTTTATAATCCTTGTGTTTAATTGAAATAACTTCTTTAAGGATAGAAGGTTGTTCGTGAATTTCCTTAATAAGGAAGTGGTCGTAGCCTTCTTTTGATGCATCTGATGCAGAAATTTCAACTTCTGTAATTTCTCTTTCAACTTTTTTGTGGTTTTTGTCATAGATTGTGTAAGAATCTTCTCTCATGTCAACTACATCACCGTCTTCAAGATAAATTATCTTATTAGTATGTTCGATTACAGATGTAATATCACTTGCTATGAAGTAACCATCTTCACAGATAGCGAAGAGAAGAGGAGAAGAATTTCTAACAGCAACAAGTCTATTAGGTTCATTTTCATCAATGATTCCAAGACTGTAAGCTCCCTTTAAGATATCAGTTGATTTAAAAACAGCTTCTAAGATGTCTCCATCATACTCTTCTGAGATTAGGTTAGGAATAACTTCTGTATCAGTTTGTGAAAGAAATTCATGTCCCTTTTCTATTAACATCTTTCTAAGTTCTAGATAGTTTTCAACAATTCCGTTGTGAACAACAGATACCTTTTTGTCACTACTTAAGTGGGGGTGGGCGTTAATTTCATTTGGCTCACCGTGAGTTGCCCATCTTGTGTGACCAATACAAACATTTGATGGGTACTTATCAAGGTCAAAGGATTCTTCAAGAGCCTTAATGCGACCCTTCTTCTTAAAAGTTACTAATTTATCATTATTTAAAAAAGAAAGTCCTGCAGAGTCGTAACCCCTGTATTCTAATTTTTTAAGACCTTCCAGTACTAGTTTCGTTGCATTATTTTTTCCAATATATCCAACTATTCCGCACATATTTCTACCTCCAATTTTTTAGAGACTCACTACATTTATTTTGTTATAAAATTACTTTTATTTTTTGTAAAATGTTTAGGCTGTGAAACCTTTGAGGCATCCGCCGATAATCGATAACCTCATACCTCGTCAGCCACTAGGGCTCAGGCGCTTCAAAAATTTTTGTCTCTTTCAGTAAATTTTACCATAAGGGTTATTTAAAGTAAACTTATTAAGCTTGTGACGCTTATAAGACCAAGGTTGAGCTAAGAATTATGTTAAAATAAATTTGGAGGTAAGAATGAAAATTTTTTGTAAAGAATATGAAGTCATGGATTTCTTATCAAGTCAAAGTGAATTAAAACTTAATCACCTCGTGAGTTACTTAATAGAAACTTCAAATTACCAGTCAATTGATCTTGGCTTAGAAAATGAAAAGTTATTGGACATGGGTTACACTTGGATGATTTATAAGTGGAAGATAAAAGTAAAAAGATACCCAAGAAGTCACGAGAAAATAAAAATTAAAACTTGGGCAAGTGGTTTTAGAAATATAAATGCCTTTCGTGAGTTTGAAATTTATTGTGGAGGAGAAAAAATTCTTGAAGCTTCAGCAATATTTTTGTTAATTGATCTTGAAAATAGGAAGCCCATTAAGATTCCTGAAGAAATTGCAGAAGTATATGGGTCTAATGACAATAGGATTTTCAAAAGGATAAAGAGGATTAACGAGCCAGAGGATTTTGAGAGATTAGATAGATTTTCTTATAAAATTTTAAATCGTGACTTGGACTTTAACGACCATGTAAATAATTCTGTATATCTTGAATTGATTTATGAAGCTATGGACAAAGACTTGTCACACATAAAATTTAAGGAAATAAGTGTGAATTATATTAATGAATTAAAATTAGGTGATGAGATAATAATTGATTCTTACAAGGAAGAGGATAGGTTTTATTTCTTCTTCAAAAGCAAAGATCAAGGTCAAATTTATGCAAGGATTTGTGCCCTCTCACAAAGCTCCAATTAGTTGAAAAATATATTTTCAAATGTTAACATAACAATAGAAAAGACAACACTAGAAAGAAATTACGGAGGAAATAATGGATAAAGATAAAATATTAGCAGAAGTAAATGGTAAAAAAATTACAGGAGTGGACTACAATCTTTTTATTGATTCACTTAACCCACAACTAAAACAATATTTTGGTGGAGATGAATTAAATAAGGATGTTGTAAATGAATTAGTTTACCAAGCTCTTTTATATGAAGATGCAATGGAAAAAGGCATGGACAAGGAAGATGAATTCCTTCAAGTTGTAGAAAAAACTAAGGAAAGCATGCTAAAGACTTATGCCCTAGGTAAGCTTCTTGCTACTGCTGAAGTTAAGGACGAAGACGTAAAAAAATTCTACGAAGAAAACAAGGATGCCTTCAAACAACCTGAATCAGCTGATGCTTCTCACATCCTAGTGGAAGAAGAAGACAAGGCAAGAGAAATTTATGAAAAAATCCAAAAAGGCGAAGACTTTGAAGAACTAGCTAAAGAATTTTCAACTTGCCCATCAAAGGAAAAGGGTGGAAACCTTGGAACTTTCACTAAGGGACAAATGGTAAAAGAATTTGAAGATGCAGTTTTTGAAAACGAAGTTGGAACTATTACAGAACCTGTTAAGACTCAATTTGGTTATCACATTATTAAAATCAACGAAAAGAACGATGCAAAGGAACTTGCTTTTGACGAAGTAAAAGACAAAATTGTGGAACAAGTTAGAAGACAAAAAGAACAAGAACTTTACAACGAAAAGATCACAGAATTAAAAGATAAATACGAAGTGAAAATGAACATCTAGGTGAATTATGAAACTTGAGCTTTTTAATTACATCGATGATGTAATGGATCTTTTTGATTACCATAAAATTGAACTTGCTGGAGTTAATAAAGAGCTTAAAAAGTATTTTACTGAACTATTAATAGATGATGATAGACTTACCAATATCACAACAAGGATGAAAACTCAGGAATCCTTACGTGAAAAACTCATTAGGAGAAATTTTTTCATGAGGTTTCCTGATCCTGTTAGTGGATTTAATTACATTCAAGATTTAGTTGGCATTAGAATTGAGTGTCGTTTTATCAAGGACGAGGAGGACCTTTATAAAAAAATTATTAAGGACTTCACTATAAAATCAGACAGGGGTTATTATAGGTCTAATAAAAACAGGAAGATTAGACTTAAGTTAGATGACCCCCAACCTCAAACTCTTGCAAATGGTTTCACAATGTTTAAGTTAGATGGGGAGTATGACACAGGGTCTTACATCTACCGTTTTGAACTTCAGATAAAGTCTTTTGTAAATGTATTTTGGGGAGAAATTGACCACAAGCTACTTTACAAAAATTATAACTATATAATCACAGAAGGATTCTTTAGGGAAATTATGAATTCCATTAATGATAACCTAAAGATGATTGACAAGCAGCTTATGATACTTTACGACCATGTAAAGAAACAGGACGCTTCAGAGACAATTTCTGCAGAGTCTCAACTAAAGAAACTTTTGTCAAAGATTCTTCATGATGTTTTCACTACAAAAATTCATGAAGAGTTGGGAATATATTTAAACATAAAAATTATAACAGATGTAGTTGTAGATTTTCTATTTATGAAGTCCTCTAGGAATAAAGACCTAAGTTATGGAGAAAATTTCATAAATTTAATTAACAAGGTGAACTCTGTCTCTGGAAATGAAATGGACTTTGAAGAATACATTGTATTTAAGAATAAGCCAAGATATTATGACAACTTTTCTAAGGGACTAATAGAAGTTTTTAGCAAGGTGTTGAACAGTGATCTTGATTGGAATATTTTCTTTAAAATTTTACAGAGATTGTTACAAGAATCCTACAGCGATATATTAACTGAATTTATTATTTTTGTTAGATATGAGTACACTTGTGAACTAAGAAAACTTTGCGAAGACAAGGAACTTTCAAAAGAGAAGTCTCAAGAATTTGAAAAGGAAGTTTTATCTATGGTTTTAGAGGAGTTTAAAAAGACGCCTTCTCTTGAATTTTTAATGGATAAATCTCTAAATAAGTATAGGAATGTACTTTGTGAAATGGAAAAGTCCGAAACTAAATCAAGGAGCAGAATGCTTAAAATATTTAAAGATAATTATACTTTTTAAACTGTAAATCTAAATGTTTCTTATGTATAATAGACCTAGGAGGTTTAAATGAAAGACAAAGATACCTTATTAGAGAACAGAACATTTTATTATTTTGATAAATTGACAAAAATTCCAAGATGTTCCTTTGAAGAAGAAAAAATAAGAGATTATTTAATTTCTTTTGCAAAAGATCATGGTTTGGAATATAGAACTGATACTATTGGAAACGTTGTAATAATTAAGGAAGCAACAAAGGGCTATGAAGATGTGGACAGCATAATCTTACAAGGCCACATGGACATGGTTTGTGAAAAAACTCCAGAATGTACAATTGATTTTTCAAAAGATCCAATAAAATACGAGATAGATGGAGACTTAATTATTGCTCGTGAGACAACACTTGGTGCTGACAATGGTATTGCTGTTGCAATGACACTTGCTGTATTAGAGTCAGATGAATATAAGCATCCAAAGATTGAAGCACTTTTCACTGTCAATGAAGAAAGTGGAATGACTGGTGCAGGAAATCTTGAAAAGGGAATGGTTACATCTAAGAGACTTTTAAACATTGACTCTGAAACTGAGGGAGTTGGATGTATCTCTTGTGCAGGAGCAGAAAGAGATCTTATAAAACTTAAAAAAGATTTTAAAGATGTAGATAAAGATAAAACTTTCTATGAAGTTATAGTCAATGGATTAAAAGGCGGACACTCTGGACAAGAAATCCAAGTTGGACTTGGAAATGCAGTTAAACTTTTAGGTAGGAGCCTTTACAGTCTCTTCAAAAAAGTTGATGCAGACCTAATTGAAATAGAAGGTGGAGCAAAGCCTAATGCTATTCCTAGGTATGCAAGAGCTCTTGTGGCAGTAAATAATGAAGACATAAAAGAAATTCAAGACCTAATAGTTGAACTCAATGCCCAATTTGTGGGTGAACTTGGAAAAGTTGATCCTGATGTTAGACTTAACTTTGAAAAGTCAAAGGAAACATGTGACAAGGCCTTTACAGATGATTTAAAAGACAGAATTGTTAATCTTCTAAACCTTTTACCAAATGGTGTTATTGCAATGATCAAGAATATCGAAGGCTTAGTAGAAACATCTGTAAACGTTGGGGTAATTGAAAATCATGAAGATGAAGTTCATATTATTTCAAATATAAGATCTTCTGTATCTTCTGCTAAGGAATATATTGGAAGTGTAAATAAAATTGCTGCAAAAACTTTTGGAGCAGAAGTAGAAATTATAACAAAATATCCTGCATGGGAATATAAAGAACATTCACCACTTAGAGAAGTAGCTAAAGAAGCTTACAAAGAAGTAAGTGGAAAGGAATTTAAGCTTGAAGCAATTCACGCTGGACTTGAATGTGGAATTTTTGTTGAAACAATTGGAGACATCGATATGCTTTCTATTGGACCAAATATGAAGGGAGTTCACGCACCAGGCGAACACCTTTCTATTTCATCAACTGAAAGAGTATTTGATTTCTTAATAAAGATATTAGAAAAATTAAAATAAATTTGGAGGAAATATGAATAACGAAGAAAAAAACCTACACCAACACGACGAAGACTGTGGATGCGACTGTGGTTGTGAACATGATCACGATTATGAAGAAGGCTATCAAACTATCACTCTTACATTAGAAGACGATAGTGAAATGGTATGTATAGTTATTGGAATCTTTGAATGTGAAGATCAAGAATACATTGCTCTTCTTCCTGAAAATGAAGAAGATGGAGAAGATGTATTTATCTACAAGTACAAGGAAATCAACGAAGAAGAAGTTGAACTTGATACTATTGAAACTGAAGAAGAGTTTGAAAAAGTTTCAAAGACTTTCGAAGAAATTTTTGCTGACGAAGAGGAAGAATAATTTTCTATATGGCATATAGAAAATACTCAGACTTTTTAAAAGACAAGTTTGGTGAAAAAGTATATAAGCTTCCAGTCAAACTTGATTTAACTTGTCCCAATAGGGACGGGACTTGTGGTAGAGGTGGATGTATTTTTTGTGGTGAAGAAGGTGGATCTTTCGAAAATAGTGAAGGAAGTGTCCAAGAACAACTTCTAAAAAATATGGACCACATAAGAAAGAAATACAAGGCTAAAAAATTTATAGCTTATTTTCAAAATTTCACCAACACCTACATGCCCTTTGAAGACTTTAAGAGAGTAATTGAGGAGTCACTTATTGAAGATGTTGTTGGGGTTAGTATATCTACTAGGCCCGACTATCTTCCTACGAGGCACCTTGACTATTTAGAAGAACTTAATAAGAATTACTTTGTAACTCTTGAAATTGGTCTTCAAACTGCAAACTATCATAGCTTGGAGATTTTAAATAGGGGACATGGTCTTGCTGAATTTATTGATGCAGCCATTAAACTTAAAAGTAGAAATTTAAATATTTGTACCC
This sequence comes from Peptoniphilus harei, assembly GCF_016726485.1. Taxonomy (GTDB): domain Bacteria; phylum Bacillota; class Clostridia; order Tissierellales; family Peptoniphilaceae; genus Peptoniphilus_A; species Peptoniphilus_A harei. The sequence goes on from NZ_CP068103.1 coordinate 1,699,656, forward strand.
ACATGATTATTGGTCTCCCTTGGGATGACGATTTAGATATTGTGGAAGGTGCAAAGATATTAAATGCCCTTGGAGTTGATGAAGTGAAGCTTCACGCTCTTTATATCTTAAAAGGCACAGCTCTTGGCAAGATGTATGAAGAGGGAGAAATAACTCCTATTCCTTTAGAAGACTACAAGAAAAAAGTTATACTCTTTTTAAGAAATCTTAAAGATGATATAATAGTTGAAAGAATAATTGGAAGAGCACCTTATGAAGATTCTCTCTTCTGCAATTGGAATACTTCCTGGTGGAAAATTAGAGACGACATTGTTAATGAGATGCAAGAAAACGGATACACCCAAGGTGATCTAGTGAAAGGAGAATTACTATGATAAAGTATATTTTAGGAAGCAAAGGCTCTGGAAAAACAAGATGGTTAATTGACAACGCCAATGAAGATATGAAACAAGGCGATGGAAATATAGCTTTTGTAGAAGTTGATGACGACCACATTTTTAGTCTTGATTATAATGTAAGACTTATCAATGCTACTGAATACAGATTAAATTCAATTGACAGCTTCTACGGTTTTATCTGTGGACTTCTTGCAATGGATTATGACTTACACAAGATTTATGTTGATGGAATTTATAAGGTTCTTAAACTTAATGTTGAAGACTTAGAACACCTTTACAACAAGGTTGCTAAAATTCCTGATGCTGCAAATAAAGAAATTTTTATTAACGTTGATTATTTAAAAGAAGACATGCCTGAATCTTTAAAGGATAAATGTCTAGAAGTTACTGGTAAATAAGGTGTTATAAGTGGATAGAAAAACAATGGTTAGAATTATTGCGATTCTCCTAGTTATTGCTATGGTAATCCCAATAGTTCTTAGTGTGATTTAATGGTGCTCCGTGGAGTTTAGGAAAAAAAGAGGAGTATTTGAAGATTTTTTGGAACACAGGTCTTATCTCATAGGCCAATATACTAATGGAGATCTTACAAAAAAAGAATTTTTGCAAAAAAACTTTGATTATTTTGCCTTAAGAAATGCAAGACCTTATATAAAGGTGGACTCTTATGAAAAGGGAATGTTTAATTACCAATACTACAATGTAATGGCCAAGTACTACAGGTCTCTTTCTAAGGAAGTTAGAAATACAAAAAAACATTCAAAATACTACAATTATTATTTAAACTTAACAAATAAATACTACGAACTTAAGGATAAGTCTGTCTTAAATATTTTAAAGATACAAGACTTTAGGAACACTAAGGCCTATTATATTAAGTGTCAATCCAAGGCTCTTAGAAATGAGCTATACGAAATAGTATTGGAAGACAAAAAAGAAGCGATCTTTCACTCAAAGGCCGATTGGCTTCTAAAGGTTCTTCAAGAAGAAAATATTTTTGACGACAAGATGAAGACATCCATTATAGATCACTATATAAATGAAAAATATTATTAAATCAAAAGACTGAAAAAGAATTTTCTCTTTCAGTCTTTTTTGTTTGTCTAAAATTTTAAAATTTAATTATTTGATTTATTAAAAAAATGCCAACTAAAAATAGTTGGCATATAAGATAAATTTTATTTTGCTTCTCGTCTTATTTCAATTAAGAAAGATTCCATAATTCTTGTTAAATCTTCTTCTTTACACTGGATATCAAGGGTATACATATTGCCTGTTCCAGTGTAATCAAAATGATCTTTTAATTTTTCAAAGACTTTCTTGAGGTCAAAGTTTAGGTTTTGTGACCTAAGTATTAAGATTTTTGATTTTGGTCCATTCTTTAAGCCATAAATTTGTATAAAGTTATCTTCTTTTAGGATGTAGTTTGAAATCTCACGTAATTCCTTTAGGTTTACATCTTGAAGTAGTTTATAAATATAATTTAAGCCAGAAAATTCTGTAGAGAAGTTTTTAAAACTTTCTACTGCTTGATAGAAAAGTATAGATTTTTCTTCTTCATCTTTTTTCTTTAATTCAAGTAGAGAATGTTCTTTTTTATTTTGGGAAATTGACTTATTTTCTTCTTTATCCTTGTCAATTGAAGTTTTTTCTTTATTAGAAGTCTTAAACTTATTTAAGTCCTTAAAGGCTTCAAGCTTATATTTATCGTGGAAAAACTTTGCATCATACTTTTCTTCATTTTTATTTTGAGAATTCGATTTGTTCTCTTCTTTATCCTTGTCACTTGCGGATTGTTCTTTGTTAGACTTATTAAACTTGTTTAAGTCCTTAAAGGCTTCAAGCTTATATTTATCGTGGAAAAATTTTGCATCATACTTTTCTTCATTTTTATTTTGAGAATTCGATTTGTTTTCTTCTTTATCCTTGTCACTTGAAGATTGTTCTTTGTTAGACTTATTAAACTTGTTTAAGTCCTTAAAGGCTTCAAGCTTATATTTTTCATGGAAAAATTTTGCATCATATTTTTCTTTTTTGTTTAGAATTTTTGATTCTTTATTTTGTAAAATTTCTTCATTATTTGTGACTTTATTTTTATTTTCAAATCCTATCTCTTGATTCTTATCTTTAGAATCTTTAACTTCCATAGGTGAAGAATTTTTTTGGTCATTTGATTTTATCTTGGAATCTTCAGAAAGATTTGAAGATTTTTCGTTCTTCTCTTCTTCTTTGTCTATTTCGAAATCCTTATTAAGGCTTCTTGATGAAGAAATATTAGATCTTAATTTTTTAACATCAGAGAAGACTGAGTTAATGCTGTCGCTATTGAGATACATCTTCATATTATCTAGGATGTTTAAAGAATTACGAGCCAGCTTATAGGCATTTTCTCCTGATGTAATTGTAAGTCTAATCACTGAATTTAACTTTTCAACAGAAGAAATTAAAATCATTCCAATTTCCCCGGTCCTAGTTAAAGCTGGTCCTTCATAGGGAATGTCCGCAAGTCTTTCAATGGATATGTGGTCATCAAAATTTTCGATGGCAAGATTAGAAAAGACTGCATAGTTTGCAAGAGACTCAATATTTTTTGCTGTCATGAACTTAAAGTCTTTTGCGGATACGTCGATGTAGGATGAAGAGTTTTCAACCTTGTAGTTAATAATTTCTATGTTAGTGTTTGTAACAAGAAAATGTCTAACTAGGGCGTTGCCAAGATTTTCCTGCATAAGAAGGAGCCTGTTTTTCCAGCCAATTTCAACTTCAACATTTTTAGTATCCTCATCAATCCTAAAATAGGACTTGTTGCCTGATAGAAATTCTGCTTCTTCTCCATTTATTATTATTTGGTCAGCTACAACTCTCTCATTTCCCACAAAGAAAGGAGGGTTTTCAAGCTTTCCATAAGTAATGCCGTCTCGATTTATTTTATTAATTATTTCTAATTTATATTTTGTTTTGTAAGGGTTTTTGTAAATTGAATTCATAATTACCTCCTCTAATATATTATCATATTTCATGGTCCATAAGATAAAAAAGATATATAATGAAAAGGGGTGCCTATGTATTTATTCGTTGGAGCTATGGCTGGGATTATACTTTCCATTTACATAAAATCCTATATTCTTGTAGGAATAATTTTATTAATATGCACTGTCTATATTTTGCCTATAAAAAATAGATATAATTTTTTATACCTGCCTCTTGTGGCCCTCTTAGTATTTATAAATTTTAACGCAAGAGATTATAAACTCAATTCTTTTGATGGAGACATAGTGGGTAAGGTGGTTCTCTCAAATGAAAATAAGTCTGTCATTAAAACAGATTTTATTAAAGGAAAAAAATTTAAGACTAAGTTACTAGTTTATAAAAAATTAGATAGGGGTGGATCCTATAAAATTCGTGGCAAGTTTTATCCACCCCTTTCTGACATGAATAAGGGAACTTTTAACTACGAGATGAACAACAAGGCCCAAGGAATTTATCTACTTGGGAAAATTAGTGGATATGAAAAAATTTCCGAACCAATGGGAATTTATAAAATCTCAAATCTATTTATTGATAGGGCAAAATATTTTTTCAACAAAAACTTAAATGAAAGGAATGCAGGCTTGCTCGCTTCTTTAATTTTAGCTGATAAGTCCCTTGTTGATTCAATGGATAGGGACAGGTTTGATTCTCTTGGCATGAATCACATCTTGGCTGTGTCTGGACTTCACATTGGAGTCTTGGCACTATTTTTGGAATTTATAATAAAAAAGATAAGTAAAAATAAAAAGTTTACAGACTTAGCCCTGGTAATAATTCTATTCTTATACATAATGGCAATTGGTTTTCCGATTTCTGCAGTTCGTGCCTTCTTGTTTTATATTTTATACAAGGGAAACACCTATCTCGAAAAGGACATAGACAATAGGGATATTTTCTTCTTAAGTCTTTCTATAATACTTTTTATAAATCCCATGGCGATTTATTCTATTTCACTTCTATTGTCTTATGGAGCAATCTTTGGTTTGATATTTATCTATCCGCACTTAATTGAAAGAGTTTCTAGTAAGAGCCTTGTCAACAAGTCTATCATAGGGGCCTTGTCAGTATTAATTTCTGTTTTTCCTTTAGTGAATTATTATTTTTCAGGTTTTTCACTTTTAGTTTTTGCTGCCAACTTATTTATTGTTCCAATTTATTCTATTATTATTTCCCTTGGATTTATTATGGGTCTAGGAATTTTTCCAAGCTTAATAGGAAACTTCCTAGATATACTAATGAATGCTACTTACGGACTTGAAAGTTTATTAATCTCAAAGGGATCAATATTTTTAATATTAAAAGCCTTTAAGTTTGAATATATTTTTGTATATTATATCTTACTTATTTTTATAATGAATAGGCGTAGACTCAATGAAATCATTAGGCCAAATTTAAAATTAATAAAAATTTACATGACGATTTCTTTTATAGTGATGGGTATTGGGATTTATAAAGACCTTATGACTTTTGAGATAAGTCAGCTTTACGTTGATCAAGGGGACTGTACACTAATTTCTTATAGGGGAAAGACTTATTTAATTGACACAGGCGGAGCAAGGTTTGAGAATAAGATCGCAGAGAAATATTTATTTCCTAACCTGAAACTAAGGGGAGTTTCTACTATTGATGGAATCTTTATTTCTCATTTTGATGAGGACCATGCTGGTAATTTAAATAAAACCTTAAAAAACTATAGGGTTAAGAATGTTTTTGTAAATCATCTCCCAAAAGATAAAAGTATTTTAGAAAATGCCGAGAAGTATTCAAATATTATTCAATTATCTAAGAGAGACAGGGTTAAACTTTTTAAAGACACAAGCATGGAAGTTTTATTGGACAATAAAGACAGGTCAGATGAGAATGACAAGTCCATGGTCCTATTCCTAAACCACAAGGGCTTCAAGACTTTATTTACTGGAGATATTTCAGCAGAAGTTGAAAGTCAAGTTGATAGAGAGATTAATCTATTAAAAGTTGCCCACCATGGATCTAAGACTTCAACAAGTGAAGAATTTTTAGAAAAAACAAAACCCGTATTTGCCATGATTTCAGCAGGTTATGAAAATTCTTATGGACATCCTCACAAGGAGGTTCTGAAGAATTTGGAAAAACATGGTATCATATATTATGTCACTTCAAAAGATGGTGAAACTGATTTTAAAATTTTTGGAGATAAGCTTCAAATTGATATTCATAACAAGGAAGAGGATTATAAAACTTATTTACTTTTAATTATTTTAAAGACAGGTTTATTATATATTTTTGCGAGGAAAAATTATGAACTACAAGAAAATTTACAGAGATAAAGATCATTCAGGGGCCTATTTATTTTATGGAAAAGAAAAATATTTAATAGAGAATGCCGTTGGCTATTTAATAAATAAATATGTAAAGGGGACTGAGGCCTTTAACTACACTAAGTTTAAGGGAAGTGAGGTCAAGCCAGAAGATATTATTTCTGCCTGCGAGACTTATCCTGTTATGAATGACAAGAAATTAGTCCTTGTTCGAGATGTGGTAGACTTTCTAGGTGAAAATGACTTAAAAGATTCTTTTTATGATTTTTTAGATGACCTATCTGACTTTGTAATTCTAATTTTTTGGGACACTGGAAGTTTAAAAAAGACTACAAAGTTTTATAAATTTTTTAAGAAAAAAGATAGGGACATGGACTTTGCAAAATTAAGCCCAGCAGACTTAAATAACTTTATAAAGGGATACTTTATAAGGAAGGGCAAGGAGATTGGGCCTAGTGAACTTGCACTTTTTATCTCAGAAAGTGGCTATAATTCTAAAAATGAAGATGTGAGTTTATTAGATTTAAAGACAGAAATGGATAAAATTGCAGCCCATGCCAAAGACAAAAAAATTTTGCGAGAAGACATATCAAGCTCAATAACAGAAAATATTGATACAAATATTTTTAAATTCTTAGACGCCATGATGGGAAGAAGAAGTGAGGAGGCCTTAAAGGAACTTCACAACCTCTATAAACTGGGAGAGCCTTCTCTTAGAATTTTCACAATGATAATTAGACAGGTAAAAAACTTTTTGTCCTATAAAATTTTATCCACTAAAAACATCAGTCAGGCTGATATTATGAATAAGATGGAAGTAAAAAAATATGAATTTGGAAAAATAAGATCCTTTGAAAAGAACTTTACAAAAGAATTTTTAATTGATTTTTATGAAGAACTTATAAAGTCTGATGAGCTCTTCAAGACATCGTCAATTGATGAAAAACTAATTATGGAGACATTAATAATTAAATATTGCAATAAATTTTAATTTTATAGGACTTAATTAAAAAACCTTGCAATGAAATAAAATTCATGGTAAAATAGCAAAAGCGTTAAATATTGGAGGTGAAATAATGGCAAATATTAAATCAGCTATCAAAAGAATTGATATTGCAAAAAGAAACTCTGAACACAATAAACCAATTAGAACAGAAATGAAAACTGCAGTTAAAAACTTTAGAACAGCTCTTGACGAAGACAGAATTGACGATGCAAAGGAACTTCTTATCGTTGCAGACAGAAAACTAAAGAGAGCTGCTAACAAAAATATAATTCACAAAAAACAAGCTTCCAGAAAGCTAAGTCGACTAGCTAAGGAACTTAACAGCAAGATCGCTGGCTAAGAGAAATTTTCCCGGGAAAGTTTCTCTTTTTTATTTAAGTTTGACAAATAAAAGTGAATAAAAAAGAGAATAAAAGAAGAGGTAGATTAAATAGTCTACCTCTTTTTGTGTGCAAATTTATTTAAAAAAGTCTAACTCCACTTGATTTGAAAGGTCGCGCCCCTTTTCTGTTAGTTTTAGATTATTTTCATCTAATATAATTAAATTTGATTTCAAGTTCTTTTCTACTTCTCTTTCATAAGTTTCTAAAAATTTTTTATTAAATTTTACATTGAATTCATCTAAGTCCACACCCGAGTTGAGTCTTAGACCCATCATTATAAATTCATTCATCCTATCAGTTTTACTTAAATTTTCAGAAAAGACTATAGGATTTTTATTTTTATCAAGGGCCTCATAGTAATCTTTGAAGTCATAAAAATTTGTGTATCTCAAGTTTCCAATATTTGATGAAGCAGAAAATCCAAAGGAAATATAGTCTCTTAATTTCCAATAAGCCATGTTGTGGCGACACTCATAGCCTTCTTTTGCAAAATTAGATATCTCATACTGATTCAGGCCTATTTTTTCGAGTTCATCAACTACATAGTGATACATCTTCCTGTCTTCAACTTCATTGGGGAAGGCAAGAGGAGACTTCTCATGGTCCCTATAAAGTTTAGTCCCTTCTTCTAAAATAAGTGAATAATATGAAATGTGTGGAAGTTTTAATTTTTCTACTTCTCTTATAGACTCTTCTATGTCAGAAAACTTTTGACCAGGTAGGGCAAGCATTAAATCCAAATTTATATTTTCGAAGCCTGCTGACCTTGCATTTTCTATGGCCCTATAAATATCATCTTTTTTGTGAATTCTTCCAATTCTTTTTAGGATTTCTTCATTAAAGGACTGGGCGCCTATTGAGATCCTATTTATACCAGAAGAAAAATAGGATTGGGCCTTCTCTCTTGTGAGAGAATTTGGGTTTGACTCAATTGTAACTTCGCTGTCTTTTGAAAATTCAAAGGCAGACAAGTCTTCCATAATTTCTTTTATAAATTTAGGGTCTACAGAAGAGGGAGTTCCTCCTCCAATAAAGACAGTATCAATTACCTTGTCTCTTAAAAAGTCTTCTTGTAACTTTATCTCCTTGCGCAAGTATTTAAAATATTTCTCTACATTAGAAGATTCAGCTAAAAGAGAAGAGCAGAAGTCACAATAGTGACATCTACTCTCACAAAAGGGTATATGAATATAAATTGAAATTTTATTTGTCTTCATCGTATTTTAATACAGATAAGAAGGCATCTTGCGGAATTTCTACGCTACCCACAGTACGCATTCTCTTCTTTCCTTCCTTTTGTTTTTCAAGAAGCTTTCTCTTTCTTGAAATGTCTCCACCATAACATTTTGCAAGTACGTCCTTTCTAAGGGCGCGAATTGTCTCTCTTGCAATAATTTTGTTTCCAATTGCTGCCTGGATAGGAACTGCAAATTGGTGTCTAGGTATTACATCCTTTAATTTTTCACAAACATTTCTTGCACGAGTGTAGGCAGAAGATTCGTGAACAATTAGGGAGAAGGCGTCAACAAGTTCTTCATTTATTAAAATATCAAGCTTAACAAGATCAGATACTTCGTAGCCAATAAGTTCGTAGTCATAGGATGCATAACCACGTGTCTTTGACTTAAGGGCATCAAAGAAGTCATAAATTACTTCGTTGAGTGGCATGTGGTAGGTGATAAGGGCCCTAGTTTCTTCTAGGTATTGCATATCCTTAAAGACACCACGCCTGTTTTGGCAAAGTTCCATAACTTGTCCAACATAATCAGTTGGAGTCATAATCTCTGCCTTAACAATTGGTTCTTCCATGTACTCAATTTCAGTTGGATCTGGAAGGTTTGATGGGTTTTGAATAGAAATCATTTCTCCATCTTTTTTCATTACATTGTAGATAACAGATGGAGCAGTAGTGACAATATTTAAGTCAAACTCTCTCTCAAGTCTTTCTTGAATAATTTCCATGTGAAGAAGACCCAAGAAGCCGCACCTAAAACCAAAGCCAAGGGCTACAGATGTTTCAGCCTCAAAGTCTAGGGCTGCATCATTTACTTGAAGCTTTTCAAGGGCTTCACGAACGTTGTTGTATTCTTCGCCTTCGCCAGGGTAGACACCACAGAAGACCATTGGTACAACTTTTTTGTAGCCAGGCATTGGTTCTGGGGTCCTATTGTTCTTAAGGGTAATTGTGTCCCCAACCCTTGCATCCTTAACGTTTTTAATGGAAGCAGTTATGTAACCAACTTCTCCAGCACTTAAAGTATCAAGAGGGATGTGTCCGTTAGAAGTAACACCAACTTCAACAACTTCAAAAGACTTGCCTGTTGCCATCATAGTTATTTCATCTCCAGGCTTAACTGATCCATCAATAACTCTTACGTGACAGATTACTCCCTTGTAAGAATCGTAGAAGGAGTCAAATATAAGAGCTTTAAGTGGTGCATTGTGATCCCCACTTGGTGCCGGAACCTTATCTATAATAGCATGGAGGACATCGTCAATGCCAATTCCTTCTTTTGCAGAGATAAGTGGAATACCTTCAGTGTCTATTCCTATAATATCCTCAATTTCTTCTTTTATTTCATCTGGCCTAGCACTTGGTAGGTCAATCTTATTTATCACTGGCACAAGTTCAAGGTCTTGGTCAATGGCAAGATAAACATTGGCAAGAGTTTGTGCTTCAACACCTTGTGCAGCATCAACAACGACTATGGCACCTTCATAAGCTGCGAGGGAACGTGAAACTTCATAGTTAAAGTCTACGTGTCCTGGAGTATCAATAAGGTTTAGGATGTATTCTTGTCCATCTCTGTCGTCCTTATAGATTAGTCTAACTGCCTTTAATTTAATTGTAATTCCTCTTTCACGCTCAAGATCCATGGAGTCAAGAACTTGCTGTTCCATTTCTCTCTTTGTAAGCATGCCTGTTGATTCAATTAGTCTGTCGGCAAGAGTTGATTTTCCATGGTCAATGTGTGCGATTATTGAAAAATTTCTTATATTTTTTTGATTTCTCAAATTTTTTACCTCCGATTTCTTGGGGATTTTATATTTTAAATTTTTCCTCTATTATTAAGAGGTAAAATCCTATAAACTGCGGCTGACTTTATTCTTTTCTTTTCAATTGGTCCAAAGTATCTTGAGTCAATGCTCATACCAGGAAGTCTGTTGTCTCCCATTACGAAGTACTCATCATCTTTTAGTGTAAAACTTTCTACATCGGACTCAGTGTAATCAGTAGAAGTGTAAGCTTCTTCTAAAACTTTTCCGTTTAATATAACCTGACCATCTTTAAATGCTATTGTGTCCCCAGGCTTTCCTATTAATCTCTTAATATAGTTTCTATTGTCGTTAGGTGCATCTATGACCACAATTTCTCCGCGAGGTAGGTCGGTGTATCTCTTGTAGGAAAGGCAGATTAATTTATCCCTTTCATTTAAAGTAGGGTGCATAGACTCTCCATTAACTACAGCTATATTAAAAATAAAAGTTCTCACAAAAAGTGCAATTAAAACTGCAGCTACAATTGTAACAACAAAAGATAGGGTTTCATTCTTTTTCAATGTAATCATCTCCAATTTCTAATTTTATCATAAATAAGTCTAATATTGGATAACTATTTATACGTTATAAGGTATATGTAAATAAGATTTGGAAGTTAGTTTACAAGTTTTTAAATAATAAAAAGATAAATTATTCAAAGAAAGTCAAAATTAGTCAAAATAATTTTTAAAAATCCTTGACAAAGTCCTAGGTGTGAAGTATTATATACATAGATTAGCACTCGAGGTTAATGAGTGCTAACAAAAGGAGGGGTTATGGATACTAGAAAAATTAATATTTTAAATGCCATAATTGAGGCATATATCGATATGCCTACTCCCGTTGGATCGAGAACTCTCTCCAAAGATTACAATCTTGGAGTTAGCTCTGCGACTATAAGAAATGAAATGGCAGATCTTGAAGATCTTGGTTTTTTAAATAAGCCCCATCAATCAGCAGGAAGAATTCCTTCTGACAAGGCTTACCGCTTCTATGTCGATGAACTTTTTAAAAACTTTAATAGCTTTCACGACCTAGATGCCTCACAAAAAATCATGGAGAGACTCTTATTCTCTTCGAGAAATCACGAAGAATTTTACAAGAATGCAGTCAATCTCCTAGCCAATATAAGTTCTTGTACGGCTTATCTCATAACACCACAGAAGGCCGATACAAAAATAAAAAGACTTACTCTAGTTAAGTTAGATGAATACACAGCTCTTTTAGTTTTAATAGGAGACAAGGGAGTTATTGAGAAATACTTTTTAGAAATAGAAAATATTTCTGACGAAGATTTTTATCTAATAGAGAAGGTCTTAAATGAAAAGATATCGGGAATTGATTTTAATGAAATTGAATCTCTTAAGATTTCACTTTCAGATGACTATATAAGGCATGGAAAATTTATTTCTGATATTGTAAAAATTGCTAGTCAATTTAACAAAAAAGTCTCTTCTATTGACATCTACTATGATGGTCTTACAAATATTTTAAACTTTGATGAATATAAGGACCTAGACAAGGCAAGAGATTTCATGAGTCTAGTAGAAGATAGGGACAGCCTATTTCAAATTCTAAAAAATGATAATTTTACCAGCGATGTTGAGGTTATCATTGGAGCAGAAAATAGCGCAAGTCTCATGAAGGAAAATACTATTATTAGAGCTCCTTTCTCTAGAGAAAATGGAATCTATGGAAGTATTGGACTTATTGGACCAGTTAGGATTGACTACATGAGATTGGTTAAAGTCGTTAAAGTATTTAGCGACGCTGTGAAAAGTGGATTGAAAGAAATGTGAGGGAGTACATGACGAATGAAGATATAAAAAAAGATGATTTACAAAATGATGAAGATATAGATATGAAAGAAGAAGAACTTGATATAAATGAAGAAGCTGAAGTAGAAGCTTCTGATGATGAAAAATATCAAGACTTAACAGATAAATTTATGAGACTTCAAGCAGACTTCTCTAACTATAAGAGAAGGACTGAGGCACAAAAGTCTGAATATGTTGAACTTGGAGTTAAAAAAATTGCAAATGACTTACTTCCTGTCATAGATAATTTTGAAAGAGCCTTGGATTCCATAAAGGACAAGGACTCAACTTATGAAGGAATATTAATGATAAAAAATCAACTTACTGACGTTCTTGCAAAAGACGGTATAGTTGAGATGGAAGCATTGGGACAAGAGTTTGATCCAATGTATCATCACGCAGTACTCACTGAAGATTCTGATGAATACGACAGTGGTTATGTTATAGAAGTATTGCAAAAAGGTTATTTAATTAACGAGAAAACACTAAGACCTGCAATGGTCAAAGTTTCACAATAAGAATTTTAGGAGGAAATATATATGGGAAAAATAATTGGTATTGACTTAGGTACAACTAACTCTGCAGTAGCAGTAATGGAAGGTGGAGAATCTGTAATTATTCCTAACATTGAAGGTAACAGAACTACTCCATCAGTAGTAGCTTTTACAAAAGATGGCGAAAGATTAGTAGGTGAAACTGCTAAGAGACAAGCAATCACAAACCCTGATAGAACAATCTCTTCTATTAAGAGACACATGGGTTCTGATTTTAACGTAAAAATTGACGACAAAACTTACTCTCCACAAGATATTTCAGCTATGATTCTACAAAAATTAAAGGCTGACGCAGAATCTTATCTTGGAGAAAAGATTACAGAAGCTGTTATTACAGTTCCAGCTTACTTCACAGATGCTCAAAGACAAGCAACTAAAGACGCAGGAAGAATTGCAGGACTTGATGTAAAGAGAATTGTAAACGAACCAACTGCAGCTGCACTTGCTTATGGAGAAGACAAGGACACTGAAGCACAAACTGTTATGGTTTATGACCTTGGTGGTGGTACATTTGACGTATCTATCCTTGAACTTTCTGACGGTGTATTCGAAGTACACGCAACTCGTGGTAACAACAAACTTGGTGGAGATGACTTCGACAATAGATTAATCGACTATATTGCTGAAGAATTCAAAAAGGAAAATGGAATTGATCTTAAGGCTGACAACATGAGTCTTCAAAGACTTAAGGAAGCAGCTGAAAAGGCTAAGAAGGAACTATCTTCTACAATGTCAACAAATATCAACCTTCCATTTATCACAGCTTCACAATCTGGTCCACTTCACTTAAATATGGACGTATCTCGTGCTAAGTTCGATGAACTTACAGCAGATCTTGTTAAGAAGACTGAAGGACCTGTTAAGGATGCTTTAAAGGATGCAGGACTTAATGCAAATGAAATAGACAAGGTTCTTTTAGTTGGTGGTTCTACAAGAATTCCAGCAGTTCAAGAATGTATTAAAAAGTTAACTGGAAAGCAACCTCAAAAGGATATTAACCCAGACGAATGTGTAGCTCTTGGTGCAGCTATCCAAGGTGGAGTTCTTTCTGGAGATGTTAAGGACTTACTTCTTCTTGACGTAACACCACTTTCTCTAGGAATTGAAACAATGGGTAACATTACAACAAGACTTATTGAAAGAAATACAACAATCCCAACTAAGAAGTCACAAGTATTTACAACTGCAGCAGATAATCAAACTTCTGTAGAAATTCACGTACTTCAAGGTGAAAGACAAATGGCAAAAGACAACGTAACTCTTGGTAGATTTACACTTGATGGTATTGCACCAGCAAGAAGAGGAGTGCCACAAATTGAAGTAACATTTGATATTGATGCAAATGGTATTGTAAATGTAAGTGCTAAGGACAAGGGTACTGGTAAAGAACAACACATCACTATTACATCTTCAACTAACTTAAATGAAGAAGAAATCGAAAAGAAAGTTAAGGAAGCAGAAATGTATGCTCAAGAAGATGCTAAGAAGAAAGATTTAATCGAAGCAAGAAACAACGCTGATTCAATGATTTACCAATCTGAAAACACACTTAAGGATGTTGAAGGAAAGATTTCTGATGCAGACAAGACTAAGATTGAAGAAGCAATCAAGGGACTTAAGGATGTAAAAGATGGCGAAGATCTTGAAGCTATTAAATCTAAGACTGAAGAATTAACTCAAGCCTTCTACGCAATTTCAGAAGAAATTTATAAACAACAAGAAGGTCAAGCTGATGGTGGACAACAACAAGCTGATGACGATGTAGTTGACGCTGACTATGAAGTTGTAGACGAAGACGAAGAATAATAATTAAATAAAAATGTTGCAGTTTCGGCTGCAACTTTTTTTATGTAGAAAATTATATTCTGAATTTTTATAAATTTTCTTTTTAAATCTAGTATAAAAACATAAAAGTAGAATTAAACTTTCTTTTTTGTAGTTTTTATATTAGAATATAGAACTATTGAGGTGGAAGATGAGAAATTTTTATGAAATTCTTGAAGTTGAAAAAAATGTAACTAAAGAAGAATTGAAGAGATCTTATAAGAAGCTTGCTAAAAAGTATCACCCCGACTTAAATCCAGGAGATGAAGTTGCTGAGGCAAAATTTAAAGAAATCTCCTATGCCTATGAAGTCTTAGCCGATGATGAAAAAAGACAAATCTACGATGTCTATGGCGAAGAAGGACTTAAGGGCAACATGGGTGGATCTGGAGGCGGTGGCTTCGGAGGTTTCTCTGATATCTTTGATGACATCTTTGATGTTTTTGGCGGCTCAAGATCAAATAGATATGAATATGCAAACAGAAAAGACATGCCAAAGAAGGGACCTGATGCAAGAGTAGACATAACTTTAGATTTCTTTGAAGCAATTTTTGGTGTAGAAAAAGAAATTTCTGTAAAGGTTAGGGAAGAGTGTTCCCACTGTCACGGCAGCAAGATGGAACCGGGAAGTGAAAAACACACTTGTGAGACTTGTAACGGCTCAGGTCAGGTTACCTCAGAACAAAACACACCTTTTGGTAGGTTTGTAAGGACTTCTGCATGTGAAGATTGTAATGGAACAGGCGAAGTTATAGAAAAGCCTTGTAAGGAATGTGGCGGAAGAGGATCTAAGGCACGAACTAAGAAGTTAAAAGTAAACATTCCTAAGGGAGTTGACACTGGAAACATTATTTCACTTAGGAACCAAGGATCTGTTGGAGAAAATGGTGGAGAAAATGGAGACATTTTTGTCTACATTAGAGTTAGGTCAGACGCAGTCTTCAAGAGAGAGGGCAATGATATTTACCTAAATATTCCAATTTCTTATTCAGACGCAGTCCTTGGTGCAAAGATAAAAGTTCCAACACTTGAAAAAATTGTTGATTATGATATTCCAAAGGGAACTACAGGTGGAACTGTCTTTAGACTAAAGGGAGAAGGAGTTCCTTATGTCAACAGGGACAAACAAAGGGGAGACCTCTTCTTCAAAGTTGACATTATAATTCCTAAGAAGGTTAGCAATGAACAAAGAAAACTCCTTGAAGAGTTAAGAGAGACTGAACCAGAAGTTGCAGAAAATAAAAAATCATTTTTAGATAAGTTGAAAAATTTATTTGATTAATGCGGATCACTGATTCGCATTTTTTAAATTGTATAAAAAAATTATCTATAATATAATGAAACAAGGTGATTAGATGAAATACATTGAAATGACAATAAATACTTCAAAGGATAAAAAAGATATCATTGAAGGAATTCTATTTGATTATGGAATTTATACAACAGAAGAAATTTCTAGCGACATAGTGGATGAGCTTGACCAAGATGAGAAGGATTGGGACTTTATTGACTATCCTCTTTTAAATTCAAATGAAGATATCTTTGCTCTTAGGGTTTATCCAGAAAATATGGAAGATGCAAATAATTTAAAGGCTGAGTTAAGTGAAAAGAAACTTGGTCAATGTCTTGTTGAAGAAAAGGACGATGAAGACTGGGCGAATAATTGGAAAAAATATTATAAACCACTAGAAATTGGCGAAAAGCTTGCCATAGTTCCTGAGTGGGAAGATTATGACAATGATAATAGAGTCGTTATAAAAATTAATCCAGGTATGGCCTTTGGTACAGGAACTCACGAGTCAACTTATATGTGCCTTGAACTCTTAGAGAGATATGTAAATAAAGACGATGATATTTTTGACATAGGTTGTGGTTCAGGCATACTTGCTATAGCAGGTCTAAAACTTGGGGCAAAGAAAGCTCTTGCAGTTGATATAGATGATAAGTGCATTGATGCTTCTCATGAAAATGCAGGTCTAAATAATCTTGAAGACAAGGTGGAAATTAAGAAGGGAAATCTTCTTGATGTTGTTAAGGGAAGAGCAGACCTAATAGTTTCCAATATTATTGCAGAAATAATTGTAGATGAGATCAAAAATCTCAAGAACCACATGGAAAAGGGTGGAATTTTTATAACTTCTGGAATTATAAAAGAGAGAAGGCAAATGGTAATTCATGCCCTAGAAGAAAATGGTTTTGAAATCATTGACGAGTTAGAAAAAAATAATTGGGTTGCCATTGTAGGAAGATTAAATGTATAGATTTTTTGAAGATAGAAGGTTTGAAGGTAATACAAATCTTAAAGAAGAAACCCTCCACCACCTTAGAAATGTAATTAGGATAAATGATGAGGAAGTCTTTCAAGTTGTTTTTGAAGATGGGATTTTTTCTTTCGCTTATGAAGGTGGAAAAATAAAAAATCTTGGGGAAGTTCAAGAATCCAATGAATCTAAGGTGAGACTTTCCTTATTTTTTAGTGTCCTCAAAAACAACAAGTCTGAAGATGTCCTAAGGCATGCAACAGAAATTGGGGTTAGCGATTTTTATCCAGTCATAATGGATAGGACAATACCAGATATTTCTAAGAAAAAAGAAAAGAAAATGGAAAGATTTCAAAAAATCGTAGAATCTGCTGCAAAGCAATCAAAAAGAGATGTCATACCTCTTGTTCACGACATAATAAAGACAGAAGATATTTTAAAGTTTTCTGGAGATTTAGTTTTATGTTATGAAGATGAAAATAAGACCCAATTAGGGGAAATAACAAGATCTCTTAGCAACAATATTGGACTTGTCATTGGTCCAGAGGGTGGCATATCAGAAAGAGAACTTGAAATTTTGAGTGAAGCTAAAAAAGTTGGACTTGGCAGGAGAATACTTCGCGCAGAGACTGCAGCTATAAGTGCTTCATTTTATATAATACACGCAAAGGAGTGTGAGTAATGGAAAAAACTTTTTCAATTTTAACTCTTGGCTGTAAGGTTAACCAGTACGAATCAGAAGCCATGAGTGAACTTTTTGAAAGTAGGGGATATAGACAAGTTGAAAATGATGACTTTAGTGACGTTTATATTGTTAATACTTGCACAGTTACAAATTTATCAGATAGAAAATCAAGACAGTTTATTAGAAAATCAAAGAAAAACAACCCAGATTCAGTTGTGGCAGTAGTAGGTTGCTATTCACAAGTTTCTCCCGATGAAGTAAAAAGTATTGAGGGAGTTGATGTTGTTGTTGGAACAACTGAAAGAGATAGGATTGTTGACTTAATTGAAGAGTCTAAAGAAAATGATGAAAAAATAAATATTGTTAAGAACTTAAAAAATGTACGTGAGTTTGCAAATACGACAAACTTTGACAGTAACAACAGGACTCGTGCTTATATGAAGGTCCAAGATGGTTGCAACAGATTTTGCACCTACTGCATAATTCCCTTTGCAAGAGGACCCATTAGGTCTAGAACAATTGAAGACTCAGTAAGAGAGGCAAGAACACTTGCAGATAGGGGCTTTAAAGAAATTGTCTTAACAGGAATTCACATTGGGTCTTTTGGCAAGGACATTGGCGATATGAGATTAATTGACCTAATCGAAGCTATTGCTGAAGTTGATGGAATCGAAAGAATTAGACTTTCTTCAGTTGAACCGCTTATTATTACAGATGAATTTATGGAAAGAGCAGTAAAGACAGGAAAATTATGCGATCACTTCCATCTTTCCCTTCAAAGTGGATCTAACAATATCTTAAAGGCAATGAATAGAAGGTACACTCGTGAAGAATATATTGAAAAGGCAAAAATAATTAGAAAATATATGCCTCATGCAGGACTAACAACTGATATAATAGTTGGCTTCCCTGGAGAAAGTGATGAAGATTTTGAGGATTCAATGAATATTGTAAGAGAAGTTGGATTTTCAAGGATTCATGTCTTTAAATATTCCAAGAGGAAAAATACAAAAGCTGCTGAAATGAAAAATCAAATTGATGGCAATATTAAAAAAGAAAGGTCTGAAAAATTAATTGCACTTGGGGAAGAATACCAAGAAATATTTGAAAGAGAAAACATGAAAACCCCTCAATCAGTTTTATTTGAAGAAGAACATGATGGAGTATATTATGGCTACACAACAAACTACATCAGAGTTAAGGCAAAATCTGAGGAGGACCTTACGAATAAAATTAAGAAAGTAAAAATTTTGGACACAGGTGAAATTGCAAATTGTGAAGTTATTGGTGATTAAATGTTAAAGATTAGAGCACACCACCTCTTGTGCACAGAAAACTTTGTTGGTGAGGGTTACAGTGATGACTTTTCAAAAAATATGGCAAAAGTCATTGGACAGCTAAAAGAGAATCCGAAAGTTAAATTACTTGCAGACCTTGACGATATTTGTGGTCCTTGCCCAGAAAATCTCGGGACTAGGTGCGAGAATGATGACTTGGTAAAATCTTATGATAAAAAAGTTTTAGAAGTTTTAAACTTATCAGAAGGTGAAATTTATTCATGGGCCGACATAAGAAAGCTTGCCTGTGATATAATATTTGCAAAGAATAGGCGAGAAGAGATTTGCGGAGAATGTCAGTGGAATGAACTCTGCAAAGAAGTTGAAGCCAAAAGGAGGTAAGTATGGACTGTTTATTTTGTAAAATAATTAAGGGAGAGATTCCTTCAACAAAACTTTATGAAGATGAACTTGTGTATGCTTTTAGAGATATAGACCCACAAGCTCCTACTCATTTTTTGATTGTTCCTAAAGAGCACATTGGATCAGCTGATGATCTTGATGAAGACCATAAAGAACTAATAGGTCACATCTTCTTAGTTGCGAAAAAGCTTTGTGCAGAAGAAGGGCTTACAAAGGGATACAGGATTGTAAATAATTGCAAAGAAGACGGAGGTCAAACTGTAGATCATCTTCACTTTCATGTACTTGGAGGAAGAAGTTTAAATTGGCCACCAGGTTGATAAAAAACTTTACTAATGCCGGGATTATGTCCTGGCATTTTTTTATTTGTCTAATAACTTATGATAAAAAAATTTTTAATTAAAAATTTGTAACACTTTTAGACTTTTGGTTATATCAATAATTGAAAATATTTAATATAATAAATTTAAGAATACATTATGGGAAAACAGACTCTAAAGAAGGAAGATGATTTATGAAATTAGGATTTGTTGATGTTGGTGGAGGAACACGTGGAATTTATGGAGCAGGAGTTTTTGATTATTTAATGGAAGAGGGCATAAGCGGAGACTACTTTATTGGAGTTTCTGCTGGAGCTGCTAATGGTGCGTCTTTTCTTGCCAAGCAACCAAGAAGAAATTTTGTCTTTTATAATAATTATGCCTTTAGAAAAGAGTATATGAGTCTTAAAAATTATTTAAAAACGGGTTCATATATTGATTTAGATTATATCTATTCAGACCTAAGTGCATCAAATGGGGAATATCCTCTTGACTATAAAACTATGATGGAAAATCCCATGGAATTTGAAATAGTTGCAACAGATGCAAGGACAGGCAGGCCAAAATATTTTAATAAGAAAGATCTTATTATAGATGAGTATGATCCAATTAAAGCATCATGTTGCGTTCCAGTCCTTTGTAATCCTTATGAGGTTAAGGGAGTCCCTTACTTTGATGGCGGGCTGTCTGACCCAATTCCTTATAAGAGAGCCTTTGAAGCAGGTTGCGATAAGGTTATTCTTGTTCTAACAAGACCCAAAGATTTTTTTAGGGAAAAGAGAAAGGACAAAAAGTTTGTAAGATTACTTAGAAGAAATTATCCAAGAGTTTCAAAAGCTTTTGCAAAGAGATATGAAGTTTACAATCAAAGTCTAAGGGAAGCAATCGAACTTGAAAAGGAAAATAAAATAATAATTATAGCTCCAAGTGACATTGGAAACCTAAAAACACTAAGTCAAAATCATGAACAATTAGAAAACTTATATGAAATGGGTAGAAGGGATGCAAAGGAAGCACTAAATTTAAAATTATAAAAATGAGATGATTATATGAAAAATATAAAAGAAAAGTTAAAACAAATAGAAGATAGGGGAGAAAAAAGCAATAACTTAAGTGAGAGCGATAAAAATATAAAAAACAGGTTCAAAAAAATCCAAATTGTTGCCTTAGTTTCTTTTTCGTTAATAATAATACTTTTAATCTTAACTCGAAGTGGAAATATGAGTATTGATTCTATAATTGAAAACGCAAGTGGTAACCCAAGGAAGTCCATTATTTCTCTTTTAAGTCTATTTGCAGTTAAGAGCCTTACAATTATAATTCCTCTGCCATCTCTTTACCTAGCAAGTGGAATTTTATTTAAACCAGCAAAAGCTATTTTTGTCAGCTATCTTGGTTTAGCCATTACACTCACAATTCCTTTTGTATTGGGAAGATGGTCCGGTACAGAAGAAATGGATTATCTAAAGAAGAAATATCCCAAAATTGATAAACTTGTTGAGATGCAAAAGAAAAATGAATTTCTTGCAAGTTTTATAATCAGGCTAATAGGTTGGTTTCCCTGTGATATTTTAAGTTTTTATTTTGGAGCCTGTAAGACCAATTATATAAAATACATAACTTCATCATTATTAGGTGCGTCTATTGGAGTTATAACAAACACCCTTCTTGGAGATGTTATCTTAAATCCACTTTCTTGGCAGTTTATGGGGCTAATGCTAATAAAGATTTTAATTTCGGCTTCTGTCATTGGAATAACTTATCTTGTTAACAAGAAGAATGAAAGAAAAAATCGCGAACTTAGATAGATAAAATAAAAAAAATATTTGAAAAAATTAAATTTTAAATAAGAAAAATATTATTGAAGTTTTGGGATTTATAGAGTATAATAAACCTAAATTGGCCGAAAGGCCATACTCTTTTCTACGAGAGGAGGTTAAAAAATGTCCGAAATCAGGGTTGGTGAAAACGAATCTTTAGACAATGCTCTAAAAAGATTCAAAAGACAATGTGCCACAAGTGGAGTTCTCAAAGAAGTAAGAAAAAGAGAACATTACGAAAAACCAAGTGTTAGAAGGAAGAAAAAATCCGAAGAGGCACGCAGAAAAAAACACAGATACTAAAGAGGGTGTTCTTATGTCTCTAAAAGAGAGACTCATGGCAGATCTAAAGGATGCTATGAAAAATAAAGATAAACTTCGAAAAGATGTTATCACCATGGTTCGTGCAGCTATTAAACAAAAAGAAGTAGATGAACGAGTTGAGCTTACTGACAGTGATGTTGAAAACATTATTGGAAAACAGCTAAAAGAAAAGAAATCGTCAATTGAAGAATTTAAAAAAGGTAATAGAGAAGACTTGGTTGAACATACTAACCAAGAAATTGAAATATTACTTGATTACTTACCTGAGCAATTATCAGATGAAGAATTAAAAGGAATTATACAAAAAGTAATTGACGAAAATGAAATAACATCAATGAAGGATATTGGAAAATTAATGAAAAATGTCATGCCATTAATTAAGGGCAAGGCAGATGGCAAGCAAGTCAATGCTATTGCCAGAGAATTATTAAATTAAAACTCGGGGAATTTCCCTGGGTTTTTTTTTTACAGATTTTTATATTTAACATATTGAAATTAAATAATATTTTAAAGAAATTGAAAATTTCAAGAGGAGTATTTATGTTTAATGATAATTATTCAAGAAGAAATAAGGGAAAAAAACCTGTTATAGCTATATGCTATGACTTTGATAAAACACTAACACCTAATGAGATGCAGGCTCAAGGATACATTCAATCTTTGGAATATAAAGTTAGTGAATTTTGGAATAAGTCTAATGGTATGGCAGAAGATAATGATATGGACGAAAACCTAGCCTACATGTATATGATGGTAAAAGAATCAATAGACCATCATAAGTTAGATAGGAAGACTTTAGAAGAATATGGTTCTGAGGTTAATTTATTTCCAGGTGTTGAGGATTGGTTTAAACGCATACGAGAATACGGCGCTGAGAGAGGCGTTATTGTAGAGCACTATATAATTTCTTCAGGAATTAAAGAAATGATAGAGGGAACAGATATTGCCAAGAAGGGTGAATTTGAAAAAATATATGCCAGTTCCTTTTATTACAATGAAGAGGGTGTGGCAGAGTGGCCAGCACAAGTTGTGAATTATACCAATAAAACTCAGTTTTTATTTAGGATTCAAAAGGGCACTTTGGATATTAATGATCCTGGCATTAATGACTTTTTTCCTCCTGATGAAATAAGAGTCCCCTTTAGAAATATTGTATATATTGGAGACAGTGATACTGATATTCCATGTATGAAGCTTGTTAATACTTATGGAGGATATTCTATTGGAGTTTTTGATCCTAAGCATAAACATTCAAAGGATAAAGTTTATAAAATGATTAAGGATAAGAGAATAAAATATTTTGCTCCAGCGGACTACAGGGAAGATGGAAAGTTAGATTTGATAATAAAAAACATAATAGAAAGAACAGTTTTTAATGAAAAATTAGAATCTACACATTATACTTGTATTAGAGAAGCATATGAAGATGAGAAGAAAAGCCCAATAGATTAATAATAAAAAATAAAAATAAAATTTATATATTTTTTACAAACAAAATGTTTTTTATTAATAAAGAAAATATAAAATGAATTTATAAAAGAACTAGTAGATTTTAAAAGTTAGAAATTTGGGGTAAAATTATAAAAAATAGAGAAGGAGGTTAAATTGAAAAAACTAAATAAAATATTTTATAGTCTCCCAATTTTAATGATATTAATAAATTTTGTTTATGCACAAGATGGAAGTGGAAGATCTATAGAAAGTATTTTTTCAAATGATTATGTTTTTACAGCCTTATTAATTATTGCAATTGTCACAGCTGTCTTTGAAATAATGACTCCAGGCTTTGGAATATCTGGGATCTTATCAATAGCTGCTTTCATTACCTTTTTCTGGGGCTCAATTAAGATGGGCAATACAAACTTTTTTGAAATATCTCTTTTTGTGGTAGGTCTACTTTTATTAGCCTTTGAAATTATGATACCTGGATTTGGTGTAGCTGGAGTAAGTGGAATTATCGCAGTCTCTACTGGACTAGTTCTATCTATGAGCGACTTGTATTTTGCCCTATTCTCTTTAGCATTAGCCCTAGTCATAGCCTTAATCCTTGGTTATGCACTTTTTAAAAGAGGTATTAAGTCTGATGCAATAAATAAACTCAGACTTTTTAAAGAAAGTTCTAGTGAGGAAGGTTATTTAAGCGTAGAAACTGAAGAAGTTTCGCCAGGTGATGTTTTAATAACTAAGACTCCTCTTAGGCCAACAGGATTTGCCCTAATTGGAGATAGGAAGATAGAAGTAGTGTCAGACGCTGGATTTATTGGTAAAGATGAATCTGTAGTTGTTGTTAGAATTAGCGGCGCAATAGTTTACGTCGAAAAGAATTAGGAGGATTTATGTCTAATTATCCAATTGGAAGTATATTTATAATTGCAGTAATAATCATAGTAGTTTCTATGTTCTTGTCCTTTGTACCAGTTGGGCTTTGGGTAACTGCATTTTTCTCTGGTGTTAAAATTAAGATATCAGAGCTTATAGGAATGAAACTTAGAAGAGTTAAGCCATCAAGAATTGTTAGACCAGCTATAAAGGCGACTAAGGCTGGACTTAATCTAGAAATTTCAAGTCTTGAAGCTCACTATCTTGCAGGTGGTAATGTAAATACCCTTGTGGATGCTCTTATAGCTGCTCAAAGGGCCAATATACCTCTTCAATTTGAAAGAGCAGCAGCAATTGACCTTGCAGGTAGAGATGTTCTGGAAGCAGTTCAAGTTTCTGTTAATCCAAAAGTTATTGAAACACCAAATATTTCTGCTGTTGCACAAGATGGAATCGAAGTTATAGTTAAGGCTAAAGTTACTGTTAGGGCCAACATAGAAAGACTAGTTGGTGGTGCAGGTGAACAAACTATTATTGCTAGAGTTGGTGAAGGTATTGTAACAACTGTAGGTTCCTCACAAAGCTATAAGTCAGTTTTAGAAAACCCTGATTCAATTTCAAGAGTAGTATTAGATAAGGGACTTGACTCAGGTACAGCTTATGAAATTTTATCGATTGATATTGCTGATGTTGACGTAGCAAGAAATATTGGTGCAAGATTACAAACTGACCAAGCTGAAGCTGATAAGAGAATATCTGAAGCCAAGGCATCTGAAAGACGTGCTATGGCCCTTGCTCGTGAACAAGAAATGAAGGCTGAAGTAGAAGCTATGAGGGCAAAGGTAGTTGAAGCAGAATCTCAAGTTCCTATTGCCATGGCAGAAGCTCTAAAAAGCGGAAAACTTGGAGTCTTTGATTATTATAAAATGCAAAATTTAAACTCTGATACTGATATGAGAAAGTCAATTTCTAAAATTCCTGAAAGAAACCACAAGAAGGAAAATAAATAATGGGACCTGTTTTTAGCCTTTTGATTGGTATTATTTCTCTCATGCCAGCTATAATCTTTATTGTAATCTTTAAAGTCCTAATCACTATTTTAAATAGGGGCAAGAAAAAGGTTACAGAAGATTTTTATGAGGATGAGAGAAGAAATAATAATTCTAAAGGTTCTCGAGGAAACACATCATCAGATTCAGAAAGTTTAATAGATGAAATAAAAAGAATAATCAAAGAAGAAAAGGAAAAAGAGAGAGAAAAAGAAAAAAGTAAAGACAAGAAAGAAAGCTTAGGTAAAAGTTTTAAAGAAATTTTCAATGAAGAAAAAGATAAATCTAAAAATAAAGTTAAGGAAAAAAAGGATAAGAAATTAATCAATAAAGATCCTATTTATGCTCAAAGAGAATTAAAAGAAAAGATTTTAGAAAAAAAGTCTTCCCTTGATGAAGATTCCAGGAAATCAAAAATTAAACCTGATAAGGAAATCTTGGAGGGTTCTATGAATCTTGAAAAGATGCCTGATAAAATTTTTGACAGTGAATTCATAAAAGAATGTGAATCTGACAGGGTGATTTATGAAGATGAAGAGGATCAAGTTTCAACTGGGGATTTTCTAAACTTTGATGAAGATGATTTACCTAAAATTCAAATATATAAAGAAATTTTTGATAAACCTTTAAGTCTAAGATAAATCAAGGCTTGCTTTCCATAATATATGGAAAAGTAGGCCTTTTTATGATATTATTAAAGTCATGTTTAAGGGGGTATATTTTTGGCAAAAATGGAAAAATCCATTGAAATTAATGATATAAATTTAATGTCAATTGTATTTGGAAAGTTAGATGAAAATATTAATCTTATAGAGAAAGAACTTGCTCTTAATATAAAATCTAGGGCAGATAAAATTTTTGTAAGTGGTGAAGAAGATGCAGTTGAAGATGGAGTAATACTATTAACAAACTTAGTTGAGACTGCTAGGAAACAAAATAGCTTGAGCCTATCTGATGTAAGATATGCTATTTCACTTATAAAAAACAATGAAAAGAGACCTGTCTCTGAACTTTTAAAAGACACTCTTGTATATACATCTATGGGCAAGCCAATAAGGGCAAAGACTCTAGGGCAAAAGAGATATATTGACAATATAAATAACAACGACATTGTTTTTGGAATTGGGCCTGCTGGTACAGGTAAGACTTATCTTGCTATGGCTGCAGCAGTTCGTGCTTTTAAAGCAAAGGAAGTCAATAGAATAATACTTACAAGACCTGCTGTTGAAGCTGGAGAGAACCTAGGCTTCTTGCCAGGAGATTTGCAAAATAAGGTTGATCCTTACTTGAGACCACTTTATGATGCCCTCTTTGAAATACTTGGACACGACACATATAACAATTTATTTGAAAAAGGATTAATTGAAGTTGCACCCCTTGCTTATATGAGGGGTAGGACCCTGGATTCAGCTTTTGTAATCCTAGATGAGGCACAAAACACTACAAATGAGCAGATGAAGATGTTCTTAACAAGGCTTGGATACGGGTCTAAGGCAATTGTAACTGGTGACGTTACACAAATTGATTTGCCAAGTGGCAAGCAATCTGGATTAAAAACCGTACTAAAAATTCTTGCTGGAGTTAAGGGTATAGGAATAACTTATCTAAATAAAAATGATATAGTTCGTCATGCTCTAGTTCAAAGAATTATTGATGCTTATGAAAAATATGAAAAGACAAATGATAAGAGCAAAAAGGTAATTGAAGCTAAAAAGTCAAAGAATTGGAGTAAATAATGGAAGTTTACTATGACGACAGGCAAGATGATATTGAAATAACAGAAAAAATAAAATCTCTAGTTGAAAAATCCATAGCTTCTGTATTAAAAGTTGAAGAAATTGATGATGAGGTTGAAGTTTCAGTTTCCTTTGTTGGTGATGAAGAAATAAGAGACCTCAACAGGGACTACAGAGGAGTTGATAGGTCCACTGATGTATTGTCGTTTCCTATGGATGATGAATTTATTATAGACAAGAGGATTCTTGGAGATGTTATAATAAATACAAGAAGAGTTATGGAACAAGCAGAAGAGCTTGGTCATTCTCATGAGAGAGAATTATCATATTTGACAGTCCACAGTATCCTTCATCTTTTAGGCTATGACCATATAGATGATGAAGACAAAAAGAAAATGAGAGAAAGAGAAAAGTTATCCATGAAGGAACTTGAAATTTATAGGTGATTTTATGAAAAAGGGACGTTTTATTTCATCTTTTAACTATGCTGTTCAGGGTATTATCTCTGTTTTAAGAACAGAGAGGAATATGAAATTCCATTACCTTGCTGCTCTTGGAATTATCATCCTGTCACTTTTTTTTGATATATCGTCTACAGAATTTCTACTTATGCTCTTTGCCATAACCCTAGTAGTATTTGCAGAAATGATCAACACAGCAATAGAGAGGACTATTGACTTAGTAGTTCAAGAATACAACCCTATTGCAAAGTATGTAAAGGACGTTTCGGCAGGCGCTGTTTTAATTACGGCTCTTAATGCTATTGTTGTTGCTTATCTAGTTTTTTATGACAAATTTGCATCCTTTGGCGACCTGCTCTTATTTAAAATAAAAAATATGCCAAATCACTTGGCCTTCGTGTCTCTACTTATAATTATAATAGCGACAGTTGGTGCTAAACTTTTAATGGCGAAAAAAAGTGGTGGCACTTACTTTCAAGGTGGCGGACTAAGTGGTCACTCTGCAATTTCTTTTTGTGCAGCAACAATAATAACTATGATTGCGGAAAATTCACTTATCACACTTTGTTCCTTTGGGCTTGCCTTTCTAGTTGCAGAAAGTAGGGTTGAAGGGAAGATACACAAGGTATCTGAAGTTGTAGTTGGAGCTATACTTGGGGTTTGTGTTGCAATATTTGTTTTCAAGGTGGTAGGATAAATGGAATATAATGAATTAATTGAACTTGCGCTTGATGCAAGAGATAAAATGACATATACGCCTTACTCACATTTTAATGTGGGTTGTGCTGTTGAGATGGAAGATGGATCAGTTTACTCTGGTGGAAATATAGAAATAGTTTCTTATTCTCCAACTAATTGTGCAGAAAGAACTGCTATATTTAAAGCGGTATCTGAAGGCAAAAGAGAGATAAAAAAGATAGCAATAGTTGGGGACAGTGACTACACTTTTCCTTGTGGAGTATGTAGACAAGTTATTCGTGAATTTTCTAGAAATCCTGAAATTATAATAGCTAACTCTACAGATGACTATAAAATTTTTGGAATGGAGGATATACTACCACATTCCTTTGGTCCAGAAGATCTAGATGGAGATGAAAATGACAGAAAATAATTTTAAATCAGGATATGTATCAGTAATTGGTAGGCCAAATGTTGGTAAGTCAACATTATTAAATGCTATAATCGGAGAAAAGATTTCAGCTATTTCTTCAAAACCGCAAACTACTAGACAAAATATTACCTTTATTCACACAGATGATGAAGCACAAATAATATTTTTAGATACGCCTGGCATTCAAAAGCCTAAAAATAAGTTAGGCGAATTTATGTTAACTGAATCAAAAGAGGGAATTGAAGATTCAGATGTTATCACTTATATAGTTGACACTTCTAAGAGAATAGGTAAGGCAGAAAGGTCAATTATAGATTTACTAAAAGAATATAAGGGAAAACTACCTATTATTCTTTTAATAAATAAAGTCGACACGATAAAAAAAGAAGAGCTCTTAGAAATAATTTCTATGTATGCTGAAGAAGATATATTCGATGATATAATTCCTATTTCTGCAATGAAAAATGATGGTGTAGATATTTATCTAGAAAGCCTTAAAAAGTATTTAAAGCCTGGACCAATGTATTATCCCGAAGATATGATTACTGACAAAAATGAGAGATTCATCGTGGCAGAAATTATAAGGGAAAAGGGCTTAATGTACCTTAATGAAGAAGTCCCTCATGGTCTTGCAATCTCTATTGAAAAATTCAAAAAAAGAGAAGACAAAAACATCTATGACATTGATGCAAACATCTACGTTGAAAGAGATTCTCACAAGGGGATTTTAATTGGTAAAGGTGGATCCATGTTAAAAAGAATTGGGACTGAAGCCAGAGAGGAAGCTGAAAGACTTCTCGATGCCAAGGTGAATCTTCAAATTTGGGTTAAGGTTGAGAAAAATTGGAGAGATAGAGACAATTTGGTAAAAAGATTTGGTTACGACAAATAATTATACCCTGGGAATTGTCTTAAACGAAATGGAATTCGGTGAGTCTTCTAAAATAATTAGGGTTTTTACCAAAGAGTATGGAAAAATTTCCATTATGGTCAAGGGAGCTATGAGTCCAAGATCAAGAAACTTAAGTGTTTCTCAAGTTTTTGGTCTAAATGAATACCTATTAAAAAAGGGACAAAGTTTTTTTTATATTAGTGATTCAAAAATTTTAGAATCAAATTTTAAAATAAGAGAAAACTATGATAATTTAATTTATGCATCCTTATTACTAGAAATTATAGATAAATCTTCAATAAATGGTGAGGCCAATAAAAAGGCTTTTGACCTTTTGAGAAAAACCTTAAAATTTTTCAATTTCACCAAAGATCCCATTGGTCTTGCCTTGGCCTTTGAACTTAAGTATCTTAGCTTTATAGGTTACAGGCCTAAACTTGATATAAAAGAAAAATCTTACTTTTCCATAAGAGAAGGAATTATTGATTTTCAGGATCCTTACTCTTATTCACTGACAAGAAGGGATTTGATCTTTTTAAATTCAATTTTATATGGAAAGTTAGAAGATTTAGAAAATATAGAAGATTTCGAAAATAGCAGAAAAAAATACCTGCATAATATTATAATAAAATATATAAAATACAATTTAGATATAAGCAGTTTTAAGTCTGACAAGCTGTTTAATTAAGGAGGAAAAAATGTATTTCCAAGATTTAATAATGACATTGGAAAATTATTGGAAGGAAAAGGGAGCTATTATAATGCAACCCTACGATATTGAAAAAGGTGCTGGAACAATGAATCCAAACACTTTCTTAAGGTCTCTTGGACCTGAGGAATGGAAGGTAGTTTACGTTGAACCTTCAAGAAGACCTGCTGATGGTAGATATGGGGAAAATCCAAATAGACTATACCAACATCACCAACTGCAAGTTATCTTAAAACCATCTCCAGAGGATGTCCAACAACTTTACCTAGATTCTCTTTTTGCAATTGGAATTGACCCAAAAAAACACGACATTAGATTTGTTGAAGATAACTGGGAATCTCCTACACTTGGTGCATGGGGTCTTGGTTGGGAAGTTTGGCTTGATGGCATGGAAGTAACTCAGTTTACTTATTTCCAACAAGTAGGTGGAGTCAACCTTGATCTTGAAAGTGCTGAATTAACTTATGGACTTGAAAGAATTGCTATGTATCTTCAAAATGTTGAGTCAGTTTATGACATCCAATATAACGAAAACATTACTTATGGAGAAGTATTTAAGAAAAACGAATTTGAACACTCCAAGTATGCCTTCGAAACAGCTGATGTTGATATGCTTAGAAAACTTTTTGATATGTATGAAGCTGAAGCTCAAAGAACTATTGAAGAAGACATTGTTATAGATGCTTATGACTACACTCTTAAGTGTTCTCACGCATTTAACTTATTAGACGCTAGAGGAGCTCTTTCTGTTTCTGAAAGAACAAGCTATATTCAAAGAGTTAGAAATCTTGCAAGAATTGTAGCAAAGACACACTTAAAGCACAGAGAAGAAATGAACTATCCCCTTATAAACAGAGGTGAAATAGATGAATAAATACTTACTTGAAATTGGAGTTGAAGAGTTGCCATCAAGATTTGTCAACATGGCAATAGAACAACTTGAAGAAAAATCTCAAAAACTATTAGTTGAAAATGAACTTGGATTTGAAGATGTGAAAGTTTATGCAACTCCAAGAAGACTTAGTCTAATTATCGAAGGCTTAGATGAAAAACAAAAGGACATTACAAAAGAAGTAAAGGGACCTGCTGTAAAAATTGCCTATGACGATGAGAAAAATCCTACTAAACCTCTTTTAGGATTTATGAAATCTCAAAAAATCACTGAAGATGATATTGTAATTAAAGAAGTAAAGGGTACAGATTATGTATTTGCCCACATTTCTTCAATTGGAAAAGAATCTGCAGAAATATTAAAGGATATAATACCAGACCTTATTAAAGATATTAACTTCCCTAAAAATATGCGTTGGGGTGGTAAAAATATTAGATTTGCCAGACCAATAAGATGGGTTGTTTCACTTTTAAATGACAAGGTTGTTGAATTTGAATTTGAAGGAATCCATGTTGGAAATACAACTAAGGGACATAGATTTTTAGGTTCATCAGAAATTAAAATTGATAATGTAGAAAATTATGAAAAACTTCTAGAAGACAACTATGTAATTTTAGATCAAAACAAGAGACGAGAAATCATAAAGTATGAATCTACAAAAATTGCAAAATCTCTTGGTGGGGAAATTCACGAAAATGAAGATTTATTAGAAGAACTTACCTACATTGTTGAATACCCAAGTCCAATCAAAGGAAGTATTAAAGAAAAGTACCTAAGTCTTCCAAAGGAAGTTGTAACTACAACAATGATTGACCACTTGAGATTTACTCCTATTTACTCTCAAGATGGAGAACTTTTGCCATATTTTATTACAGTAAGAAATGGTACAAGAGATTACGAAGATATAGTAATTGCAGGAAATGAAAAAGTACTTGGAGCAAGACTTGAAGATGCTAAATTCTTCTATGATGATGACATCTCTAAGCCACTTGAAGATTATGTAGAAAATCTAGGCGGAGTTTTATTCCATGATAAGCTTGGAACAATGCTTGAAAAAGAAAAAAGGGATGGAGTTGTTGCAAAGAAAATTGCAGAATCTCTATCTTTTGCAGATGAAGCAATTGACGCAATAGAAAGAGTGGCACACTTATCTAAGGCTGATTTAACTACAAAAATGGTAATTGAATTTACAGAGCTTCAAGGTGTTATTGGAGAAATTTACGCCCTAAAATCATGCGAAAAGGATATTGTTGCTACTGCAATTAGAGAACAATATCTTCCTAAATTTGCAGGGGACGCTCTTCCAAAATCTAGTGTAGGATCAATCTTTTCTCTTGCAGATAAAATTGATACAATTGCAGGTCTATTTGCAATTGGAGAAATTCCTACTGGTTCTACAGACCCCTTTGCATTAAGAAGGTCTGCAATAGGTGTAATAAATATTATTAGAAATAATTCTTGGAAATTTGACTTAAATGAAGCTGTAGAAGCAAGTTTATACGAATACATTAATGACCTTGGATTAACATTTAACCACGAAGAAGTTATTGAAAATGTAAGAGACTTTTTCTTTGGAAGAATAAAAACAATGCTTCAAGAAGAAGGAATAAGATACGATATAATTGACTCTATCCTAATTCCTGAGAGTGAAATCCACAATATATTTGACAAAGCAAATGAATTAAATGACTGGTTTAATGAAGATAGAAGCAAATTTGTTGATGCATACAATAGAATAAACAACTTAACTAAGAATGTTGACCTATTAGAAATTAATGAAGAATTATTTAAAGAAGATGCGGAAAAAGACTTATACAATAAGTTTGTAGAAGTTGATAATAAGTTTAATGAAGCCATATCATCTGAAAATTACAAAGAAGCTATGGACTTGTTAAATGAACTAATTCCTGCAATAGATGTATTCTTTGACAATGTAATGGTAATGGATGAAGACGAAAAAGTAAGAGAAAATAGACTTGGACTAATCAATAGGATAGAGGAAAATATTCAAAAAATATTAAAAATCGAAAATATTGTGGAATAGGTCGGTGAGTAAATGAAATTCAGCGATAGGCAGACTGAAATAATTGATATTGTAAAAGAAAAGGGACCTATTACTGGCGACGACATTGCAGAAATTCTCGGACTATCTAGGGCTACAATTAGGTCTGACCTTTCTGTTCTTACTATGATAAATATATTAGGAGCAAGACCAAAGTTTGGTTATTTTTATACAGGTAAATCTATTTTTTCTCAAATTTCTAATGACCTCAAGAATTTACGATTAAAAGATTACATGTCTCTTCCTTTTTCATGTGATCAAAAGACTTCTGTTTATGATGTAGTTGTAGATCTTTTTATGGAAGATTTGTCTTCTATGTTTGTAACAGAAGGTGGGTATCTTGCAGGGATTGTGTCGAGAAAGGACCTAATTAGGTTTATGATAGGGGATGCTGATATAAAGGAGACTCCTATTAGCGTAATTATGACTAGGATGCCTAATATTTTTTATGTAGATATAGAAGACAGTGTTTATAAGGCTGCCAACTTAATTGTGACAAAGGGAATTGATGCCCTTCCTGTTGTTAAAAGAAAAAATGAAAAGGATCTTGAAGTTGTGGGCAGATTTACAAAAACCAATGTAACTAGACTTTTTGTAGATGTTTGCGACCAAGAGATAATATAGGAGGAGAAATGAATAAAGACGATAATCAACTCACTATTTTTGTAATCTCAGATTCTATTGGAGAAACTGGAGAATTAATTGCAAAGTCATCTGCAAGACAGTTTGAAAAAGAAAATTATGAAATCATCAGGTATCCTTATCACAATAGTATTGAGCAAATAAAACCAGTTCTTGAGAAGGCATCTGAAATTAAAAACAGCCTTGTAGTTTATACAAATGTTGTAAAGGAAACAAGGGACTTCATTGAAGAAAAAACTCATGAATTAAATCTTCACACAGTTGATGTAATGGGTGAGCCTCTTCTTCAAATTCAAGATATTCTAGGTTATGAACCTTTAAGAGAACCAGGCCTAATTAGAAGACTTGATGAAAATTATTTCAAAAAAGTTGAATGTGTTGAGTTCGCAGTTAAGTATGATGATGGTAAGGACCCTCGTGGTGCAAAGAAAGCTGATATATGTCTAGTTGGCATTTCAAGAACTTCTAAGACACCCCTTTCTATGTATCTTGCAAATAAACTTTATAAGGTTGCAAATATTCCACTAGTGCCAGAGGTTCCTGTCCCTAGAGAAGTTTATGAAAAAGATGTAGACAAAATAATAGGGCTTACTGCAAATCCAGAAAAAATTATCTCTGTAAGAGAACAAAGATTAAAGTCTCTTGGACTTACTTCAGGAGCAAAGTATGCTAATTATGACAGGATCAGAGAAGAATTAAACTATTCAAAACAGGTTATGGAAGAATTAGGCTGTTTTGTTATTGATGTTTCAGATAAGGCAATAGAAGAAACTGCTGAAATCATTATTAACCACATGGAATCTAGGAAGTGATTAAATGAACCTTCGAGTTGAGAGAGAGAAACTTGAGCACATAATGTTATTTGAATATGCAACTTTTGCAGATTCTAGTTTGGGTAGGAATAAAGAAGAAGAAAAATGTAATCTCAGGACTGATTTTCAAAGGGATAGAGATAGGATTATCCACTCAAAAAGTTTTAGAAGATTAAAACACAAGACCCAGGTCTTTATTTCTCCTGAAGGAGATCATTTTAGGACAAGACTCACTCACACACTTGAAGTCAGTCAAATTGGCAGAACTATAGCAAGAGCCCTTAGATTAAATGAAGATTTGGTTGAAGCAATAGCCCTAGGTCATGACTTAGGGCACACTCCTTTTGGTCATTCTGGAGAGGCTGTTTTGAATGAATTAAAATCCACTGGCTTTATTCATGGTGAACAGTCTTTAAAAGTTGTGGACTTTTTAGAAAGATCTGATACTAGGATTGGTTTAAATTTAACTGAAGAAGTTCGAAATGGAATTTTAAATCACTCAGGGAGTGGAAATGCCAAGACTCTTGAGGGAAAAATAATAAAATTTGCTGATAGGATTGCTTATATAAATCACGATATTGATGATGCCATTAGGGCAGGGATAATTTCCTCTGACTCATTACCTAAAGAGTTGACAAAAGTTTTAGGTAATTCTTCGTCACAAAGAATCAATACAATGATAAATGGATTAATAGATAAGTCTTATGGTAAACCAATTATCGAGATGGAAGATGAAGTCTATGAGGCCACAATGGAACTAAGACAATATATGTTTAAAAATGTCTACATGGATTCAGTGGTTAAGTCTGAAGAAGTAAAAATCAAGAGACTTTTAACAGAACTTTATAAATTTTATATGGAAGACTTAAGTAGAATTCCTGAAAACCACTTAAATCTATATAATGATAGAAGTCATAGTGACGAAGATATAGTTTCGGATTATATTGCAGGTATGACAGATACCTATGCAAAGAAACAACTAAAAAATATTTTTATACCGAAGGGATGGAGCATTTAATTGTACGTAATAAATGATAATGTTCTTGACGAAATTAGAGATAGGGCAGATATTGTTGATTTAATTGGAGAGTATGTGGACCTTAAGAGGTCAGGATCCAATTATATGGGACTCTGCCCTTTTCATTCTGAAAAAACTCCTTCTTTTTCTGTTTCACCATCAAAGTCTATTTTCAAATGCTTTGGTTGTGGAGTAGGGGGAGATGTAATTACCTTTATAATGAAAAGGGAGAATCTAAGCTTTCCTGAAGCCGTAGAATTTTTAGCAGACAAATACAACGTTAGGTTAGAAGTTTATAAGGATGAAAACAAAGAAGCTCGTGAGAAGAGAAATAGGCTTTATGAAATTAATAGAGAAGCTGGTCTTCATTTTTTAAAAAATTATCAGGCATCACAAAAAGCGCAATTATATTTAAAGAATAGGATGCTAAGTGATAAGACTATAAGGTCATATGGTATAGGTTATTCAAAAGATTCTTGGACAGATCTTTATGATCATTTGACAAAAATGGGTTACAAGGAAGAAGAACTTTTAGAACTAAATCTAATTTCAAAAAGCAAAAACGGCAACTATATAGATAGATTTCGCGACAGGGTCATGTTTCCAATTATAAATAGAAATAACAGAATAATAGGTTTTGGAGCAAGAGCCTTTGGAGACGCTAAACCAAAATACTTAAACTCTAGGGAAACTCCGATTTTTCACAAGGGAAGTAATGTATTTAACATAAATATTATATCAAGAGAGTCCACTCGTGAAAGAATTATCCTAGTAGAAGGCTATATGGATGTTATTTCTTTATACAATAGTGGTATAAATTATAGTGTAGCAAGCCTTGGTACTTCACTAACTATAGACCAGGCTAATATTATTAAGAGAATGGCAAAAGATATATATATTTGCTATGACAGTGACAATGCAGGTATTAATGCAACTTCAAGAGCTATAGATATATTTTTACAAGCTTCAGTTAAACCAAAAATAATAGAACTTGAGGGAGGTCTTGATCCCGACGACTTTATTAAAAAGTATGGCTTAGAAGCTTTTGAAAAGAAAATTAAATCAGCTATATCTTATATTGAATTTAAAATAAAAAAGCTCAAGGAAAATTTTAATCTAGAAGATAGCGAAGGACTTAGTAATTTTACTATTGAATCAGCTAAAATCTTATCTAGTATTAAAAATCCCATAGAGAGAGATATTTTTGTAAAGGACTTTTCGACAAAATATAATATTTCCTACACAGCAATAGAAAATTATATAAATTATTTAAATAGAAATAAGCTTAAGGAAGCGAAGAGGGAAAAAGTCAAGGTAAAGAAAAATATAAATGTTGTGAAATCTAATAAGACAAGAGCACAAGAGGAATTATTAGCCTATTCTTTACTAGACAATGATATTTACAAATATATAAAAAATAAAATTGAGGTTTTTTATTTTACAAATGCAATGACAAGGGCTGTTTTTGAAGAGATACCTAGGCTCTTTGAAGAAGAGATGGAAATCAGAGATTTTCTATCAATTTTAGAGTCCAATAAACTTGTAAATAAGGAATTTGTAGAAAATATTATGAGTCTTATTAGTGACATTCATGTTGATGACAAGATTGTTGATGAATTAATAAAGACCATAGAACGAAATTATATCCAAGATAGAAAACACAAAATCCTCGAAAATATCGAAAAGCTTCAAGGGGAAGAAAATAAAAATCTTCTACTCGAATCTTTAAAAGAATTACAAGAAATTAATTTAAAGCTTAACGAGTTGAAAGAGGAGGGCAATTATGAGTGAAAATATAAAAAATAAAGAATCAATTGAAGAGATTAAAAGTAAACTTATAAAAGAAGGGAAAAAAGATGGAAAACTTACCTATGAAGAAATAGGTGATGCCTTCGAAAAATTTGAAATTGATTCTGACGATATAGATGATCTATACAAAGTCTTTGAAAAAGAAGGAATAAATCTAGTTGATAAAAAAGATTCAAAAGATGATGAAGACGAAGTAGATGTTACTAAAGAGGACTTATCAGTTCCAAAGGGAGTCACAGTTGATGACCCTGTTAGGATGTATCTAAAGGAAATTGGTAAAATTTCTCTATTAACTGCTGAAGAAGAAGTAGAGATTGCAAAGAGAATGGAAGCAGGAGACGAGTTTGCAAAAAAAGAACTTGCTGAAGCCAATCTAAGACTTGTTGTATCTATTGCAAAAAGATATGTGGGTAGGGGAATGAGCTTCCTGGACTTAATTCAAGAAGGTAATCTTGGACTTATGAAGGCGGTAGATAAGTTCGACTATACTAAGGGATTTAAGTTTTCTACTTATGCAACTTGGTGGATCAGACAAGCTATAACAAGGGCTATTGCAGACCAAGCAAGAACAATTAGAATTCCAGTTCATATGGTTGAGACCATTAATAAGCTCGTTAGAGTTCAAAGACAACTTGTTCAAGACTTAGGACGTGATCCACTTCCAGAAGAAATTGCACAAGAAATGAATTTAGATGTAGAAAGAGTTCGTGAAATTCAAAAAATTGCTCAAGAACCAGTGTCACTTGAAACTCCAATAGGTGAAGAAGAAGACTCACATCTAGGAGACTTTATACCTGATGATGAAATTCTTTCTCCACAAGATGCAGCTACCTTTACACTATTAAAGGAACAACTTAACACAGTTCTTGAAACCCTAACTGAAAGAGAAAAGAAAGTTCTAACTCTTAGATTTGGACTTGATGATGGAAGGGCTAGAACTCTAGAAGAAGTAGGAAAAGAATTTGATGTTACTCGTGAAAGAATTAGACAAATTGAGGCGAAGGCACTTAGAAAGCTTCGTCATCCATCTAGATCAAAGAAGTTAAAGGATTATTTAGAATGATAAAATTATCAAAGAGGCTTAATAAAATTGCAGAACTTGTAGATTTTGGGGCTTCGGTAATTGATGTGGGCACAGATCATGGATATGTGCCCAATTTTTTGTGCGAAAATAAAATCTCAAGTGACATTATAGCAACAGACATTTCAAAAAATTCTCTTGAAAAATCTATAGAATTAACAAGAGAATTGGGAAATGAAAAATTTGTTAGGAATATTTTGGCAAATGGTATTGTAGATGAAAACCGTGACAATATTATTATTGCAGGTCTTGGAGGAATTCAAATTGCAGAAATAATTGCTAACTCTATTGAAATAGCAAAGT
The DNA here is from genome assembly GCF_016726485.1 of Peptoniphilus harei. Taxonomy (GTDB): domain Bacteria; phylum Bacillota; class Clostridia; order Tissierellales; family Peptoniphilaceae; genus Peptoniphilus_A; species Peptoniphilus_A harei. The sequence goes on from NZ_CP068103.1 coordinate 1,738,010, forward strand.
CGTCAAAAAAATTAATCTTACAGCCAATGCAAAAGACAAATATCCTTCGTCGTGAGTTAAATAATATGGGATTTGAGATATTTGATGAAGAAATAATTTATGAAGATGAAAGATACTTTGAAATTATTCTTGCTAAATTTTCAAATAAAATTGATAAGGGTTTAAAAGAAGAAGACTTTTATTTTTCTAAAAAATTAATTGAGAAGAAAGATAAAACATATCTTTCATATCTTGAGGAAAAGAAAACTTATCTCAAGTCTATTGTTTCTAGTTTTGACCCCAATAGCACAAGGTCCAAGAAAAGAAGTGAGGAGTTAAACAACTTGTTAAGCTTGGTTGAGGAGGCAATAGATGAAATATCAAATTGAAGAAATTAAAAATTTTATGGAAAGATGGGCAAAAGATGAATACCAACTTTCCTGGGATAACTCTGGGAGTCAAGTTGAATTTAAAGGGGATACAGGCTCTGTAGTCCTTGCTATGGATGTAACTGATAAAGTTATAGATAAGGCCATAGAAATGGACGCAAAACTCATTATAAGTCACCATCCTATGTTTTTTTCTGGTTCAAAAAATATAATTGAAGGGACCTATCTAGGAGATAACATAATAAAATTAATAAAAAACAATATTTCAGTTTTTTCTTATCATACTTCGATGGATATTGCAGAAGATGGAGTTAATGATACTTTATTTGAAAAATTAAATTTAAAAAATAAGGAAGTATTAACTTATGAAGAAGAAAAGCCCATGGGACTTATAGGAGAGTTTGAAAGAGAACTATCCCTTGAAGACTTAGATAAATTTTTAAAAAATAAATTACAAGTTAATAAAATAAAATATTATGGGCAAGAAAAGAATAAAATAAAAAAAGTTACCATACTTGGTGGAAGTGGATCGGATTTCATTAAAGAAGCTAAAGAGGCAGGAGCAGAGGCCTACATCACATCAGATATAAAGTATCACGATGGTCAAAGAGCCTATGAGGAAGACTTGATTCTAGTTGATGTTGGACACTTTTATTCTGAAAGAATTATTCTTCCTAAAATTAAAAACAGACTCCAAGAAAATTTTAAAGATTTAGACTTTTATATTCAAGAGGAATCAAGCTTTGAGCTTGATATTTGAGTGATTCAGTGGTAAAATTATCTGGTAAGTAAATTGGTCAACTGCACATATGTGAGGAAAGTCCGCGCTCCACAGAGCAAGGATGCTGGCTAACGGCCAGTGGGGGTGACCCCAAGGCTAGTGCAACAGAAATATACCGCCCATCTGGGTAAGGTTGGAAAGGCGAGGTAAGAGCTCACCAGGTCATTAGTGATAATGATGCTATGTAAACCCCATTCGGAGCAAAACCAAATAGGAATAACAGATGCTGCTCGCATCTGCCGGTAGGTAGGTTGCTAGAGATTATAGGCAACTATAATCCAAGATTGATAGTTGACAAAACAGAACGCGGCTTATAGATTTGCTTACTACATACGCTTAAATATAAGACTATGCAAAAAGTTACAAAAAAGTTAAATTATTTTTAACAATTTTGTAACTTTTTGTTGTTTTTTTGTAATTATTTTGCTATACTTAATGAGTAATGAAAAGAGTACGCATATAATTAATTTTAAAATACAAGGTATAGGAGTTGTTAGTATTGTTTTCCTTTAAAAATAAATTGCCACTAGGCCTATTTGCACTATGCGCAGTTTCCATAGTGGGCATGAAAGATACGGGAGTATTTATTAACGAACATGTACAAAAAGCATATAGTGGTAATGAAATCGACTTTTCTATAGGAGAAAAAGTTGAAGTCTTAGAAAGAAAGGGTAATGACTACTTTGTTCAAAAGGGCAAAGCTAAGGTTACAATCCCACAAGATAAAATTTTACTCACAGAAGTAAATGTTCCTACATATAAGGTTGTTAAGGCTAGTCCAATCTTAGATGATAATGGAAAAATTATTAGAAGTTTATTTGTTGATGAATATGCAATAGGTGTTTCTACTAATAATGACAAAGCTAAGATTAAATGCAACGATGGAACTGTTGGTAATGTTGATATTAAAGCACTTAAAAAGGTTGCTGACAAGAGAAACAATGTAACAAATGTTGAAGTTAAAAATAAAACTGTTGCAACAAGTGACAATGGCAAGAAATTAAACTTAAACAAAAAACAAGTTGTTAATGTTGTTGACTTTGCTGATGGACTTTTTGTTATCGAAGACAAGGGTACAAACTACAATGTTCCAGCTAAAGATTTAGACATAGTTTCTGGAATCAAGATAGAAAAAGAAGAAGAAAATAATTCTGATTCAGTAATTTCTAATGATGAAAAAGAAATTCAAGAAGCAATAAAAAATAAAAATGTTATAAAAGTTAATTTTGAAGCAAAAAAAGCACCAGGACCAAATGTCTCAATAGCTGCAAAAGTAATCTCTTCTGCAGAAGATAAACTTGGATCTACATATGTTTATGGAGATACTGGTAAAGCTGGATTTGACTGTTCAGGTCTTGTTTATTCAATTTACAATGATGAGCTTGGTATCTCAATCCCAAGATCTTCTAGAACTCAATCTACTTTTGGACAACAAGTTTCAAAATCTGACTTACAAGAAGGGGATTTAGTCTTCTTTAATACAACAGGTAACGGAGTTAGTCACGTTGGTATTTACGTAGGAGATGGCAAATTTATCCACGCTTCATCAGGACAAGGAAAGGTTATGACTTCTTCTTTAAGTGAAGAATACTACCAAGATAGATATGTAAATGCAACACGTGTATTATAATTAAATTTTAAATTGAGAGCCTCAGGGCTCTTTTTTAGTAGAAAAAATAGTGTAAGAAAAGAAGTAATTTATATCTTACACTATTTTTCTTAGCAGGTTTTTAAGGACAAAAAAATAACTCCCAATAAATAGGAGTTATCTTGCAATTTTTTGATTTGTCATATCTAAAATTTTTGGATCAATAGTTTCAAGAGCGTGTTTTATTTTATTTGTCATTTCTTCTTTATCTTCCATATAGCCTGTGACATTTATCATGTTAACCATATGTCCAGAGGAATATAGGGTCTTATTTGGTAAATCTAGATTTTCTAAAAGACAAATTTGTTCTCCTAGATTTTCTCTATTTGTAGTTTCCACAAATTCTCCCTTTTCTCTCATATAATAAAGAGGGGAGGGTTCTATAACTGACGTGCTCATTACATATACGCCCTTTGGTGGATAGTAATTTAGAATTTTTGCAGTCTCAATTGCATTTTCTCTAGATTTGCCTTTTCCACCAACACCTTGCATTATTATTGCATGGTAATCCATATCAGTAGCCTTCATCTTATCTAGTCCCCTATAATATCCCTCAATGTCTGTTCCCTTGTTTAAAAATTTTAGTATTTCAGGATTTCCTGTCTCTACACCAAACCAAAGCTCCTTATAGCCTGCTTCTTTTAATTTTTTCATATCCTCAGCTGATTTATTTTCTAAATTATAAAAAGAGCAGTAAGCTGTAATAGTTTTTACTTCTGGTATATATCTTTTTATTAAGTCAGAAATTTCCAAAAGTCTTTCCGTCTTTAAAACAAAGGGATCACCATTTAAAAGATAAATCCTTTCCATAGGCCTATAGGCCCTTGATGGCGAGCTTGCAAGTTCAATAATGTCCTCTTCTATATCTTTTAGGGGAGATATACCAAAGGGTGTGTTGTTATACATGGTACAGAAAACACAATCATTATGGGAACATCCATATGTTACCTCTAAAAGAGGTGTGTAAGCCTCTAGGGGTGGTCTATAAACTTCTCCTGTATAGTGCATAGTTCTCCTTTCATATTCTTATTAAATACTTACAAATAAAAAGAAGCCCGACAAAATCGAGCTTCTTAAAAACTTTAAACTATTATCTTAGAGATGGTCCTTGGTTGTAACCTTGTCCATCGTTTCTTTCGTCTCTGTTTTTAAGTTGAAATTCTTTTCTTGTCATAACGTCATCAACACGAACGTTAACTTCAACAACCTTTAAACCAGTCATTTGTCCAACTGATTGAGAAATATTTCTCTTAAGTTCTTCAAATACCTTTGGTGCTGAATGTCCGTATTCTAATATAATTGATGCGTCAATTGCAGCTTCTTCTTCTCCAACATCAGCAGAAATACCTTTTGTTAGGTTGTATCCACCAAATTGTTCAGAGATACCTGAGAAGAAACCACCCTTCATATCAAGAACTCCTGGAACTTCGTGACATGCAATTGCAGCAATTTTTTCGATAACTGAATCTTCAAAAGTTAGTTTAGATTCGTGTTTTTCTTCTTTTTCAGCTGCATCTTTTACATTATCTTGAGCTTCTCTGAAATCTTCTTGAAGGTTTTCTTTAAATTCTTCTCTTTTTTGAGCTTTTTCTCTCTTTTCTTGTTCTTTCTTGTTTACGCCTGCTAATTCGTTATATTTTGCTTCTGATGCCATTATAAATCTCTCCTTTTAAATTAATACTTATTTAATACTTTCTAAACATTTTCTCTAACCAAAATAAAATTCTAGGATCACCATCTTTAAATTTACCATAGGAATTTCCTATGAAAAATAGAATCATAATCAAAAGTGTTCTGAAAAAACCTATTGTTAAAAATAATACTGCAATGATTAAGCCAAGTAGGGTATACTTGAATTCATTCCAATGAAGACTTGTATAATTTCTAAATTTTTCTTTTAATATAGAAATATCTCTGTCCTTTTTCTTTTCAACAAAAATAATTCTTTGATCATCTTGGTCTTTTCTAGAGTTCTCATAATTATTTTGATAATCCGGAAAATTTCCATAATTATTTCTCATATGAGCCCCCTAAACAACTCTTTTACCAGAATCTTCTTTGATATTGTAGAATTCTACATCTACCTTTGTTACTGAATAACCAGTAAGATCTTCTAAGTTAGAAGACACATCTCTTTTGATTTGTTTGCCTAAGAGACTTAAATCAATGCCTTCTCTTACTCCGCAAGTTACTTTTGCGCTGATTTCATGTTTACTACCATTATTTACTCTTACATCAACATCTGACTTTTTCACTTCATTATAATTATCAACAGTTGTTAAAATGTTATTTTCGACTGCCTTAGAAGTGATAAGCATTTCGCCGTTTTCATCCTTGTCTACAACATAGGAGTTGAGGGAAGGAAGGACTATAACCCTAATTAAAGTAAATAGGGCAAATAATCCGGCTATTGCTGATACAGTAGTTAGGAAATAGAAAAACCATTCTTGTCTATAAAATTCTCCTAACTGTGCCGTTATTTTGCCATAATCGTATAATAAAAAATACGTGCAAAATAAGGATAAGAATAAGGCGATAGAAAAAATTGCATCAATCCATTTACGCCATCTCTTCAACCTAATTCCTCCTTTAACAAGAAAAACATCAACTAGTGAATCTCTCTTTAATCTATTTATAACCAAATAAATTAAATTTAATCTTATTTTTAAAAAAATATAAGGAAAAAGATATGAACTTAAAAATAAGCAATTAAAAAAGTCCATAGATAAGGGAGTTTATAGTCTACAAAAAATATGATGAATTATTTAAAACTAATAATATTATATACTTTAAAATTTATTATATTAACAAAAAAATTAGTAGAATTACTACAATAGAATGGTACAATAATATATAAAGTATTGAGGTTAAACTTCAAAATAAAATTTAAGAGGAGGCAAAATGAAAAAAATAATTTTTTTAATTCATTAGTTTTTAAGCTAATACTTGGAATAATTATTGGTATTCTTGTTGGCAGCTTTTCTAATGAGAGTGCAATTGTTGCAATTGATTCTATAAAAAGAATTATAGGCGACTTAATAGGCTACATAGTTCCCTTAATTATTTTAGGATTTATAACACCTGCCATTGTTTCATTAAAAGAAAGTGCAGGTAAAATTTTAAGCGTGACACTTATTATTTGTTACGCATCAACAGTTGGAGCTGCTACAATGTCATTCTTGGCAGGAAAAGCAATTATACCTAAGCTTAACATAGCTCCAAATGTGGGGGGAGGTAATGTAGTACCGGAGTCCATATTTAAATTATCAATTGATCCGATTATGCCTGTTATGACAGCTCTAGTTACGTCAATCTTATTTGGTATAGCAGTTATAGTGACTAATTCTGAAACTTGGGAGAAAATGCTTATTGAATTAAATAAGATTGTCTTATCTATTGTAAATAATGTGGTAATAAAAATTCTTCCACTATATATTGCTACTACTTTTGCAGTATTATCCTATGAGGGTGTAATTATTTCAGAATTACCAATCTTTTTAAAGATTATCTTAATTGTAATAGTTGGACACTTTATTTGGATGACAGTTATGTACTCTCTTGCAGGACTAATTTCAAAAACAAACCCTAAAGAAGTTTTTAAACACTATGTGCCAGCTTACTTAACAGCAGTAGGAACAATGTCCTCTGCAGCAACACTTCCAGTTGCTATTGAATGTGCGAGAAAATCCACAACTCTTGATCCTAAGATTAGGGACTTTGGAATTCCATTATGTTCCAACACCCATCTTTGTGGATCAGTTTTGACAGAAGTATTTTTCGTAATGACAGTTTCTCAAATTTTAACAGGTCAGCTTCCTGAGACAGCAAATATGATTGTATTTATTCTTTTACTTGGAATATTTGCCATAGCAGCACCAGGAGTGCCAGGTGGAACAGTAGTTGCATCTCTAGGACTAATTACATCAGTGTTAGGATTTAACGATACAGGAACAGCTCTTATGCTTTCAATATTTGCCTTACAAGATAGCTTCGGTACAGCTTGTAACGTTACAACAGATGGGGCAGTAGTATTAATGGTGACAGGTATTTTCGATAAGGTGCCTGGAAGGAATAAAGAAAAAGTTAAAAATTAATAATATAAAAAATCCAGGCTTAAGATAGCCTGGTCAGATTGTAGACAAACCCAGAAATAATTTCTGGGTTTGTTGCATTCTTAATATATTTACTAAAAAAATCTTTAATTTATCCAAAGTTAAATCCTTATTAGGATCCAATTTATATAGTAGTATTGCTAATTTTTTCATATTTATGCACTCAAATGTAAGTGCAGCTTTCATTTCCATCTTTGCTAGTCCAATCATGTTTGTGTATCTAAATCCATGGAATTCTTTTGCACTTCCAAATTGTCTTTCTACTGTTTCTTTTCTTCTTTTGTATTCTTCTTTTCCTTTTTCTGTGTATCTATATTCTTCTGTTTCATCTATGTATTTTTGCCAAATGTGTCTTGTGATTACTTTTTGATTGTTTTTACTCTGTGTGCATCTTTTGAGGTTAGGGCATTTTTTACATTGTTCTTTATTGCTTTTGTACTCTCTATATCCCTCTCTATTTGTTGTCGTGTATTCTAGTATTTGATTTTCTGGGCATAGGTAACAGTCATAGTACTCATCATATATGAATTCTCTTTTGTAGTAGGGGTTTTCTATTTTTGGTTTTCTTTTTGGTGCTGTGTAGGGAAATACTGGTTGTATTTCGTCTTCTAGTAGTTTTTTTGCTATGGCTGGTGTTTTATATCCTGCATCCATTACTATTTTTTCTGGTTTGTATTTTTTTAGTTTTTCTTCATAAAAGGGTATTAGGGTTGTGCTGTCATGGAGATTTCCTGGGAATGTTTTATGTCCTAAGATCCAACCATTTTTGTCTACTGATGTTTCTACACAATAGGCAAAGACTTCTTTGTGCTCTCCTTTATGAAAGAGTCCACTTTCTGGGTCTGTTGTTGAGACTGTTATTTCTTTTGTTTCTTCTTTTTTATTTTTTTCTTTTAGTGGTTTTTTCCCATGTTCTTTTCTATCTTCTTCTATTTCTTTGTCTAATTCTTCTTGGTATGCTTTTGCTGCTTTTTTGATTTCTTCTTTTTTGTTTTTATGTCTATTTGCATGGGCTTTTACATGTGTTGAGTCTACGAATTGTATTTTCTCATCTACGAATCCTTTGTTCATTGCTTGGCTTAAGATGTTTTGAAATATTTCTTCAAATATGTTTGTATCTTTAAATCTTCTTCTGTAGTTTTGGCTAAATGTTGTGAAGTGAGGAACTTTATCATAAAAGTCCAGTCCTAAAAACCATCTATATGCTATGTTTACTTCTATTTCTTTTATTGTTTGTCTCATACTTTTTATGTTGAATAGATACTCTATGAATAGTATTTTTATTAATACTACTGGATCTATGCTTGGTCTTCCGTTGTCTAGTGAGTATTTATCTTCTACTAATTCATAGATGAAGCTAAAGTCTATGTATTTGTCTATTTTTCTTAATATGTGATTTTTAGGTACAAGTTGTTCTACTGAAATTAGTTGTACTTGATTTGTTTTTCTATTGTTATTTTTTGATAGCATGTCACACCTACTTCCTTAGTTTATTTTTACCCTTTTTTTCTGTAATTCAGATGATTTTATTAAAAAAAAGCAGGCTTTTTTTGCCTGCTTTGTCATCAGTCTGTCCAGGCTTAAGATAGCCTGGTTTTTTTATAGATAAAATGATTAATTTTTGATTCTTATTTTACAAAAGTCTTAATAAATGTGAGCACAATTGGTTGATAAATAATATCCACAAGGAAGGCTCCAACAATTGGAACAATCATCATGGCCCTTCTACTTAAGCCGTACTCGTCATTTATTGCTGTCATATTTACAATTGCTGATGGAGTTGCACCTAGTCCGTGTCCACATAGTCCAGCACACATAACTGCTGCATCATAAGATTTACCAAGAACTCTAAATACTATAAAGTAAGCGTAAATTAACATGAAGATAACTTGGCAGATTAGAACAATTAGCACACCACCCATTAAATCTTGAAGCTCCCAAAGCTTTAGAGTCATAAGTGCGAGAGCAAGGTAGAGGTTAAGCATAACGTCTCCAATTCCATCAACTAAGTTTCCATCAAATTTGTAAATATTTATTTTTTCGTTTAAATTTCTTAAGATAACTGCTATAAACATGGCACCAACATAATCTGGGAAATCCATATTTATTAAGGATCCAATGAACTTTGATACTAAAGTACCAAGAGCCATGGAGATAATAATTGCAGCAACATTCTTTATAATATCTAAGTTTGTTAGCTCAGTTTTCTCTTCAGTAAATAAGGCATCTAATTTTGATGAATCAAAGTCATCATTATCTGGAGAAAGCTCATTTTTAACAATTAATCTTCTTCCCAAGGGACCACCAATTAAAACTCCAAATATAAGCCCAAAAGTAGCTGCAGCTGCTCCAACAACAGGTGCTTGCTCGTATCCCATCTTAGCAAATGTTGATCCATAACTCATAGCAGCTCCATGGCCTCCGATCATAGAAATAGATGATGCAAGCATACCATAGGCCGGCTCAAGATTTACGAGCTTAGAAACACCTACACCTATTGTATTTTGGACTAAAGATAAAATTCCACATAATAACCAATACACAATTAATAGAACTCCACCAGATTTTAATATTCTTAAATTAGCACCGAGTCCTACAGTGGTAAAAAATGCAAGCATGAAAGTTGATTGAAAAATATTTTCATAAGTAAAATTAAAGCTATTTGTTTTATAACCTATAAAAGTTATAAACATAAATAAAAATCCACCAACAACAGGAGCAGGTATACAATATTTTCTTAAAAATGCTGATCTGTTTTTAAGACCATATCCTACTAGTAATACAATTACAGCAAGGGCAAGAGTTAATATTGAGTCTAAATTTATTGTTAAAACTCCATTTTCTCTAATAAATTCCATAAATTCCTCCTTTATTAATATTTATCAACATTTTATCTTATTAACATTTTAACATGATTATAATTATGTGACAATAAACTTGTGGTCATTTAGAAAATTAAAAATACTTAATCAAAAAATAATAAAATTTTAAAAAATTATAATAATAAATATAAAAATCACCTCAAAAAATATATTAAAATAAGACTAAATGATAAGTGATATCAAAAAAATAAATGGAGGGTATAAAATGAAAAAAGTAAATGTTATATATTGGTCCGGTACTGGTAATACAGAAAGAATGGCTGAAGCTTTAGTTAGAGGAGCTGAAGCCGAAGGTGCTGAAGTAAAATTAATTCAAGTTGGATCAGCAAGTGAAGATGATGTTAAAGATGTAGAAAGAATTGCCTTTGGATGTCCTGCCATGGGAGCTGAAGAGTTAGAAGAGATGGAAATGAGACCTTTTATGGATAAGGTAAATCCACTTCTTGCAGGGAAAAATGTAGTTTTATTTGGTTCTTACGAATGGGCAGATGGTGAATGGATGAGATTATGGCAAGAAGAGGTTGAAGACACTGGAGCGAAACTTCTTGCTGATGGCTTTGCAGCCTATGATGATCCAGATCAAGATGCCTTAGAAGAATGTGAATCCTTGGGAAGAGATCTTGCGAGGTCCTAATGTATGATAGAGTTTTAATAGATTTTTTAAATCATATTAATAATTTTAAAGATTATGATTATATTCTTGCCCTAATAAAATCTACCGTAGCACCAACCTTTAATGATCTTAAACTGGGAACAATGATGAACCTTAGAAATGCCAAGAGACCATTAAAAGATTATTGGATGCAAAATAAATTTATATTAAGGGATTCCTTAGGCCTGGATTTTTATGAACTGAAGGAAGGGAAAGACTTTGTCTTAGTTTATTTTTTTAAAAATGAAAGACTTGAAAAGAAACTTTCACAGATAAAGATTAAAGATTTTTTAAATTCATATGGATACATATCTTGTGTCTCTACAGGCGACTATCTAAGTTTACTGAGTCAAAAATTTATAGAAACATGTCCTGATGAAATTGGAATATTTTTGGGTTATCCATTAAAGGACGTAATAGACTTTAAATATAGGGATAAAAAGGCCTGTAAGTGCACGGGATATTGGAAATGTTTTAATAACGAAAAGTCATCCCTTGAAGCCTTTAAAAGATTTGATGAGGTAAAGCTTCTTGAGATGAAAAATATTTTGAAAGCCTATAATTACTAATTAAAAATTAACTATACTTTATTTAAAGGACCTAGGAAATTAAAACTAGGTCCTTTATTTATAAAAGTTTGATGAAAAATAATCTTTTATTTTATCTATATAGAAATTTTTTAAAATTTATTATAAAATTTAAGGAGATTTATTAAGCAAATTTGCATTAAAATTTTTAATTAATGAGGTATATTATGGAAGAATTAGTTTTTAAATTTTTAGATAAAAAATATATTGATGACATTTATGAATTGACAAGTGAAGTTTATGAAGGTATTGAAAATAAAGAAATTTTCTCTCATGACTCCAAGGAAGATTTAGAGGCCCTAATAGATGGGGGAGGATCCTTTGTTGGAGTTTTTGATGGGGATAAGCTTGTGGCTTATAGGAGTATCAAGGTGCCAAGTGAGGAAGATAATCTTGCTCATGATGTTGACTTTTATATAAATCCAGAGTCAGTAATAGTTAATGACACAGTTGTTGTCCTAAAAGATTATAGGGGAAGAAATCTTCAAAATTTAACTAGAGAAAAACTTGAAGAAAGATATAAGGACTCAAAATTTACAAATAAGATGTCTACAATTTCTCCAAAGAATTACAGGTCTTACAAGAATACTCTAGATTCTGGTTATATGCTTGTATCTTTAAAGAAAAAATATCCTGATGAGTTTTCAGAAGAAGGCTATGACAGATTTATTTTATTGAAATCTGATGATTTAGAAATAAACATGACTGGAAAGGAAAGGACAATTCACTCAAGTGAGACTGATAAACTTAGAAAAGCCTTTGAAGAAAATTATTTTGGCCTTTCTGTTGATGAAGAAGGTTATATTCAATTTAAGGAAGTAGAAATTTTATAAATATTAGAAGTTAAGCCAGATTAAAATCTGGTTTTTTTCTTATAAAAATTTGCAAAATAAAAAACCGAGCTAAACTCGGTTTTTTTTAAAAAAGTGTTACAAATATAAAATTAATAATGAACCAAACCATTTTGAATAATAATTCAAGTAAAGTGAAGGATATTGCATACCATCCAATGAAATTTATCTTGGATCTGGCAATGAAGTTCTCTTTATAAAGATTTAGTACTATTAAAAGTGAAAGTCCAATTAATATAAAAGTTGCAAGAGGCATAGGAGTCAAGGCTTGTAAGATATTATATTTAAAGAATCCACCAAAGGGTGAAATAATAAATCCAACAAACAATACAACTTTACAAATTATCCAGTTAATTAGAGCAAATTTTTTAACTTCTGGATAAGATGTGTCAATGTCATCCCGTTCTGTTGCAATACTTAAAGGAAGATAAAATTCCAAGTAGTCAAAGGCTATTTTAAGAACAAGAAATAGGAGCAAGACAAATCTAAAAGATCCACTCCCAAGAATTAGCATTATTGCATTTAATAATACTCCTATACCAATAACTATCTTACTTTCTTTTGAACCAAAGGAGCCTATATAATCAGATAATTTATTAGTTACCTTATCTAAAGAGAGTAAGACTTTGTCAATTCCCTTATTAGAAGTTTTTGAAATTTTTGATTCAACCTTGTTAACCTTATTTGATAAATTATTTTCTAAGGATTTTTCGAAATCAGAAGAAACTTTTTCAACATCTTTAACAGGTTTTTCACCCTTGTCCTTAAAAGTAAAGAGTTCTTTGAAATTTACTTTCTTTTTATCTTCATCTTTTACCTTAGAAACTTTATTATCAGTCTTATCTTTTTTTATACTTTCTTCCTGCTTTGTGCCTGAAGTAGTTTTTGTATTTTCTTTAGTAGACTTAGCTTTTTTATTATTAGATTCTTCAAGAGCATTTTCAATGTCAATCTTAGGTGTGCTAAGTGTATTTTCAAAAGATTTATCAGTATCTTGAACAGATTGACTTATTTCTAAGTTTCTAGTATCTTCTTTTTTCTTGGTATCATCTTTTAAGTCACCAAAAATAGAATATTCATCATCGTCTTCTGTGATAAAATTATTCCACTTTTCTTTTAGAGAAAACTTTTTGGAAGATTTTTCTTTAATATCTTTATCAGACTTATCTAAAGAAAAATTAGATTGGTCAGGCATAGAGGAAGAAGTCTTATGTGAAGATTTATTTTTTTCTTCATCGAAGTTTGATTTTTTTAATTCTTCTTGAACTCTACGAATTAATTCTTTCTGACTCATTTTATTAGCTGAGTCAGAATCTTTGAAGTCATCCAAGATATTTTCATCAAAGTTTTCTTTATCAAGATTTTTTGACTTAGCTGGTTTTTCTATTTCTATATTTTCAAGGGTATTAATTAAATTTTTATCTGAAGTTTTTTTGGATTTATCAGTAGATTTCTTTTCCTTTTTAGGTGTTTTAGTTTTAATATTATTATTTTCATAATCTTTTATATTTTTAGAAATCTTCCTATCAACTTCAGCAATAATATTTTTTAGTTCATCAGTAGTGTCAATTGCATCTAAAGATCTGGGATCAAAAACTCTTGTATTTTGACTAATTTTTTCCACTCTATTTGTGTCTTCAAAGCTTTTTTTAACATCATTGTCACTTGTAATATTTATTTTGACGTTTTTTAATTTATGACCACATGAATTACAAAAGTTGTCATCTTTAGAAACTGGATTTCCGCATTTTGGACAAAACAATGTAACACCTTCTTTCATTAAATTCTATAAATGTAATTATAACACATTTTTTTACCTAGATTAATTTTTTGTATATTAAAGTTTGAATAATATTTACCAAAAAGAAATTTATTAATTTTATGTAAAAAAAGAAGCCCCTAAAGGCTTCTTTATAAGATAAGCTAAATTATTTTGCTTGTTCTTGAGTAGCTGCTTCGTTAGTAGTAGCTTCTTCTGCTTGAGCGTTGATTTCTTCTTTAGCTTGTTCTTCTTCAGCTTTTACGTTAGCTTCTGCTTCTTTAGCGTTAGCTTCAACTTTTGCTTTGTTAGCTTCAGCTTGTTCTTCTACTGCGTTGTTTTTAGCGTTTGCAGCTTCGTTAGCTTTTTTGTCAGCGCCTTGGCATGCTACCATACCTAGCATTAATACTGAGATCATTCCAACGCTTGCTAATTTCTTTAAATTTTTCATTTTAATAAATCCTCCTAAATTGAAACATATTGTTTCTTTGATTTGTCTATATCTTATACTCGCCATGTGAAAATTATGTGAAGATGATGTTAAATCTTTTGGAAGAGATTTCAAAGAAATTATTCACAAATAGATTAGAAAACAATTTAATATAAAGATTTTTCATGTATAATTATTAGCAGGTGAGAGAATGTATAAAGCTTTATATAGAAAATACAGGTCAAAGACCTTTGATGAGCTTTACGGCCAAGAGGCTGTAGTAGCTTCATTAAAAAATCAAGTAAAAAACAATGAAATAAGTCATGCCTATATATTTCAAGGTACTAGGGGAACAGGAAAGACATCTGCTGCCAAAATTTTATCAAGAGCAGTTAATTGCCTTCACCCTGTCGATGGGAACCCTTGTAATGAATGTGAGAATTGCAAGAGAATTTTAAATGAATCTGTCTTAGATGTTGTTGAGATGGATGCTGCCAGCAATAATGGTGTAGATGATATTAGAGACTTAAAGGACAAGGTAATTTACCCTCCTCAAGCTCTTAAATATAAGGTCTATATTATTGACGAGGTTCACATGCTATCAAAGGGGGCCTTTAATGCCTTACTTAAAATTTTAGAAGAGCCACCAAGACATCTTATTTTTATTTTAGCAACAACAGAAATAGAAAAAATTCCTGCAACTATTTTATCAAGGTCTCAAAAATTTAATTTTAAGAGAATATCTGTTGAGGATATTGAAAGTAATTTAAAGAGAATAACTGAGCTTGAAGGGAAATCTTGTGATGAAGAAGTCTTTACCCTAATTGCAAAAACAGCTGACGGAGCAATGAGAGATGCTCTATCAGTTTTGGATCAGCTTCTCACAAAAAATGAAGACCACATTAAACTTGAAGATGCCATGGAGGTTCTTGGGATATCATCTTCAGAATTATTATTTTCTCTATCGAAAGCAATGATTGAAAAAAATATAAACGGGTCACTCCATGCTATTGATGAAATCTATAGAGAAGGTATTGACTTCAATACACTTTCTTCACAAATCTTAAATCATTTTAGAGATATATTATTGGTAAAAACCTTAAAGGATCCAAGAAAAATTGTTTACACTACTTACTTAAAGGAATTTCAAAATCTGGCAGGAAGTGTTGAGCTAGAAGACCTTCTAAATATAATAGAAATATTAAAAGAGCTTTCTTTTGAAATTAAGTATGCTGACAACAAGAGAGTTGTCTTCGAGATGAATGCAATTAAGATTTGCAAAAGGTCTAATAAAGATGATTTAGAAGGAAGAATTAAATCCTTAGAGGACAAGATTAATAATTTGGGAAGGGATATTCCATCTAATTCTAATTCCAATATTTCATCAAATAATATTGAAGACAATTTCAATAACTATGAAGATAATTATTATGATTATAATCCAGGAGATTTTTATAAGGCAGATGTGGCTCCTAATAAAGAAAAAACCAGCAAGTCTTTTGTGGAAAATAATAGAGAAAACATCAATGGTGATGAAAGCTCTAGAATTGAAAAATCAAAGCAATCTGCTATAATTGAAAATGATAATACTAAAAATCTTGAGGAAAAAAAGGATAAGACCAATAATATTACAATTGATAGGATAAAATCAGATTGGGATAAGATAATAAATGAACTTATCTCAAGAGGTTTTAAGGGCTTTGCAGGTTTTGTAGGACATGCAAGACCAGTTAGTTTAAATGGTAATACATTGGAAATAGTATTTGAAGAAAAGGATAGCTTATTTTACGAATACTGCATGATGCAGGAAAATAAGAAGGTTTTGCCTGACCTACTAAATAATGTTTATAATACAAATATTGACGTTAGGATGAAGTTAAAAAAAGGTGGAGTAGATAAGCTAGAAGAGATTTTTGGAAAAGATAATATAGAAGAAATTTAGGAGGAAATATGGCTAGAGGTGGATTTAATGGCTTCCCTGGTGGAGGCGGAAGAAATAATATGATGAAGCAAATCGAAAAGCTTCAAAAGCAAATGGAAGAAATGCAAGAAAACTTAGCAAACGAAGAAATTTCTGCTACAGCTGGTGGCGGTGCAGTTCGTGCTACTGTAAATGGCAACAAAGAACTTATTTCTATTGACCTAGATAAGGATGCAGTTGATCCTGATGATGTTGAAATGCTTGAAGATTTAATTGTTGCTGCAGTTAATGAGGCACTTAGAAATGCTGAAAGCAAGATGAGTTCTCAAATGGGTAAATTCACAGGCGGACTAAACATTCCGGGGCTATAATATGGCTAAGGAAATAGGACCTATTGAAGATTTAATAAAGAGATTAAATCGTCTACCAGGAATTGGGTCAAAGACTGCTCAAAGATTAGCCTATTATATAATTGGTCTTGAAGAAAGAGAAGTTAGGGACCTAGCAGAAGCTCTAGTCTCTGCAAAAAATAACACTGTTGAGTGTTCCATTTGCATGAACTATGCAGACAGTGACCCTTGTGAAATCTGTTCCAACAAAAGTAGGGACGATTCAATAATTTGTGTTGTTGAAAGTCCAAAAGATGTTGATGCAATGGAGAGGTCTCTTAGTTTCCGTGGCAAATACCATGTTCTTCATGGAGTGATTTCGCCTTTAAAGGGAAAAACTCCTGAAGATGTTACAATTAAGGAACTAATTAATAGGATAGAAGAAGGGGAAATAAAAGAAGTAATCGTTGCTACAAACCCAACTGTAGATGGGGATGCCACAGCTAGGTATATTAAAAATATCTTAGAAGATTACGATATAATTGTTTCAAGAATTGGATATGGTCTACCAGTTGGTGGAGATCTTGAGTATTATGATGAGATTACAATTCAGACAGCAATGGAAAATAGAAGAAGACTAGATTAATTTTGGGACTTGGTCCCAAATTTTTTCTTTATTCACCTTTAAGAGGGGGAAAATTTTGTCAAATAAGAATAATGATTTTAAAAAATATATTCCCACAATAATTTATGTAATTTTGGCTATTTTAATTTTTTATACAGTAGCCATTGTACTTTTGCCAAGGTTAAATAAGGATTCAGAAATAAAAGAAACAGATTATGTGTCCTTTGTAAATATGGTAAATGGGAATCAAGTAAAGAAAGCAGAGGTAAGAGATAGGACAATTGCCTTTGAAGTTGAAAAAGATGGGAAGAAAATTAAATATGAAACTAACAGGATGTATGATCCCAATCTAGTTGATAGGCTAGTAAATAAAAATGTTAAGTCTGCCCAAGTATACAAGCCTGAAATGAATCCAGTTGTGTCCTTCATAATTTCAACTGTAGCAACTTTTGCAATATTTATTGCCTTTTGGCTTTTCCTTTCAAAATTTATATTTAAGAAAATGGGCGATGTTGGCCCAATGAATTTTGGAAAGAGTGGAGCAAAAATTTATGTTGAATCAACTGATGGTATAAAATTTGACAATGTTGCAGGCCAAGATGAGGCCAAAGAAGCTTTATCAGAGCTTGTTGACTTTTTACACAATCCAAAAAAATATACAGAAATTGGTGCAAAACTTCCAAAGGGAGCTCTACTTGTAGGTCCTCCGGGAACTGGTAAGACACTTTTGGCCAAGGCAGTTGCCAGCGAAGCTGAAGTTCCTTTCTTCTCAATATCTGGATCAGCCTTTGTGGAAATGTTTGTTGGTCTTGGAGCTGCTAAGGTAAGAGATTTATTTAAACAAGCAGTGGAAAAGGCACCATGTATAATTTTCATAGATGAGATTGACACTATTGGCAAGAAGAGAGATGGTTCTGGCTTCTCTGGAAATGATGAAAGAGAACAAACTTTAAATCAACTTCTTTCCGAAATGGATGGCTTTGATGCAAAGGCCGGAGTTGTAATTTTAGCGGCAACTAATAGACCAGATTCTCTAGATCCTGCTCTTTTGAGGCCAGGTAGATTCGATAGGAGGATACCTGTTGAATTGCCAGACCTAAAAGGAAGGGTGGAAATCTTAAAAGTTCACGTAAAAGACATTAAGAAAGAAGATAACATTGACTATGAAAAAATTGGAAGGGCAACTGCTGGGGCAAGTGGGGCTGATCTTGCCAACATGGTAAATGAAGGAGCTCTTCGTGCAGTGCGTGAAGGTAGAGATAAGATGAGCGAAAGAGATTTAGAAGAATCAGTGGAAGTTGTTCTAGCTGGATATGAAAAGAAAAACGCCGTTATATCCCCACGTGAAAAAAGAATTATTGCCTATCATGAAGTAGGACACGCTCTAGTTGCAGCTAAGCAAAAGGACTCAGCACCAGTTCACAAGATTACAATTATTCCTAGAACTTCAGGGGCTCTAGGTTATACAATGCAAGTTGATGAAGAGGAAAAATTCCTAATGACTAAGGAAGATGCAATTAATAACATTGTAACTCTAACTGGAGGAAGATCTGCTGAAGAATTAATTTTTAATATTAGGACAAGTGGTGCTTCTAATGATATTGAGAAGGCAACAAAAATAGCTAAGGCAATGGTAACAAGATTTGGAATGACAGATGAATTTGGTTTTGTTGCCCTTGAGTCTATGTCAAATGCCTATCTTGGAGGAGATACTTCTCTTCAATGTTCTCCACAAACTCAATATGAAATTGATGCAGCAGTTCAAAAAATTATTGATGATGCACATGATGAAGCTAGAAAAATTTTAAGAGATAACATTAAGGCCCTTCATGCAATTTCAGAATATTTACTTCGTCAAGAAACAATATCTGGTGAAGAGTTTATGGATATTTTGAAAAGATATGAAAAAGAGGAAACACTTTCACAAAAAAATATTGAGGATGAAAGCGAAAAAAATATTAGTGACTCTTCTCTAAATTAAGGCTCAAATTACAAGTTTAAGATATATATTTATAAAAAAATAAATAATATTTATGGGAAAAAGATTTTTCTATTTTTAGAAAAGTCTTTTTTTTGATGTCAATTTAGATTAAAATAAACTTAAGCGAGGTAATAAAAAACTAGAAGGGAGAAAATATGATATTTACAAATGCAGTTGTGCTGTCAGTAATTATTTTGGCAGCCTTATGTTTAGCAAAAATTCCAGTATTTTTTGCTTTAATGATTTCAGCAATATCTGCAGGACTTATTTCAGGTATGGGAATTGCTGAAACTATGAACACCTTAATAGGTGGAATGGGAGGTAACGCTGAAACAGCCTTAAGTTATATACTATTAGGTTCTTTAGCTTACTGTATGGAAGAAACTGGTGCAGCAGGAATAATGGCTAAGAAGATTGGATCTCTAGTTAAGGGAAACAAAATCTTACTTTGTGGAATAATAATAGTAATAGCTATAATGGCTGAAACTGTTATACCAATCCACATTGCTTTTATTCCAATATTAATACCACCACTTCTTGCAGTTACAAATAAGATGAAAATGAACAGAAAAATGCTTTCTGTTTCCTTTGGATTTGGCTTGAAGGCACCTTACATTGCCTTACCACTTGGATATGGTGCGATTTTCCATGGATTAATTATTGATTCTTTTGGAAGGTCTGGACTTAATATTACAGATAAGGATGTAACAGGAACTAACTGGATTGTTGCAGCAATTATGTTCTTAGGTCTTTGTGCAGGATTAATTTTCTTTATGAAAGACAAGGAATATGAAACAAAGGATGTAGAGGGAGAAATAGTTGAAGTTCCAGATAAACTTGAAAAGAAGCACATTTTAGTCCTTCTTTCAGGAGTCATTACTGTTGTAGTTCAATTATTAACAGAATCACTTCCTCTTGGAGCCTTAGTTGGACTTATCTTTGTTGTAGCCACAAGGGTAATCAAATGGTCTGATATGCAAAAGATGCTTGACGGTGGTATTAACATGATGGGCTTTATTGCCTTTGTAATGTTAATTGCAGCAGGTTATGCAAATGTAGTTATTAAATCTGGAGCTATTGATGACTTAGTACAAGTTGCTCAAAACCTACTAGGTGGTTCAAGACTTGTAGCTTCTTATGTAATGATTTTACTTGGACTAATGATAACTCTTGGAATAGGAACTTCTTTTGGTACAGTTCCAATTATTTCTGCAATCTATGTTCCAATTGCCATGAGTTTAGGTTACTCAGTGCGAGCAACTATTCTACTTGTTACAATTGCAGCTGCTTGTGGTGATGCAGGATCTCCAGCATCAGATACAACACTAGGACCAACATCTGGCCTATCTGTTGACGGTCAACACGAGCATATAAAGGATACATGTATACCACAAATGTTATGTTTTGGTTTACCATTAATTATTCTAGGTGGATTTGTAACAACATTGCTATAAAAATATGAAATCATAACCACCGGCTAAGCCGGTGGTTTGTTTTGCCCCTATAAGGGGCTGTTACCGGCAGCATTCCATGCTTCGAGCTTTCTTTCTCGTGCACCAATTTTCACAGCTGGTGCTAAAGCACCTTATTTTTTGCTTTTGTTTACTTGCTCACCCGTAAACGGGTCAACAAATTCTTTAATGCTTATTTGATCTGCCATGTAATCTTCTTTTAATTGATTTTTTATATATTCTTGTATCTTTTTCGCATTCTTACCTGCTGTGTCTACATAGTATCCTCTGCACCAAAAATGTCTATTTCCATATTTATATTTTAAGTTTGCATGCCTATCAAATATTATTAGACTGCTTTTTCCTTTTAAATATCCCATCGTTTGAGATATACTGTATTTTGGTGGAATTTCCAACAACATATGGATATGGTCTGGACAGCATTCCGCTTCTATTATATTTATTCCTTTTCTATCACATAAATCTCTTAATATTTTTCCTATATCTTGTTTTAATCTTCCATATATTACTTGCCTTCTGTATTTTGGAGCAAATACTACGTGATACTTACAATTCCATGATGTATGTGATAAACTATTTTTATCCATTTTAGGATACCTCCCTTTTCTATTTATGCTACTGCCAGTAACATTAATAGTTTATCACGGGAGGTTTTTTGCTTGAAGCTAAAGCTTATTTTCCTACCACCAGCATAGCTGGTGGTTTATTCATGCTAAAGCGTACAATAAAAAATAAAAGAGACTTACTGCGGGGTGTACAGTAAGTCTCTTTTATTTTCGAAATATAAGTAAAGGATAGTAAAATAACTTTTTCATTATTTCACTAAATCAATTATAACTATAAAAATTAAAAAAGTAAAGAAAAATCTTGCTATACGAAGAATGTTCCACTATACGGAATTAAGCTTTTTGACATTCTGGGCATAATCCCTTTAACTCAACAATATGGCCAATAACCTTAAATCCAGTCTCTTCTTCAGCAATTTTTTCAAAATCTGATATAGGACACTCTTTTATTGGTGATACTTTGCCACACTTTGAACAAACAATATAGTGTCTGTGCTCAGATCCAGCAAACTCATAGTAAAAAAGTCCATTAGAGTATAAATTTTTTCTTATTATTCCCTTGTCAGACAATTCATTGAGCATTCTGTAGAGGGAAGTAAAGCTAGGTATAGCATCTTTATCTGCAGTCTCAAATATTTCTTCTGTGTTCATGGGTACTTGTGATTTATTTAATTCTTCTAAAAGAGCAAGTCGTCCTTTAGTGATTTTCATATTATTTTTTCGTAAAATGTCTTCAAAGTTTTTCACTATTCCACCGCCTTTAATATGTTAATTATAACAAAATTTAAGTATTTTTAAAAAAGTCCTTTTATTAATAAAAAATTCTGTTATAATTACTAATGCAAATCATTATTGTTTAGGAGGAAAAAATGAAAAATATTAAAAAGATTGTATTTTTATTAGCAGGAATTATTTTATTATCAGGATGTTCTAAGGCGGGAATGAAAGAAAATGCCACTGAAGAGAGTAAGGGAGAAAATAAGTTAAAAGTTTACGCTTCAGTATATCCTATGTATGATTTCACTAAAAAAATTGCTGGTGATAAAGTAGATGTGGAAATGATTATGCCACAAGGAACTGAACCTCATGGATGGGAACCGGATTCTAATGCAATTAAAAATCTAGAAAATGCAGATATGTTTATTTATAATGGAGCAGGTCTTGAATCATGGACAGACAAAGTTCTTAGTTCACTTTCAAATAAGGATTTAAAGGTTGTAGAAGCATCTGAAGGTGTAGACCTAATTAAATCAACTCATACTCATGACCATGAAGATGAAGACCATGAACATGAACATGAAGATCATGAACATGAAGCAAATCATAATCACAATCATGAAGCTGAAGAAAACCACAATCATGAAGCTACAGAAAATAACCATAATCATGAAGACCACGACCATGAAGGACATCACCATGGACCAATGGACCCACATGTTTGGATCTCACCTAAAAATGCAAAAATAGAAATGGAAAACATCAAGAATGCTTTAGTGGAATTTGATAAAGACAATGCAGATTATTATGAGTCAAATTATGAAAAATATGCTAAAATGTTAGATGAACTTGATGCTAAATACAGTGAAAGCTTAGGAAGTCTTCCAAATAAAGAAATTGTTGTAAGTCACGAAGCTTATGGTTATCTTTGCAAAGACTATGGCCTAACTCAAATTGGAGTTAAGGGTGTAAATGCAGAAACAGAACCAGATGCTAAGAAAATGGCAGAAATAATTTCTTACATCAAAGAAAATAATATTACAACTATTTTTACAGAGGAATTAATTGATCCTAAGGTTTCAAATATTATTGCTAGTGAAACAGGTTGCCAAGTTAAGGTACTTTCTCCAATCGAAGGATTGAGCCAAGAGCAAGTAGACAATAAGGCAGATTATTTTAGCATCATGGAAGAAAATCTAGAAAATTTAGTAGGTGCTTTAAAATAGTGAAGGAAAAATTGTTAGAAATTAAAAATCTGAAATTTAAATATAATGATGATTTAGTTTTAGATGATATAAACTTTGATGTCTATAGGGGCGACTATATCGCCCTTATAGGATCTAATGGTGCTGGAAAGTCGACTTTAGTTAAACTTATTTTAAACCAACTTAAGCCGCTAGATGGCACTGTTTCTTTTTATACAGAAAATGGAATAAAAAACATTGGTTACGTACCACAACTTTCTGTACCATCAAGTCTTGAGTTTCCAATCACAGTTTCGGAACTCTTGTCCCTAACTCTTTATCCAAGGAATAAGGGATTTAGAAAATTAAAAAACTACCATAAAGAGAAAATAACCAATGCTTTAAATCTTGTTGGCATGAACGATTATAGTGACAGGCTTTATACAGAGCTGTCTGGTGGACAAAGACAGAGAATTTTAATTGCAAAGACCCTAGTTGCAACTCCTGAGTTTTTGATTCTTGATGAACCTATGACTGGTGTAGATAAGGAGTCTAAGGAAGCCTTATTCCATCTTTTAAGTCACATAAATCAACAGCACAATATTACAATTCTTATGATAACTCACAACCTTGAAGAAATAGAAGACAATGTAAACAAGGTCTATGAGATAAAAGATAAGAAGATAAGGGAAGTGAAATAATGGAAATTTTTCAGTATTCATATATGATAAAGGCTTTAATTGTTGGAGCTTTTTTATCGATTATAATCCCTTGCATGGGTGTTGTAGTTGTAAACAAAAAAATATCTGTAATTGGGGATGCCCTATCCCACGTTTCCCTTGCTGGTGTTATGCTGGGACTTATGACATCAACTTCTCCAGTTATAGGAGCTCTAGTACTTTGTGTAGTGGGTTCTATATTCCTTGAATATGTTAGGACAAAGTTCCCTGGATACCAAGAAATTTCTTCTGCAATATTAATGAGCACAGGAATTGGTCTTGCATCACTTTTTTCAGGATTTGTTAAGACCAGTGCAAATTTTGAAGAATACTTATTTGGATCTATTATAGCGATTCCAAAGTTAGATTTTTATTTAATACTTGGAGTTTCAATTATAGTATTTTTCTTGTTCTCATATTTATTTGTTGACTTAATGTATATTTCCTTTGATGAGTCCTCTGCAAGACTTTCTGGAGTTAACGTGGATAGGATAAATTTAATTTTCATGATTCTAATAGCTGTTACTATTTCTGTTTCAGCAAGGACTGTTGGTATTTTAATAATTTCATCCCTAATGGTTGTGCCAGTAGCTTGTGCCATGCAGTTTAAAGTTGGATATCTAAAGACAACTATCTTGGCATCAATTTTCGGATTTATTTTTACTATGCTTGGCTTAGTATCTTCCTTTTACCTGGGCTTAAAACCAGGTGGTGCAATTGTATTAATTGGAGTCTTATTTTTAACAATTTTACTGATTATAAAGAGAAAATAATTTAATAAAAATTTTAACTGGAGATAACTTTTTTCTCCAGTTTTTTATTTAATCTGATAAAAATATTAGTGACTTCTTTATTTATGACTGCCTATGATTTATGATAGAGAGAGCGAATACTTAGGGGTGTTTTATGGAAATACTAGTAAAAGAAAATAATTATAAAATAAATATTGAATATAAAAGTGACGACAAGTTAAGAGATTTTTTAAGAGGTAGAAGTGAATCAAAGTTTTTGCTAATTACTGATGATAATGTCTTTTCTCTATACGAAGATAGGATAAAAAATATAATGAAGGATCTTTCTTATTATGTTTTTAAAATTGTCCCAGGCGAAAGATCAAAGTCTATTGAAAATTATATTAAGATTAATAAATTTCTTGTAGAAAATAATTTTAACAGGGGCGACGCCATTATTTCCTTTGGTGGAGGTGTAGTTGGAGACCTTGGAGGCTTCGTCGCTTCAACTTACCTAAGAGGGATTGATTTTATTGCTGTACCTACAACTTTATTATCAATGATAGACTCTTCTGTTGGAGGAAAAAATGGTATAAATTTTATGGATTTAAAAAATCAAGTTGGGTCTTTTTATTTTCCTAGCTACGTCCATATTGATTACAGTTTTTTAGAAACTCTTGACGAGAGAAATATAAATAATGGGCTGGCAGAAATTTTCAAATATTCTGTACTAAAGGATAGGGAACTTTTTGATTATTTAAAATCAGCAGATAAAATAGATTATGAAGAGATTATTTACAAGTCTCTTAATATAAAGCTAGATTTTGTGAGAGACGATGAAAGAGATAAGGGGAAGAGACAAAAACTAAACCTTGGTCACACAATAGGTCATGGGATTGAGTCTCTATCAAATTATAAACTTAACCATGGGGAAAGCATTGGAATAGGAACTATATATATGGCAAGGGCGGCTTATAAATTGGGACTTGCAAAAGATGAATTTTATAAGGACTTAATTGAAGCATACAAGAAGCACAACTTGCCAATATCTTATGATTTTGATACAGATAAAATTTTAGAAGTACTAAAGCACGATAAAAAGATAAAAAATAATATAATTAACCTTATAATTCCTACTGAAATTGGCCAAGTTATAAGCAAGAAAATGAACTTTGATGACTTAAGAGAATTTATTGAATTGGGCAAAGACGATGATTAGATTAGTTGAAAACAAGAAATTAAAGGGAGAAATTCCAGGGATTACTTCAAAATCCTATGCTCATAGGGCTATATTTTGTGCAGGTCTCGCTAAAGGTAATTCTATTTTAGAAATTGATAACTTATCTAAGGACATAGAAGCTTCTCTAAATTCTATGGAGGCTTTGGGAGTTAAGCTTGAGAGAGATGGAAATAAGTTTCTTATTTCTCCACCTGAAGAATTTAATAAAAGAGCAAGAATTGATGTAGGAGAAAGCGGAACTACATTGAGGTTTATCTTGCCTATTCTTGGAGCTCTTGGAATTGAAGCTGAAGTTATAAGAAGAGGAAGCCTTGTGGGGAGAACTAACTCTGTTTATTTTGATTTACTTCCAAAACACGGTGTTTCTATAAGAGAAGATAAGGAAAAAATTTTCATAAGTGGAAAATTAAAAAATTATAATTTTGAACTTCCAGGAAATATTTCTTCTCAATTTATTTCTGGTCTTATGTTGGCTTCAGGAGGAGTTGGAGAAGTTTGCGAGATTAAGCTAACAACTGAAAGGGAGTCTAAACCTTACATTGATATGACAATAGAGGTCATGGAGAAATTTGGAGTTAAGCTAGAAGAAAGTAACAACGCCTATTCTTGTAGTGGAAGCTTTATAGGACAAGATTATCTTGTTGAAAAAGACTGGTCCAATGCCATATTTTTTCTAGCTTCAGGAGTTGAGGTTAAGGGACTGGATAAGGATTCAATTCAGGGAGATAGAGAAGCAATAAAGTATTTTAATGAACTTGGCTTAGAAAATATTTCAAATAATTCTTATAAATTTATAAAGAAAAATGAATCCAAAGTTAAAATTATAATAGATGCAAAAAATATACCTGACACAATTCCTATTCTGTCGGTTTTATGTGGAATTTATGGAAATGAAATAGAAGTTGTAAATATTGAAAGACTGAAATTAAAAGAAAGTGATAGGATAAAGTCAACAGTAGAAATGCTGGAAAGATTAGGTATAAGAGTATCTTTAAAAGAAGAATCATTTTCCTTTAATGGCATAGGTGAATTTAATTCTTGTGAAATAGATTCCTATAATGATCACAGGATAGCTATGACGGCAGCAATTGCGGCAGGATTTGCCAAGGGACCTATTAAAATTCTTGATAGCGAATGTGTGGAAAAGTCCTATAAAGATTTTTATAAGGATTTAGAGTCACTGGGAGGTGAAAATCATGTCCTATAGTTTTGGTAAAAATTATAAAGTAACTTTATTTGGTCAGTCACACTCAAAAGAAATTGGGCTGGTTATTGATGGAATTAAGGCAGGATATAAGATAAACGAGGACTTAATTGCAAAAAATCTTGAAAGAAGAAGACCAGGGAAAAATGAATTTTCAACTACAAGAAAAGAAAAAGACTTATACCAACTAGTAAGTGGTGAAGTAGATGGACTAACTTGTGGGGCTCCTCTTTGTGCAATAATTAAAAACAAGGACCAAAGGTCAAGGGATTATGAGAACTTAAAGGATAAGCCAAGACCATCACATGCCGATTATCCAGCCTTTGTAAAATTTTGCTCACACAATGACATTAGAGGTGGAGGGCAATTCTCTGGAAGGATGACAGCTCCCATAGTTATTGGGGGTTCAATTGCAGAAGACCTTTTAAATCAAAGGGGAATAAAGATTTATTCTAGAATAAAAAGCATTGGTCAAGCTAAGGATGACGACATCATACTGGAAGATATTAAAGAAGAAAATTTTTCTGATTTTAAAGATCAAGTTTTTCCTGTAATAAATTCTTCTTCAAGAGAAAGAATGAAGGAAGAAATCTTAAAAGCTAAAAAAAGTGGAGACTCCATAGGTGGTGTAGTTGAAACTTTTATTTTAAATATGCCTGTGGGAATTGGTGAACCTTTTTTCGATTCCATAGAATCTGTAATTTCTCATGCAGTATTTTCTGTACCAGGGATTAAGGGAATTGAATTTGGAAGTGGTTTCGAAGCCGCAAATATGTTAGGAAGCACCCACAATGATTCCTATTATTATGAAGGTGATAAAGTTAAGACTAGAACGAATAATCACGGGGGAATAATTGGTGGACTTTCAACAGGTATGCCCATAGTATTTAGGACAGCTGTTAAACCAACAAGTTCTATTGCCAGGATTCAGGATACAATATCTTTAAAGAATAAAAGCAATGAAAAATTAAAAATTGAGGGGAGACATGACCCATCAATTGTGCCAAGAGCACTTGTTGCAATCGAGATGATTACTGCAATAGCTATCCTTGACCTAATTATGGAAGGTGAAAAATGAGAAATCTAAAAGAAGATAGGGAAATTTTAGATGGTATAGATAAGAAAATAATCGCTCTACTTGAAGAGAGAATGAAAATTATAAAAGAAGTTGGTCTTTATAAATTAAATAATAATTTAAATACAGAAGATAAAAATAGAGAAAAAGAAATAATCGAAAAATTAGAAAGTGAAATTAACTTAGAATTCAAAAATATTGTAAAGCCTATTTATAAAGAAATTTTTAGTGAAAGCAAAAAGATTACATCGAAAATAAAAAATGAAAACTTTAAATATGGTTTAATTGGTGAGAGCTTATCTCACAGTAAATCCAAAGAAATTCACGAACTATTAGCAGATTATACTTATAATTTAAGAGATATAAAAAGAGAAGAACTTGATGAGTTTTTTGAATCTAAAAGGTTCAAGGGTATAAATGTGACAATTCCCTACAAGGAAGCTTCTATGAAATATCTTGATGACATAGATAATCTTGCGAAAGAAATTAGAGCAGTAAATACTATAGTAAATAGGGACGGAAGACTAATAGGTTATAACACTGACTATCTAGGATTTGATTACAGTTTAAATTTTTATGAGATTGATTTAAAAGGGAAAAAAGTATTAATACTAGGATCAGGTGGAGCAAGTAAGATGCTACAAAAACTCGTTATAGATAAGGGTGCTGAAGAATTTGTAGTAATTAGCAGGTCCAGTGAAAATAACTATGATTCACTAGAAAAATTTAGTGAATTTGAAGTTATAATTAATGCAACACCTGTAGGTATGTATCCAAATAACATGGAATCAAAGGTAGATTTAAATAAATTTAACAATCTAGAAGCGGTTATAGATTTAATTTACAATCCACTAAAGACGAAACTCTTACTTGACGGAGAAAAATTAAATATAAAAACAATGTCAGGCCTTATGATGCTAGTTGCTCAAGCCTTTTTTGCATGTGAGCTTTTCTTGGACAAAAAATTAGATGAATCTTTAATTATTCAAATTTACAAAAAATTAAAATCTGATATGGAAAATATTATTTTAATTGGCATGCCTTCATCAGGCAAGACTACAATGGGAAAGAGTTTAGCAGAGGAACTAAATAGGGAATTCTTCGATATTGATAAATTAATAGAAGATAAGGAAGACAAAACAATTCCAGAAGTCTTTGAAGAAAAAGGCGAAGATTATTTTAGAAACTTAGAGACTGGAGTCCTAAAAGACCTTAGCAAAAAAAATGGACTTGTGATTGCCTCTGGAGGTGGAACTCCATTAAGAAAAGAAAATAGAGATTATATATTGCAAAATTCCCTTGTAATTTATCTAAAGAGGGATTTAGAAAATCTAGAAACATCTGGAAGACCACTATCAAAAAATTTGGAAAACCTTAAAAAGCTTTATAGTGAAAGAAAAGGAATTTATGAGGACTTGGCCCAAATAAAGATTGATGTAATAGAAGATAAGAAAGAAAATTTAAACTTAATCTTAAAGGAAGTTGAAAATTATGAAATTATTGGTGATTAATGGACCAAATATAAATATGCTGGGAATAAGAGAAGTAAATATTTATGGAAGTGAAAACTATAAAACTCTTTTAGAAAGACTTAATAATATTGCTCTTGAAGAAAATATTGAACTTGAACACTTCCAATCAAATCACGAAGGAGCCATCGTAGATAAAATTCAAGAAGCTTATGAAAATTTTGATGGTATAGTAATAAATCCAGCTGCCTATACTCATACAAGTGTTGCAATCCTTGATGCTCTAAAGGCGGTGAGCCTTCCTACGGTTGAAGTTCATATTTCAAAAGTTTCAGAGAGGGAAGACTTTAGACAGGTTAACTTTATAAGAGATTACGCTATAAAATCTTTTGAAGGTTTAGGAATTGCTGGATATGAAAAAGCAATACTTTATCTAAAAAATTATTTAGAGGAGGAAAAATGAAATCATTAATAATAGATAATTATGATTCATATACCTATAATTTATTCCAACTAATTGGAAAAGTTTCAGGAGTTGAACCATTAGTAATTAAAAATGATGAAATGACTTATGATGAGATTTTAAATTTAGAATTCGACAATGTAATTATTTCTCCTGGCCCTGGTAGTCCAGACAAAGAAAAAGACTTTGGAGTTTGCAGGGAAATAATTGAGAAATTAGATAAGCCAATTCTTGGGATTTGTCTTGGTCACCAAGGAATATATTACTATCATGATGGAGAAGTTGTAAGAGCAAAGGAACCAATGCATGGAAGACAGAGTCCTGTTATCCACAATGGTAAGGGCATATTTAAGGGAATAAAAAATAACTTTATTGTCACTAGATATCATTCACTTACTTGTAAAGATGAAGAGCTTGATGATATTAAAATTGATGCAAGAACACCTGATGGGATTGTTATGGGAATTTCTCACAAAACTAAGCCGATTTATGGCCTGCAATTTCATCCAGAGTCAGTTGCAAGTGATTGTGGAGAAGAACTAATAAAAAACTTTATAAATATTACTAGAGACTTTTATAATAAAAATCAACTTGCTTATGAAATAATTGAAAAAGATTTTGATACAGAAGGCCTATATGAAATGCTTTATGAATATGACGAGAATACTCTATGGCTTGATAGCAGTAAGGTAGAAGAAGGCCTTTCAAGGTTTTCTATTTTTGGCCTCCAAGGAGAAAAAAGAGGTCACACAATAAAATATGATGTTGACAAGAAAATAGTGAAAAAAACTTTTGTGAATTCAGATAAAAAAGAAGTTTTTGAAGAAAATATCTTTGATTACCTAAAGGCCAATAGACCTAGGTGGGAATACGATGAAAACCTACCTTTTGACTTCCAATTAGGATATATTGGCTACTTTGGATATGAATTAAAGAAGGATACAGAAAATGTTGTAAATAAATATTCTTATTCATACCCTGATGCTTATTTAAAATATTGTGACAGGGCACTTGTATATGATCACATGGAGGGTAAATTATATCTTCTTTCTTACAAGGATGACGTGGAATGGAAGGAAGATATAAAAAATCTTTTGAATAAGGAAATAGAAATAAAAAAAGAAGTACCAACAAGAAGAGATTTTCCAAAATTAAAGTTTGTAAAAGATAAGAAAACCTACACAGAAGATATTTTAAAAATAAAAGATTTAATTCGTGCTGGGGAAACTTATGAAGTATGTCTTACAAATAGACTTGATATCTTTGACAAAATTGATGGAAAGAATTATTATATGGAACTCAGAGATAAAAGTCCTGGACAATATAGTGCCTTTTTACCTCTTGATGAATTAAAAATTGCATCTTCATCAATGGAAAGATTTTTAAGGGTTGATAAAAATAAAATTGTATCAACTAAGCCAATTAAGGGTACTATAAAAAGAGGAGAGTCAAAAGAGGAGGACGAGAGATTAATTGAAGAGCTTAGGAGTGAAGAAAAGACTAAGTCAGAAAATTTAATGATCGTCGACCTTCTTCGCAATGACTTGGGTAAATTTTGTGAGATTGGCTCAGTAGAAGTCCCAAAACTTATGGATGTAGAAACTTATAAAACTCTACACCAACTTGTGACCACAGTCTCTGGAAAAATTAAGGACAATGTTGATATAATAGAAGTTCTTGAAAAAACTTTTCCTGGTGGTTCTATGACAGGAGCTCCTAAAAAGAGAACACTTGAGATAATTGACGAACTTGAAACTTATCCTCGAGGTGTTTATTCAGGAACGATTGGATATATATCAAACAATTCAACAATGGATTTTAATATTGTCATAAGAACGGCACTTATCGAAGAAGATAAGGCTACAATAGGAGTTGGTGGTGCCATTATTCTATTATCTGATGAGGAAGAAGAATTTGATGAAATAGTTTTAAAGGCTAAGGGCTCACTTCTTGCACTCCAATCTTATTACAATAATTTAGATGAAATAGATATTGAGGGAAGCAAAAATTAAAATGAGAGAAAATTTAAGTAAAGATAAAATTGTAAAAATTAAAGATATAAATTTAGGAGATGGCAAGCCAATTTTAATAGCTGGACCATGCTCCATTGAATCACGTGACCACATAATAGAAGAGGCTAAAGACTTAAGGAGAATTGGTGTTGACATAGTAAGGGGTGGAGCTTTTAAACCTAGAACATCACCCTTTGATTTTCAAGGAATGGGATTTGAAGCTGTAAAATTTTTAAATGAAGCATCAAAGGAAGCTGGTGTGCCTGTTGTCACAGAAGTTTTAAGTGAAGACCATGTTGAACTTATAAAAGATCATGTGGATGTACTTCAAATTGGGTCTAGAAATATGTACAACTATGCTCTTCTTAAGAAAGTTGGGAGGACAAATAAACCAGTAATTTTAAAGAGAGGATTTTCTGCTACTCTTAAAGAATGGGAAATGGCCGCAAAATATATTGAAGTTGAAGGCAATGAAAATATAATTTTCTGCGAAAGAGGAATAAGAACCTTTGAAACTGAAATGAGAAACACACTTGACCTTGCAGGGGCCTACATGATAAAAGAAAAAACTGGCTATCCTGTAATAGTTGATCCAAGTCACGGAACTGGTAAGAGAGAACTTATTGAACCAATGGTGAGGGCTATACTTGCTCTTGGTCTTGATGGTGTAATGGTTGAAGTTCATCCGAACCCTGATGAGGCAAAAAGTGATGCAGCGCAAACTATTGGTTATGACTCCTACGAGAGAATTGTAAAATATTTTGAGGAATTCAATGAAAATAGAATTTGATGACGGTTATTCCTTTGGAAAGGGAGCCTTTGAAACTATTAAGGTAGTGGATGGAAGGCCCCTTTTTCTAGAAAGACATTTAGAAAGGCTTAAAAAGTCCTTAGAATTTTTCGGCATCTCAAGAAAAATTGAAGAAGAAAAGATTTTAGAATATATAAAATCATCTGATGATAAAAATTTCGCCCTAAAGCTTATTGTATCTGACAAAAATTTTATACTAACAAGTAGAGCTGATAATTACAGGGGAGATAATAAGAGATTTAAACTTATTGTTGCTGAAGTTAGGAGAAACTCTTCTTCAAAAATGATTTATCACAAGAGCCTTTCTTATTATGAAAATATTATGGAACACAGATTGGCATCAGATAAGGGATATGACTCTGCTCTTTTTATAAATGAGAGGGGAGAAGTATGTGAAACTTCTTTTGCAAATATATTTTTTGTAAGAGATGGAGAAATATTTACACCAGTAATTTCTTCTGGCCTTCTACAGGGTACCATGAGAGATTTTATTATAGAAAATTATCAAGTTAAGGAAGAGATTATTTATTTAGATGATTTAAAAAATTTTGATGAGGCTTTTATTTCCAACTCCTTAATGGGAGTTAGAAATGTTTCGCTTATAAATGATATTATTTTTAACGAAGAAGATAAGACTAATTTAATTCAAGTTGATTTAAAAAAATATGGTTTTTAATATTTTTTAAGAAGCTGGCTAAGAGCCAGTTTTTTTATTGGCATAATTTATACACTTATAAAGCAAAAACATTCAAAAAGATGAAGAAAATATTATTTTGTTGTAAAATTAATGTAGATGAAAAGGTGATTAAATGAAAAAAACAAATGCAATGAGAATTCTTGAAAGTGAAAATATAGATTTTGAAATAATAGAATATTCTACTAAGGATGGAATAGGTGGAGTAGATGTTGCAGAAAAATTAGGAGAAGATAAGGATAGGGTTTTTAAGACTCTAGTAACAGAATCAAAAGAAGGAGAAAATTTCGTTTTTGTTGTTCCTGTATCATCAGAACTTGATTTAAAAAAAGCAGCAAAGGCTTCAGGATCAAAAAAAGTTGAGATGATACCTCAAAAGAAACTTCTTCCACTAACTGGTTACGTGCATGGTGGATGTTCACCTGTGGGAATGAAAAAAGAATTTAAAACTTTTATAGATTCATCAGCAGAAAACTTGGACTTCTTTTATGTAAGCGGTGGAAAAGTTGGTATGCAAATAAAATTAAATCCTAAGGAATTAGTAAACCTAATCGATGGAGAATTTGCTGATATAAAAAAGGAGTAAGTATGTATAGAGATATTTATGAAAAGTGGCTTGCAAGTAAAAGCGTTAGCCCAAAATTAAAAAATCAATTATTAAAAATACAAGCAAATGAAGAAGAAATTGAAGATAGTTTTTACAAAGATCTAGAGTTTGGTACAGCTGGTCTTCGTGGAATTCTTGGACCTGGAACAAACAGGATGAATTATTTAACGGTTGGTAAGACTGCTCTTGCCCTTGCTGAATTAATAGACAGCCTTGGAGAAGATGTAAAAAATAGGGGAGTAGTTA
The DNA here is from genome assembly GCF_016726485.1 of Peptoniphilus harei. GTDB lineage: Bacteria > Bacillota > Clostridia > Tissierellales > Peptoniphilaceae > Peptoniphilus_A > Peptoniphilus_A harei. The sequence goes on from NZ_CP068103.1 coordinate 1,772,146, forward strand.
TTGGACGTGACATAAGACACCAGTCTTATGAATTTTCTATTTTAACAGCAAAAATTTTGGCAGAAAAAGGAATCAAAGTTTACTTATTTCCAGGAATTACACCAACACCACTTCTAGCATATTCAATAAGATATTTAAAGACAATCTCTGGAATAATGATTACCGCTTCCCACAATCCAAAGAACTACAATGGATTTAAACTTTACTGGGAAAAGGGATCACAAATTCTAAATGATATTGCTGAAGAGATTGAGGCAAGATCAAAAGAAATAGATATCTTAGATTATGACTTTAATTCACTTAAACAGTTAGGAGACTATAAAGAAATTAAATTTTTAGGAGAAAATATAACAAATTCCTTCTATAAGGATACTTTAAGTCTTTCTTTAACAGATGATATTGATAAGGACATTAAAATTGTTTACACCCCTTTAAGTGGTTGTGGGAATAAATTTGTAAGAAAGGTTTTATCAAGAAGAGGATTTAAAAATGTTTATGTAGTTCCTGAACAAGAAAATCCTGATGGAGATTTTACAAATGTATCTAATCCAAATCCTGAAGATATTAGGGCCTTTGATAAGGCAACTGACCTAGCAAAGAAAGAAGGTGCAGATATAATTATTGCAACTGACCCAGACTCTGATAGGGTAGCTGTTCTTGAAATGGGAGAAGAAATTTTAAGAATTACTGGAAATCAAATGGGATTTATCCTAGGTAACTTCTTACTTGAAATGGATGCGCATAAAAATTCAGAAAATCCTTCTTTTGTCAAAACAGTTGTAAGTGCTGATTTAATCAAAAAAATTGGAAAAAACTACGAAGTTGAAGTTTTTGAAACTCTAACAGGTTTTAAAAATATTTGTAACTTACCAAACATTTGGGATGAAAGCCATGAACATGACTTTATCTATGGTTACGAAGAATCAATTGGATATGTAATTGGGAACCATATTAGAGATAAAGATGCAGTTGGAACTTCAATGATAATTGCTGAAATGGCAGGATACCTAAAGAAAAGAAATCTTAAAATAAAAGATTATATCGAAGAGATCTATAAAAAATATGGATATTTTGAAGAGTATCTTGATTCAGTTTACTTTGAAGGTAAAGATGGAAGCAGTACAATGAAAAAAATCATGGATAGTTTTAGGGATATTGAGTCCTTTGAAAAAATAGGTGATTTAAAGAAAAAAGAAGACTTTATTGATGATAAAGAAAATCCACAAGATCTTTTGAAATTTTATTTCGGTGATGAAACTTGGTTTGCCTTAAGACCTTCTGGCACTGAACCAAAATTAAAAATCTATGCTTACGCAGTGTCTGATAATGAGAAAGACGCAAAAGATAAAATTAATATTATGAAAGAAGAGATAATGGATAAAATCCAAACAAGTAGGTGAAAAAATGATTCTTTATTGCGACTTTAACCCAAAAATTGTTAGAGAATTTAATTTAAAAGATGAAGCTGGGAATTTAATTGAAACTTCAAAAATTTATCCCAGCGGTCATGGGATTTACATGTCCCTTTTTGCAAAGAAACTTGGTATTGACTCAGAAGTATTTATGCTGAAGGGCAACAAAAGAGGTAGAGAAATTGCCATGTCCCTAAGTCAGCTAGGTATAGATGTTAACTTTACAGGTCTTAAAGACGAAAATGTTGAAGAAGTTTTGATAAAATCAAAAGATTCTAAGAAAGTTTATAGAACTGAAGATCCAAGAATAACCATGGAAGATAGGTCAGACATTTTAAATTCTTTTGAAAGATCTCTATATAATAAAAAAATAGTTGTAATTCCAAAGATAGATTTAAAGGGTTTAAATGATAATATTTATGAAAAACTTGTAAAAATTTGTTATCAAAACAAGGTAAAAGTTGCTGTCAACCCAAGAAATCATGATGAAATGGAAAAAATAAATCCTTATATTTTAATGTTTGATAAAAAAGACATAGAGAAGGATAAAAAAATTAATTATACTGGGGAAGTAATTGAATACAATAAAAAATTTATAGAGTCAGGAACTAAAATTGTCTTTGTAAATAGCAAAAGGGCAACAATTATTTCCACAGAAGAGAAAAATTATAGGGCCTATATAAATAAGGATAAGTTAGAAAATAAAATTTTAACTGAAAAATTTGATACTGGTCTATCACTGTCTGGACTTGCAATTGCAATTGACAGAGAATATGATTTTATAACTTCAATAAAACTTGCAATCTCTTGTGGAGTGTGGGAAAATTTTGTAGACAAGGATAAGATAGAGATGAGCGCTATTAAAAAAATTATGAATAGTGTGGAAGTAGAAGAAATTTCATAAGTCAGGAGGAATAATGAAAAATTTCAAATTAAATAGAGATGATGTTGTTTTTACATTTATAGATATTCAAGATAAACTCTTAAAGGCAATGTACAACAGAGATGAGATAGTAAAAAATTCAACAGTTTTGGCAAAAGTAGCAAGCACTATTGGAGCAGAAGCTATTTACACAGTTCAGTATCCTAAGGGACTTGGCTTTACTAATGAAGAGGTAAAAGCTCCTCTTAAAGATAAAAAAGAATTTGATAAATTAACTTTTAACTCCTATGGTGACGAAGAAATAAAAAAAGAATTTGATAGACTTGGCAAGAAACAAGTTGTTCTATGTGGTATGGAAACTCATATATGTGTATTCCAAACTGTTAGAGCCCTACTAGAAGCAGGTTACGAAGTTTTTGTGGCAGAAGATGCAATGGGATCAAGGACTGAAAAAAATTCTAAAAACGGAATGGAACTTCTTCGCGAAATGGGAGCAGTGATTTCAAATACAGAAACAATTTTATTTGACCTTGCAGGTATTGCAGGCACAGATGAATTTAAAAGTTTACAAAAATTAATAATTTAATAAACTTAGAGACTAGAGCTTCCAGGTGGAGGCTCTTTTTTTATAATCTGTGATATAATTATTTTGGTGATAAAATGAAAATAATTCACACTGGTGATTTACATTTAAAAAAACTTTATAAGGGAAAGCTACCTCTCGAGGTTTCAAATAAACTTCTTGAGGATGCTTGGCGTGCCCTCTTTGAAGTTTTTGAATTTTCAAATGAAGTTGAAGCAGATATTATTTTAATAGCTGGCGATTTATTCGAGAAAGAATATTTTAACCTAAGAGATTTAAATAGATTTTTAGATTTAGTAAGAAATGTTAAGGCTAAAATATTTATTGCCTTTGGCAACCATGATTATCTCTCAGAAGACAACTTATTTTTAAAAGTAGACCTACCAGAGAATTTGTATATATTTAAAAACAATCTTGATTATTTTGAATTAAGTGAATTAAAAACTAGGATTTATGGAATTTCCTATGATTCTTATGCTTTTAATAGAAATTTTGGAGATTTAGATTTAGACGAAGAATTTATAAATATTGGTCTCTTTCATTCAGACTTAAAAGATGAAAGATATTTACCACTTAGTAAAGATTTTTTACAAAAATTTAACTATGTCGCTCTCGGACATATCCACAAGAGGGCAAAGGTGTATGATAACACTTACTACTCTGGATCTTTAATTCCCCTTTCTTTTAAAGATGAAGGCAAGAGGGGGATAATTTACCTGGATGATGAGAAAAAATCATTTGAATTTAAAAATTTTTCCAAGAGAGAGTTTATAAATCTTGAAATAAATTTGAATAAGGAAATGACCTTTAGTGATATTTTAGGGTCTATCCAAGAGAATATCTACCAAGATAATCTTTATAGGATTAGACTAAGGGGAGAGACAAAACATCCTGAAGATTTAGAAAACTTTCTGCGAGAAAATTTAAATGCTTTTTATTTTGAAATATTAAATGAACTATACGATATAGAAGAAGACTTTGAGATTGAAGATAAATATATCTTGGAATTCTTAAATAGCTTCGGTTCTAGTAAGACTCAAATGGATGCGAAGGAACTTTCTAAAAAATATATTTTGGAGCAATATTATGATATTTAAAGAATTAGGACTTTTAAATTTCGGAAAATTTGAAGATAAAAAGATTGAGCTTCAAGATGGAATAAACTTAATTTATGGAGTAAATGAGGGTGGAAAGTCCACTATAACAAATTTTATAGATGGAATTTTTTATGGTTTTAGTCGTGACTCCTTAGCTAGAAAGGTTCGTGACGAACTTTTTGAAAAATCAAGGCCTTGGTCTTCTAATTTATATAGGGGTTATATTATTTTAAATGATGGTGAAGAAGACTATAGAATAAGCAGAGACTTTGACAAGGATGAAGTTTCAATCTTAAATCTAAATACAGGTGAGGACCTTTCAAATGATGAAAGAAATTTTTTATATTCAAGGATTCCTCAACCAGGTGTAATATTTTTTGAATTAAATAGAAAAATTTATAAATCAAGTTTTTACCTTGGACAAAGGCTCAGTCAATTGGAAGATGATGCTAGTGATGAACTAAAAACTAGGATTAATAATTTTTCTATTTCTGAAGATGAAAACCTTGATTTAACTAAAGTAATAGAAAAAATGGAGGAAGATCTTTACAATTTAGGGACAAAAAGAAGAAAATCATCGGAAATCGGAAGATTCTACGATGAATTGGAAAAAATTTCAAAAGATAAGGCAAACTTTATAAGTTTTAAGGAGACTTATAAAAATTCTATTGAAGACTATAAGCTTTCTAAGGACAAATTAAAAAATCTTGAATATAAATTAAAGGGTAGAAAGCTTTTTGAACTTGAGACCTTAAAGGCGAAGTTAAAAGAATGCCAAACTAATGAATCAAATGGAGAAAATGATTATAAATTATCTGAACTTGAAAGAGCAATTGAGATAAATAAAGAACTTGGAATCTACTCTAGTAGACTTGATGATCTCTTATCCACTGAGCAAAAAAACTTTGAAGTGGACCTAGATTTAGAAGAAGACTATAAGAGGTATAAGGAAATAAATAGAGAGATACAAGTCTTAAATGAAAATAATTATTCTAAAGAAATGGAAATTATATCATGGGACATAAAAAATCTTGAAAGAGAAATCTTTAAATATATTTTAAAATTTATGTCCTCTATGATAATTGGTGGAGCTGTAATATTTATTTCACTTTATTTCAAAAAATATTTAATTTCAATTGGATCTATTTTATTTTTTACTTATTCTTACTTTAGGATAGTAAAATTTAGGGAAAACAAAGACTTATTAAATAGACTAAAAAACAAATATCAAGATTATAGGATTAAGTCCCAAGAAAAAACTCTTATAAAAAAGGAATTTGATAAAGAAATCTCAGAAATTTTAAACAAGTATGGTGCAAGAGATAAAAAAGAATTAAGTGAACTTTTTGATTCAAAGCTCCAAGAGAATTTTAAGAATATTTCAAGAAATGAATATACTAGGGAATTGATGGAAAAAAATTCTTTAGAAATTGAGGATACAAAGAAAAAAATTCTTGAACACGAAGAAAACCTAGAAAATATTTTTAATAAATATGGAGTTCAAAATATTAAAGGTTTGAAAACTCTATTTCATTATAAAAAAGATGACAATAGGATTAGTGAATATAAGTATAGGATTGAGAAGCTGGAAAAAGAAAATTTAAGTGGAGATCTGTACAAAGAAGAAAATATTGAAGAAATCCAAGAAAAAATAGACAAGGAAAAAAACAATATTTTAAACTTAGAAGGTAGCTTAAAAACTCTTGATGAATCTCTAGAAAAGTTAAGAGTTTTAGATGAAAGATCTTGTGAGATCACTGAAAAGCTAGAAAAATTAGAATATAAAAAAGAATTACTTGAATTATCTATTGAAAAAATGGAGGACTTTGTTAAGTCTAAGCGAAAGAATACTTTTCCTCTTTTGAAAAAAGAAATTTCACAATACCTAAGTTGCATGACTCATGGAAAATATGAAGAAATTTTAATTGATGACACTTTTGGCATAAGGGTTTATGATAAGGATATAGAGGATTTCGTTGATTTGGATTCTTTAAGTCTGGGGACAATTGATCAGATTTATCTGGCCTTTCGTCTTTCTATATCAAAAATAATAAGTGACAAAGAAATTCCACTAGTACTTGATAGTCATTTTGATGCCTATGATGATAAGAGGTTAAAGGAATCTCTTAAAATGTTGGAAAGTCAGCAACAAGTTCTGATTTTTACAAGTACAAATAGGGAAAAAGAAATTTTAGATAAAAATAATATGGCATATAATTTAATAAAAATTTGAGGTGTATATGATATTCGCAATTGGAGATCTTCACTTCGACTACACAAAAGAAAAACCCATGAATATTTTTGGAGATAATTGGGAAAATCATGAAGAAAAAATAATTGAAAATTGGAAGAAGATGGTCAAAGATGATGACTTAGTCTTATTGCCAGGTGATATTTCTTGGGCACTTAAACTCGATACTGCAAGTTTAGACCTTAAAAGAATTGATGAGCTTCCTGGTATCAAGATAATTTCCAAAGGGAACCACGACTATTGGTGGTCTTCTTTAAACAAGATGAATAATCTTGGTTATAAGACTATCCATTTCATCCACAACAACTCTTTTGAATACAAGAATTATTCTATTTGTGGAACAAGAGGATGGGCTGCTAGAGATTCTTTTGAGTTTTCAGAAAATGATGAAAAAATTTATCTTAGAGAAGTCCAGAGATTAAAAAACTCTTTGGATTCCTGCGTAAATAAAAAAATAATTGCCATGATTCATTATCCTCCTTTTAATCAAGATTTAAGTCTCAATGAATTCTCACAGATGCTAGCTGATTATAAGGTGGAAAAATGTGTTTATGGTCACCTTCATGGAAAGGGTCACAAGTTCTCCTACGAAGGAGAAATGGAAGGCGTTGACTATAATTTTGTTGCAAGTGATTATTTAGATTTTAATTTAAAAATAATTGAGGAGGACTAATGGAAAGAGAGATTGAAGTAAAGCTTCTTGATATTAATGTAGAAGAATTTGAAGAAAAGATTAAAAAAGTAGGTGGTAAATTTGTAAAAGAAGAGGACCAAACTAATATTACAATTAATTCCACCGCTCATAAAATTTATAAAAAGAAGGGCTATCTGAGAATTAGAGTTGCTAAAACTTCAGATGGCGAGAAAAAATATTTTACCTTTAAGGAAAATATTTCTGACTTCAAAGTTAGGGATAATATAGAACACACAACAGAAATCACAAGTGTGGATGATTTAATAAATATTTTGAAGTGCCTGGGATATGACATTTATCACACAGGTTATAAAAATAGAAAAAATATTCCTATAAAAAATTTGTCATTGATATAGATACTTGGGATAAAGAAACTTATCCAAAGCCCTATGTTGAGATAGAAGCTCCTAGTATGGAGGATATTTATCACTTAGTAGATAAATTAGAAATACCTAGAGAAAATGTATCAACTATGTCCATTGATGAACTTAGAAAATCTTAAAAAAAATAGTGTGACATATATAATAAATGTGTTATAATATTTTTGAAATAACAAGGAGGAATTATGTCTAAGTATAATTATATTAAATGGTTTAATGAAATTGGTAAAGATGATGTAGGACTTGTTGGAGGAAAGGGAGCTAACCTTGGCGAATTAACTAGCTTTGGTCTACCAGTGCCTCCAGGATTTTGTGTAACAGCAGAAGCATACACTAAGTTTATTAAATATGCAGAACTTGATGAAGTTGTTAAACTTTTAATGGAAGCTGTTGACGTTGAGAATGTTGACGATCTTACAAATGCATCAAAGGAAATCCAAAATAAAATTAAGGAAAAAGACTTTGATCCAGAACTTGAAGAAGAAATCTTAAGAGCTTACAGAGAATTTTCTGAAGACATTGGAGTAAAAAATCCAGAAGTTGCAGTTAGATCATCTGCTACTGCAGAAGACCTTCCAGATGCATCCTTTGCAGGACAACAAGATACTTACTTACACATTAGTGGTGAAGAAGAACTACTTAACCACATTAGAGATTGTTTTGCATCACTTTGGACTTCTAGAGCAATCTATTACAGAGAAAAACAAAATTATGATCACTTCGACGTAGCTCTTTCTGTTGTAATTCAAAAAATGGTTAACTCTGAAAAATCAGGAGTTATGTTTACAGCAAACCCTATTAATAACTCTAAAGATGAAATGATGATTAACGCATCTTACGGACTTGGTGAAGCTGTTGTATCTGGTATTGTTACTCCAGATGAATATATAATTGACAAAAAAACTAAAAAAGCTATTGAAAAAAGTATTTCTGAAAAAGAATACATGGTTATAAAAAATGAAAATGGTGTTGGAACTAGAACTGTAAATGTAAAAGATGTTCTAGGAGAAGATGCTATAAAGGCAGAAGCTCTTTCACCAGAAGAACTTGACACTCTTATTGAAAGAGGACTTAAGGTAGAAAAACTTTATGGTTCAGTGCAAGATACTGAATGGGGCTTTGATACAGACACAAAAGAATTTTACTTCTTACAATCAAGACCAATTACAACTCTTGCAGAAGAAAAAGAAGAAAAATTAGTAACTCTTTGTAAGGGTCTACCAGCTTCTCCAGGAATTGGAAGAGGTAAGGTAAAACTTATTAAAGATATTTCTGAAATTAACCTTGTTGAAGAGGGAGACGTTCTTGTAACTGCTATGACAAACCCTGACATGGTACCTGCTATGAGAAAGTGTGCTGGTGTTGTAACTGACGAAGGTGGAAGAACTTGTCACGCAGCTATAGTATCAAGAGAATTACAAATCCCATGTATAGTTGGAGCTAAAAATGCTACAAAATCTCTAAAGACTGGAGATACTGTTACAGTAGACGCAGTAAGAGGAATTGTTTATGAAGGCGAAGTTTTAAAAGAAAAAGAAGAAAAGAAAACTGAAACTCAATCTTCTGGAACTAGCCTTGGAAATATTGATGAACTTAGAAATATGTTTGCACCAACAACTGCTACTAAGATTTATATGAATCTTGGCGAACCAGAACTAATTGAAAAATATAAGAACTTACCAATGGATGGTATTGGTCTTATGAGAACAGAATTTATCTTCACTAATATGATTGGTGCTCACCCAATGTATCTTGTTAAAACTGGTCAAGGAGACCTTATGGTAGATAAACTCGCTGAAGGTATTTCAAAGGTTGCTCAAGCAATTTATCCAAAGAACCTTGTTGTTAGAACAAGTGACTTTAGAACAAATGAATTCAGAGGTCTAAAGGGTGGAGATGAAGTAGAACCAATTGAAGCTAACCCAATGATTGGTTGGAGAGGTGTTTCAAGATATATTTCTCCTGAATATGAAAAGGGCTTTAGACTAGAATGTCAAGCAATCAAAAAAGTTAGAGAAGAATATGGACTTACTAACGTAATAGTGATGCTTCCATTTGTTAGAACGCCAGAAGAACTTAAGGTTGTTAAGGGAATAATGGCTGAAGAAGGCCTAGTTCAATCTAAAAACTTTAAGATTTGGATTATGGCAGAAGTTCCAGCAGTTGTTCTTCAAGCAGAAGAATTTGCAGAACTAGTTGATGGATTCTCAATTGGATCTAACGACTTGACTCAACTTGTTATGGGAGCTGATAGGGACTCAGGAATCCTTAATAACATGGGATACTTTGACGAAAGAAACGATGCAGTTAAAATTGCCCTTAAGACAATAATCGATGCAGCAAACAAGAAGGGAATCACTTGTTCAATTTGTGGTCAAGGCCCAAGCCAATACCCAGAACTTGCAGAGTTCCTTGTTGAATGTGGAATTACATCTATGTCAGTTAACCCAGACACAGTTGATTACACAAGAAGACTTGTTGCAAGTGTTGAACAAAAAATAATTCTTAAAAAACTTAGACAAATGTAAATAAAATATTTCTTATAAAAGAAAACCTCATGATTTAATTTCATGAGGTTTTTTTGCATTAATGCTTATTAAATTAGTCTTTTATAGTCCAAAAAATTTGCTACAAGATCCTTAGTAAAGGGAAACTTAACAATATCTATATTACAAATATCATCAACGAAAATAAGCTCTTTATCAATAAATACTTCAATATTATTTTCTTTTAAAATAGAATAATTTATATTGCGTCTCTTAGAAGGACCTATATATACATCAGAAGAGGGTAGTCCACTGCCACAACAAGATTTACTTGTAATTTTATCGATAGTAATTATTCTTTCTTTTTTTTCTTTAAGATAAGCCAAGGCTTCCTTTGATATATTAATTTTCAAATCACTCATTCTTTTTTATTAGAGTAACAAAAAATTCGCTATCCTTAATAGCTTCAATAGAAATAAAATTTTCACCATCGAACTTTAGAACTTTACCTGGTTCAAAATCTCTATCTTCTTCATCATTTAAAAGCACTTTTATTTCACCTTTAACAATAGTTACTAAAACAGTAAAACCAGGATGATTGTGATTTTCTATAATTTCTCCAGAAGCTAAAACTTTTTTTACAAGAGTAAATTCCTTTTCTTTAAAAACTTTACCAGGCATACTTCCAACATAACCAATCATATTATACTTCCTTTCTTAATAATTATTACTTATTGAACTTATCTAAATCATGAAAAGAATCTAAATTTAATTTAGTCTTATTAAGATCCTTGTCTCTAGATATATTTTTTGCATCATCTAGATTTTTTTTAATGATTTGATCATCTTCCATAGTAGATTCTTTTTCTGTCGTGATTTTTTCACCATTTTCTATAGAATTAATAAGATTTTCAGAAGATTTTAAATCTTCAATCTTGTAATCAGGCATTTCTTCTAAGAAAGTTGAAAGATTAATTGTTTCACTTTCATAAAGTCTTCTAATTATTTCATCAATATTTTGTGAATTTTTACGAACTAATTCTGATCTAATTTCATTCAGAATATTAATTTTTTCTAAACTATATTTTTCAGTAAAACTTTCTAAATCTTCAAAAATTATATCAGTAACAGTCGGGTTAATCCTAGAACTATTTAAGGAGAAGGTCAACGGTCCCCTTTCAATAGATTTATTAATAGAGATTAAAGACTTAGAAAGAATATCAAATCTTTGATATATCATTTTTCTTGAGAGAGCTCTTTTTTCCAAGGCTTCATTTATTTCAAAGTCTTCAGTAGCTATTAAAACATAGTCGTAACCCATGAACATAAAGTCCTTATCAACTTGGTGTTCCTTTAATTTGATTTTTTCATTGGAATTTTCGGCAATATTTACAATATTTTTTATGAAAGAATCTCCAATCATATAAATTTCTGCTTCAGAATCAATAACAGATTTTAGAGCAGAGTAAGCGAGATAACCTCCTCCTAAAATTAGGATTTTTTTGTCAAGAGTATCAAGACTCACTGGCAAGTAACGCATGGTATCACTCCTTTAAAATTTTTTTACATTATTGTATGTATCACTTAAATTAATTATACCAAATAATGCTTTAAATTATTCATTGAATAGTCTATTTATAACTTTTGAATGATGATTTAATAAATTTTTAATAAAAAGAGAACTTTATAAAAGTTAAAATGTGTTATAATATTAAAAAGATGTAATTAAAGAAATAAATGGAGGTTTTATTATGAAATCCAATAATTTAAAAAGAGCAGCTGCTCTTGGACTTGCTGCTTTAATGCTAGCACCAAGTGCAACTTTTGCTAAAGAGTTCAAGGATGTAAAGAAGAAAAATAATAAATACTCTTGGGCTTACGATGCGATCGATATATTAAGTGATAAAAATGTAATTAGTGGACACCCTGATGGTGAATTTAAACCAGGAGAATCAGTTTCACTTGAAGAACTTTTACAACTTATAAAACAAGTGTTAAGACCAAGTGATGAAGAGATTAAAAATGCCACAACAAAATATTCTAAGATGGCTAAAGATAATGGAGTAAATAAATGGGCAGAAGAAGCTGTATGCCTTGCTCTTGACAGAGGTTATCTTGACGAAAACTCTTTAAAGAAAGCAAATGAAAGAGGTTTCTTTAAGATTAGCCAAAGAGAATACCCAAGCAGGGGAGATATTGCAATCTTCTTTGCAAGAGCTTTACAATTAAGTCCAAATGGAAACACAAATCTTTTAAAACATAACGACAAGGACAAATTAAGCGACACTCTTAAGGGTTACTTATCTTCTCTTGTAGAAGCAAAGATTTTTACTGCAACAGGTTCTGATGGAAACTTTGAAGGTGACAGACCAATTACTCGTGCTGAAACTGCGATAATAACAAAAGCATCTTTTGACTATGCAGAAAAAAATAAAATTGAAGCAAAAACAGAAAAGATGAAGGGTACAGTTGTGCTTTCATCTAAACTAAATAAAGTAAATGTAGTTATCATTGAAAACAAGGGCACTAAGTACTCCTTTGACCTCGATAACAACACAAAATACAAGCTAAAAGATAAAGATATCAAACTTGAAGACATAAAAGCTGGTCAAGAAGTTGAAATAGAGTATACTAAGGCAAAAACTGGTGAAAGAGAAGGTACAGCAAAAACTATTACAGTTACAAATGCAATGCTTGACATGGTTGGTTATGTAAATTCTAAGGGAAATAATCAAATAACACTTAGATATAGAGACAACTCAGATTCACTTAACTTTAGAACAACTTCAAAAATTTCAACATCTGATACAAAGACTTTTGATTTAGACAAAAATGTTAAAATCAAAGCTTATGGCAAAGATTTAAAACTTGAAGATATCGCTGTAGATGACTTAGTTGAATTTAAGACTAATGCCGATAATAAGATAACTGAAATCACAGTTTTCCCTAAGGAAGCTTATGTAAAAGGTCAAATAGTTTCTATGGAAAACACTAACAAGGATAAAGCATCAATTAAATTAAAATTAAGCGATGGAAAAACATATGAGTTCTATATTACAAATGAAACAAATAGATTAAATGATGTATCTTTAAACGATAATGTTACTTTCTATGTTAAGTATAAAGTTCTAATTGGAAAATCTGACAATCAAAATAATGGATTAGCAATGGGAAGAGTAAGAAATGTTTCGTTATATGAAACTACTTTTGATTATTATAGAAAATCATCTGACCCTTATATTGAATTGGAACTTAACAGTGGTGGATATAAAACTTATTCATTAGTAAAAGATCCAATAATTAGAGAAGGCGGTATTAGAGTCAACTCTGTAACAGAAGATTTCTTAAGAGGTAAGACTGTTAACTTAAAACTTAACGACAATGGAAAAGTTGAAGAAATTAACATTGTAAATAAAGATTTACAGTTTAATACAATGTTCCAAGTTCTAAGAGCTAATAAAACATCAAATCAATTTAACACTTATGCTGTTACTTTAAAAGTTATTCAATCAGATAACAATAGGATTAAACCAGGTGAAACAATTAACCTTTCATTGGAGGGTAATGTTCTTTTAAACGATGTATTTCTAGCTAATGGATATCTTGACGAAAGATCTAATATACAACAACTAAATATAGAGGAAGTTGTAGGAAACACAGGTTACTATGAGTTAGATCAAGTCAATAGTATACGAGAAAGAAGAAATTTCTATACATTCAAGCAATTAGAAAGAAACTCTTCTAGAAATACTGATAGTTCATCTAGAAATAGTGATGTTTTCACTTACAAGTAAATTTTGAATTAGAAGGAGCCTTTTGAGGCTTCTTTTTTTGTTGAATTTTATACTTAATTATTTTTTAAATTTCTTGCTTTATGCTATAATTTATGACGGAGTGATAATATGAAAAAGAAAATTATAGCTATAAATTTAGTCCTTTGTGTATTATTAGCACCAGGAAATATTTTCGCTAAATCTTTTACAGATGTAAAAAATAGTGGAAAGACGGAATGGGCATATAAATATGTTGAAGAACTATCTAACCAAAATATTATAAATGGATATGAAGATGGAAGCTTTAGGCCGAATAATCCTGTGAGTTTCTTAGAAACCATGCAAATTTTAAAAACTCTTCTAAATCCTAGTGAAGAAGACATGAATTTAGCAAGAGAAACTTATATGGAAACTGTAAATGCAAATGGTGTAATTGACTGGGCGAGAGATGCAATTTGTTTTAACTTATACCATGGCACTATTACAGAAAAAACTTTAACAAGTGCTCGTGAAAGAGGATTTTTAGAAAACAAAGTTTACCCTAACAGGAATACAATTGCTGTTTATTTTGCTAGGGCTTTAAACGTTGATAAGTCTTCTGATACAAGTAACTTAAAGTATAAGGACATGAAGAAAATTCATCCTCTTACACTTGAATATCTTCCAAGTCTTGTTAATTCTAATATTTTTACAAGTACAGGATCTGAAGGTAAATTTAATGGTAGTTTTGCCATTAGAAGAAGTGAAATTGCAGTATTAACTTCAAAATCTCTTGAATATGTTAACAATAATATGGATAAAATAACAAAAGAAAAAGATGTTAAGGCTGAAGATTTATTAGTCAATCATGAAGAAATCAACTTAGATAATAAGATTGATAAAGAGAACAATTCTTCTAACAATGACCTTTATGATAACAGTGAATCTATCCTAGTAAACCATGAATCTAATAATGAATCTAAAGATAGTGATCTTGATTTAGGAATGGCAGAAGCCAATACTCCTATTAATTTTAAAGGTCAAGTTATTGAAATCATAGACAGTAAAAATGTTAGCTTTATCAGAATAAAAATTACTGAATCTGATTCAGGAAGCTTTGGTCCTGGTCAAGTTGTAACTGTAAACACTTTTAGAAAACATAATATAAATGACATTGTCGAGGGTAGTGGAATTCTTGGCGAAAATAGTCTAACAAACATAAAATTAAAATAATATTAAAGGGCTGTTCATATGACGGCCCTTTCAAATTGGAGGAAAAGTGGAATTTTTAAGTAGAACTGAAAGAATGATTCCCAAAGAGGATCTTGATAAATTAAAAAATAAATCTATTTTAGTATTTGGGCTTGGCGGAGTTGGCGGAGCTTGTGTCGAATCTCTAGTAAGAGCTGGAATTGGAAAAGTTGGCCTTGTCGATGGAGATGAGTATGAAATTACAAATGTAAATAGACAGATTTTTGCAACAGTGAAGACTCTTGGCATGAGAAAGGTCGATGCATGTGAAGAAAGGCTTCTTGATATTAATCCAGACTTAAAGATAAAAAAATATGATTTATTTATTAACGATGAAAATATTAATGAAATAGATTTTGAAAATTATGACTATATAGTTGATGCCATTGACACTATTACTTCTAAACTCTTAATTATTAAGGAAGCTTACGACAAAAATATAAAAATAATTTCTGCTATGGGCGCGGGGAATAGACTTGACCCAACTAAGTTTCAAGTGATGAATATTGAAAAGACTCAAAATGATCCTGTTGCAAAAATTATGAGGAAGAAGCTAAAGGAAATGAGAATAAAAAAATTAAAAGTTGTTTGTTCTACTGAACTCCCAATTAAAACTGGTGACAGAACACCTGGATCAATCTCTTTTGTTCCTCCAGTTTGTGGAATGGTATTGGCCTCTCATGTCATTAGAGATATCCTAAAAAGTTGAAAACATGGGTAAAAAAACATATAATAATTAGCAGTAAGGAGAAGTCATGGATATAAATACACTAAATGATAAACAGAAAGAAGCTCTTTTAGCAACAGAAGGTCCTCTACTTATTTTAGCAGGAGCTGGAAGTGGCAAAACCAAAGTAGTTACTTCTAAAATTGCATATTTAATTGAAGAATTACAAGTTCCATCATGGAGGATTTTGGCTATTACCTTTACAAATAAGGCTGCCAATGAGATGAGAGAGAGAGTTGCAAATTTAATTGATGAAGACATCTCCTCAATGTGGATTGGAACTTTTCACTCAATTTGCGTTAGGATACTTAGAAAAAACATTGATAAGATAGGTTACAGCTCAAGCTTTACTATTTACGACAGGGACGACCAAATTACTGTTGTAAAAGAAGCTGTTGCTGAACTTGGACTTGATAGGGATATTTATAAACCGAGGTCTCTTGTAAATGATATTTCTAATATAAAGAGTGAAGGCCTTAGTCCTAAAGATTATATGGATTTAAATAAAAGTAACTTTTTTAAAGAAAATCTTGGGAAAGTTTATGAGATTTATGAAAAAAAACTAATAAATAATAATGCTTTAGACTTTGATGACCTTTTAATAAAAACAGTTGATATCTTAAGAGATTATGAAGAAGTTAGAGAGTTTTATATAGATAAATTCCAGTATATATTTGTGGATGAGTATCAAGATACAAATAAAATTCAATATGAGTTTATAAAATTAGTTGCGGGAAAGGATCCAAACTTAACAGTTGTTGGGGATAACGACCAATCTATTTATAAGTGGCGTGGAGCTGATATAAATAATATTTTAAATTTCCACAAAGATTTTCCTGGTGCAAAAATTGTAAAACTAGAGCAAAATTATCGATCAACTCAAAAAATTCTTGAAGTAGCTAATAAGGTAATAGAAAACAACTCATCTAGGATTGATAAAAACCTTTGGACTTCAAGGAATGAAGGTAAAGATGTTGTATATAGAGAATTTCCTCATTCAAATGAAGAAGAATATGGTGTAATAAATAAGATAATTGGACTTCACTACAAGGGTGAAGAGTTTAAAGACATGGCTATTTTATATAGAACCAACGCTCAGTCAAGAGGATTTGAAGAGGCCCTAGTCAGAGAAAGGATACCTTATAAGATTGTCGGTGGCTTAAAATTCTACGATAGAATGGAAGTCAAGGATGTTTTAGCTTACCTAAGAATTTTAAATAACACTGATGACAATGTAAGCTTAGCTAGAATTATAAATAGGCCGAAGAGAGGGATAGGAGATACAACTCTATCTGATTTGTTAGACTATGCTGATAACAATGGTCTGTCCCTTTACAATGTGGTTACTAATATTGATAAGTTTGAAGATTTAAATATTAGATCAAGAAAAAATGTAAGGGAATTTGGCAATATCTTAAAGATTTTAAAGGATAGGGCAGATAAACTTTCAATAGGTAAGCTATTTGAAGAAGTTCTCTATGAAAGTGGTTATGTAGAAGATTTAAAAAATCAAAATACAATTGAAGCTAAGACTAGGCTCGAAAATATTGAAGAACTACATTCCAATATAATGGAATATGACAGGGAAGGCGTTGAACTTGCCGAATACTTAAATACCCTATCTCTACTTTCAGATGTTGATAAAACATCTGAAGATAGTGGAGTAAATCTTATGACTATGCATGCAGCTAAAGGGCTTGAATTTTCTACGGTATTCTTAGTCGGCCTAGAGGAAGGTCTTTTCCCAAGTAGCAGGTCTATGGAAAGTGAAGAGGAAGTTGAGGAAGAAAGAAGACTTTGTTATGTAGGAGTTACAAGAGCTTGCAACAATCTATTTATCTCATCTTCTCGAACTAGGTCTATGTATGGAAAGTTGACTCCAGCAAAAAGAAGTAGATTTATCGGTGAAATGGGCGACAAGATAGAAATTATTGAAGATAAGTCTAGAGAATTACTAGAAGTTCGTGATTATAATGAAGGAAATAAGTCTTCAGTTAATAGAAAAAATAAATTCTTTGGAATGGAAAAGAAAACTGAAACAAAGAAGGCTGTTCCTAAGTCCATGGATAAAAATATCAATGTTGGAGATAAGGTAAAGCACAAATTATTTGGCAAGGGCATGGTAGTGCAAAAGAAAGAAAAAAATGGAGACTACGAAGTTGTTATTTCCTTTGACAAAAAGGGTTTAAAGAGGCTTATGCTTTCAGTTGCTCCTATTAAATTAATAGATTAGTTGGTGACCAATGAATAATAAAATAAAAGAAATGGAAGATTTAATAAAAGAAATTGATAAATTAAACTACCATTACTATACTCTTGATGATCCACTTTTATCCGATGCTGAGTACGACAAACTATATGATAGGTTAGTTAATCTTGAAAATGAAAGTGGTACAGTCTTGTCATATTCTCCCACAACAAGAGTAGGAGGAGCTGTCCTAAGTAAGTTTGAAAAGCACACTCATCTTGGAAAACTTTATTCAATGGATAAGGCCCAGGGAGATGATGCCCTTCTTGCTTGGTATAGTAGGATAGAAAAATTTGTAAATAATTATAATGAAAACAATATTAATAAATTACCAGAACCAGAATTTATAGTTGAACTTAAATTTGATGGACTTACTATTAACTTAACTTATGAGAATCAAAACCTTATAATGGCTTCAACTAGGGGGAATGGAATAGTTGGAGAAGAGATTTTGGAGCAAGTTAAGACTATCTATTCAGTTCCTTTGAGGATTTCTTATCCAGGTAAAATTGAAGTTCAAGGAGAGGGATTAATGCCCCTATCTGAACTTGAAAAGTATAACCAAGAAAATGAAGAAAAATTAAAAAACGCAAGAAATGCAGCTGCTGGAGCATTGAGAAATCTTGACCCTAAAGTTACTAAGAAAAGAAACTTAACAGCTTATTTTTATAATGTTGGTTATATTGAAGAAGATATCTTTAAATCAGATGATGAGATGAAAAAATTCTTAAAAGAAAACAATTTTAATGTCTCAAAATACAATTATAAACTCAAGAAATTTTCTGAAATAATAAAAAAGATTCAGGAAATAGGTGAAAATAGGAATAAATTAGATATCTTAATCGATGGTGTAACGATAAAAGTTAATGATATAGAAACTAGAAGAGCTTTAGGGTATACAAATAAGTTTCCTCGTTGGGCAATTGCATATAAGTTTGAGGCAGAGGAAATATCGACAACTCTACTTGATGTAGTCTGGAATGTTGGACGTACTGCAAAGGTAACACCTTCTGCTATACTTGAGCCAGTAGGTATTGGTGGCGTCACAGTACAAAGGGCTACTCTAAATAATTATGACGATATACTTAGGAAAAAAGTTAGGATTGGTTCAAGAGTTTTAATTAGAAGGTCTAACGATGTTATTCCAGAAATTCTTGGTACCCTTCCAAGTGATAATGAAACTCATGAAATAGAAAAACCTAAAACTTGTCCATATTGCGGTTCACACTTATATCAAGATGGTGTCCATATATTTTGTCCTAATACACTATCATGTGTTCCCCAACTGGTATCAAGGTTCACTCATTTTGCATCTAGAGATGCAATGGATATAGAAGGCTTTAGTGAAAAGACAATAGAAAAGTTAATGGGAACTGTAGGTTTAAAAGAGATTCCCGATGTTTACAAGCTAAGATATGAAGATATAATTAAAATAGAAGGTTTTAAAGAAAAGAGGACAAATAATCTTTTAACTGCAATTGAAAATTCAAAGAATCCTCAATTGTCAAACTTCATTTATGCTCTTGGTATACCTAATGTTGGGATAAAAACTGCCAGAGACTTAGCTGATTACTTTAAGTCCTTTGACAAATTAAGAAATTCTAAGGAAGATGAGCTTATTTCTATTGGAGATATTGGAAGTATAACGGCTAAAGAAATAGTGGAGTTTTTCCACGATGAAAGAATTGTTAACTCAGTTAATGAATTATTTGATTTGGGGATTAATCCACTTTATGAAGATGATAGTAGTGGGCCTAAGCCCCTTGATAAAAAAACTTTCGTCTTAACAGGTACTCTTGAAATTCCGAGAAAAGACCTTGAAGAAAAACTAATATCCCTTGGAGCTAAAGTGACAGGTTCTGTAAGTAAAAATACTGACTACCTTGTAGTTGGAGAAAATCCAGGCTCTAAGTATGATAAGGCGAGAGATTTAAAAATAGAAATTTTAAGTTTAGAAGAACTTGATAATTTAGTAGGAGGTTTAAATGAATAAGGAAGACATAAGGCATATAGCAAATATTGCTCAAATCGATTTTTCTGACGAAGAACTAGAAAAATTTGCACCAAATTTTGATGAAATTATTGAACTAGTAAATAAGATAAAAGAAGTTGATACTGAGGGTGTTGAAGAAGTATTCCAAGTCAATGGAACAGAAAACAATATTCGTGAAGATAAAACTGGAGAGTCTCTTTCTCAAGAAGAGGCACTAGAAAATGCCGCTACTAAAAAATACGGTTATTTTAAACTAATAAAGTTTGTAGAATAGGAGGGACTCATGACTTTTAGTAAGTTAAAGGCCTGGGAGATAGCCCAAGGATATAGAAATAGGGATTTTTCCTGTGAAGAAGTTACAAAAGAATTTTTAGAGAGCATTAAGGAAAAAAATAAAGAAATAAATGCCTACATCACAGTGACAGAAGAAGAGGCTCTAAAGAAGGCAAGAGAAGTAGATGAAAAATTCCACAACAGAGAAGAAATGTCTCAACTTGCAGGTGTTCCAATTTCAATTAAGGACAATATTTCTGTAAAAAATATAAAAATGACTTGTGGATCAAGGATGCTTGAAAATTATATCGCTCCTTATGATGCAACATTAGTTAAAAAAATTAAAGATAATGATGGTGTAATTCTAGGTAAGGTTAACTTAGATGAATTTGCCATGGGAGCATCAACAAGAACTTCCTATTTTGGAGTGACAAAAAACCCACTTGATACTACAAGAGTATCTGGTGGTTCTTCAGGTGGTTCAGCTGCATCTGTAAGTGCAAATATGGCTGCTATTTCTATTGGATCAGATACAGGAGGTTCAGTTAGACAACCGTCTAGTTTCTGTAAGACAGTGGGAATGAAACCTACTTACGGTTCTATTTCTAGGTTTGGTATGTCATCAATGGCAAACACTTTTGATCAACCAGGTGTAATTGCAAATGATGTTAGAGACCTTGCAATGATGTTTAACTTAATAGAAGGTAAAGACGAAAGAGATGCAACTTCTGTTGGAAACCCTGGCTTAAATTTTGAATTTGATTTTTCTGATGATGCAATTAAAAACTTAGAGGGCAAAAAATTTGCTATTCCAAAGATTTGTTTAGATATGGATTTAAATGAAAGAGTTGGAAGTGAATTTGAAAAGGCAATAAAAATTTTAAGAGACAATGGTGCTGAAGTTGATGAATATGATATCGACTCGTTAAACCATACAATTGAAACTTATAACATCTTAGTTAATGGTGAAATTGCGTCAAATATGGCCCGCTTTGATTCCATAAGATATGGACATAGAACAGATAAGAATTTTGAAAATATAGAAGAAATGTACCGTGCTTCAAGAAGTGAAGGTTTCGGTGATGAAGTTAAGAGAAGAATTATGATTGGTACACATATTTTATCAATGGATAATGCAGATGAGTATTATTATAAGGCTCTAAAAGTAAGAGGATTAATTAAAAGAGATATGGACAGAATGTTTAAGGATTATGACTTTATGGTATGTCCAACTTTCCCAACACTGCCTTTTAAAATTGATGACAATATGAGTCCAGTTGAAGCTTATCAAGCAGATTTATTCACTATACCAGCTAACATGGTAGGTTCTCCTTCAATTTCACTACCAATGCCAGCAGGCCTAGATGGACTTTCTGTAGGAATAGAATTTACAGGTAAAAGATTTAAGGATAAGGACCTTATTCAAGCATCATTAGCATTTGAAAGGAGTTTAAACAAATGAGATATAAAACAATTGTAGGATTGGAAATTCACGTTGAACTTTCCACTGAGACAAAAGCTTTTTGTTCATGTAAAAACTCCTTTGGGGATGAACCGAACACCAATGTGTGTCCAGTATGTTTGGCACTTCCTGGTGGAATGCCAGTTTTAAATAGAAATGTTGTTAACTATACTATTATGGCTGGAACTGCTTTTAATTGTACTATTAATAATAAATCTAAATTTGACAGGAAGAATTATTTTTATCCTGACTTAACAAAGGGTTTCCAAATCACACAAAATGATAAACCTATTTGTACTGATGGTTATCTTGAAATTGATACAGATGAAGGAAAGAAAAAAATTGGACTTTTCCAAATTCAAATGGAAGAAGATACAGCAAAAAGCCTTCATACAGAAGATAATGAAACACTTATGGACTACAATAGGTGTGGAGTACCTCTAATTGAAATAGTAAGTAAACCGGATATTTCTAGTGGTAAGGAAGCACGTGAGTTTCTTGAAAAATTAAAATCAACACTTAGGTTCTTAGATATTTCTGACTGTAAGATGGAAGAAGGATCACTAAGATGTGACGTTAACGTAAATGTAAAGGACATGGAAACAGGAGAAAAAACTGCTATTACAGAAGTTAAAAATCTTAACTCCTTTAGAGGTGTTGAAAAGGCCATTGATTTTGAAGTAGAAAGACACATTAAGCTTCTTGAAAATCATGAAGATGAAATCAAGACAACAAGAAGATGGGACGACGCGAAAAATGAAACTGTCCTAATGAGAGTTAAGTATACTGCCAATGATTATAGGTTTGCTCCAGAAGGAGACCTTCCGATAGTTCATATTACAGATGAAGAAATAAAAGAAGTAGTTGACAATATGCCAGAACTACCAGAGCAAATGGTTGAAAGGTTTGTTGAAGTTTATGGTATTACAGTTGAAGATGCACAAGTACTAACTTCTTCAAGAGAACTTGCCAAATTCTTTGAAGAACTCGCAAAAGATTTTAAAGACTATACTCTTCTATCAAATTGGATTCAAACTGAAATTTTAAGAAGAGTTGAAATCTCAGATAATGAAGAATTTAAACTACCATTTGAAAACAAAGAATTTATTGAGCTTCTAAATTCTATAAAAAGTGAAAAAATTAGTAATAATGCAGGTAAAAAAGTTTTAAGAGAAATGTTTGAAACTGGAGATGGAGCAAAGGAAATAATTGAAAGACTAGGTCTTGTACAAATGTCAGATTATTCTGCTATAGAAAAAATTGTAGATGAAGTCCTAGATGAAAATGAACAATCGATTATTGACTTTAAAGAAGGTAAGGATAGGGCTCTTGGATTCTTAGTTGGACAAGTTATGAAGAAATCAAGAGGAAAAGCTAATCCAAAAATTGCAAATGAAATGTTAGTTAAAAAGTTAAATGAAAGATAAAAAAGACTTTTTAGATAAATATAAAAAATTAGACCCTAGGTTAATAGCCTAGGGTCTTTTAATATAATTTACTCATGACTTAAATTATTATTTACTCTATTATTTTTATAATTTCTAAATAATTCTCTAATTATTCTCACAATACCCTGAGACAAGACAATTCCAAGCGCGAGGGCAGAGGTTGTTAAAGTAGTCTTTATAACCTGTTCTCTCATAACTACATAGTTTGATTCTATGAAATAATACATAATGTAGTACATGCCGGCTCCTGGTACTAAGGGTACAAGGCAAGGAAGGGTAAATACTGTTGCAGGTTTTTTAAAGTAAACTGCAAAAGATTCGGAACAAACTCCTATTAAAAAAGAAGATAATAAATAGGAAACCATGTAATTATTGCTAAAATCAAATAAAAGTTCATAAACCACCCAAATAAACCCTGATAGGGCTGAGGTTATTATTCTAACTCTCTTCGGGAGCTTAAAATAAATTGTAAAGCCATATGTTGCAAGTGTTGATAAGAAGAATTGTACAATACTTTTTTTTATCATAATATATACCTCATTATCTTAAGACCAACACCAACTCCAAAAGCAATTGCAAGAGCGATAAAGAAGGCCTTTATCATTGTTATTGCGCCTGTAATAAATTCTCCACTCATAATATCCCTAACAGAGTTTGTTATAGCAACACCTGGCACTAAAAGCATTATAACACCAATGATTATCATATCTATATTTGAGCCAAGTCCAAAGTGTACGCATATAATTGCAAGTATTGATGTTACAAAGGCACAAATAATATTGTTTATAAAGAAAGAAAGTTTTAAATAAGATAGTTTATCTAAAACTATTGGAATAAGTATCCCGATAAAGAAGCTGGCAGCAAAGTCTTTAACATCTCCTCCAAATAAAACTGAGAAAAAAGACGCAGCAATGCCACCACCTAAATAAATTTTTTTAGGATTTTCTTCTGTCCCATCAATTTCGAAGAGTCTATCATAGGCTTCCTTTATAGACAAATCACGAGAAACAAATTCCCTTGAGAAAGAATTCACTCTGTCAATTTTATATAAATTTGTATCGGAAATTGTTATTTTTCTAAAGTTACTAAGTGTTTCCCCTTCGAACTCCATAGAAATAAAAATTGCGGAGGGAAGGGCGTAGGCTGATACATTAGAAATGTTTGACACTGACTTACAAATTCTTTCAATTGTATCTTCGGCCCTATAAGATTCGGCGCCGTTTTGAATTAAAAGAGCTCCAGTATACAGTGACAAGTTCATTAAATCCTTAGCGTCCTTTATATTATTTAAAACCTTAGCCATTTCATCACCAAGCTAATTATACTATGGAGTTTTTTTATTCTCAATGAAATTAGTAAATTGAATAAAATATTCTCCTTTGATATAATAATTAAGATAGGGGTGATTATATGGAAATGCCCATAATTTCAATAATTGGCAGACCAAATGTAGGCAAATCTACACTATTTAATAAGATAGTTGGAAGGAAGGTATCAATAACTGAAGATACTCCAGGTGTTACTAGAGATAGAATTTATCAGCCTGCAACTTGGCTTAACTATAAATTTTTGCTAGTTGATACAGGAGGACTTGACCTCAAAGATGAAGATGTGTTTATGTCAAATATTAAAGCACAAATTGATATAGCTTTAGAAACATCTGACGTTGTAATCTTTGTTGTTGACGGTGCTGAGGGAGTTAATCCTACAGATAGAGAAATCTCTAATTTTTTAAGGAAGACAAAAACCAAAGTTGTATTAGCAGTAAATAAGTACGATTCAAAAATAACAAAAGAAAATATATATGATTTTTATGAATTAGGTCTAGGTGATCCAATTGGAATAAGTGCTGAACAAGGTACAGGAGTCGGAGATCTTTTAGACGAAGCATGTAATGGATTAGCTCCACTTGATGAGCTTGAAGAAGATGATAACATAAGGGTTACATTAATTGGAAAACCAAATGTTGGTAAATCATCTTTATTAAATTATTTAACAGGAGAAAACAGGTCTATAGTAACAGATATTCCAGGGACAACAAGAGATTCTATAGACTCTCTTATAAAATATAAGGATAATGAATATATATTTGTTGATACAGCTGGACTTAGGAAGAAAAAGAAAATTGCTCCAGGTGTAGAGAGATACTCAGTAATAAGAACATTAACAGCCATCGAAAGGTCTAATGTATGTGTACTTATGATTGATGCTCTTGAAGGCGTAACTGAACAAGATTCGAAAATTGTTGGATATGCACATGATAATAATAAGGCAATCATAATCGCTGTAAACAAGTGGGATGCCCTTGAAAAAGAAACAAAGACAATGAGAAATTTTGAGAAAAAAATTAGAGAAGAATTACCTTTTGTCCTATACGCTCCCATAGTTTTCATTTCCGCAAAGACTGGACAAAGAGTTGACGAGTTTTTAGATATGATTGAACTTGTAAATAACAATTACAATCACAGAATCCAAACTGGTGTGTTAAACGATATTTTAAATAAGGCAGTTTTAATGAATCAACCACCTTCCGACAAGGGTAAGAGAGGAAAGCTGTATTATGGATCTCAAGTTAGTGTTAGACCACCAAAGTTTTTATTATCAGTTAATGACAAGGAGCTTTTCCACTTCTCATACCTTAGATATATTGAAAACCAAATTAGAGATACTTATTCTTTTGATGGCACACCAATAATTTTAGAACTTAAGAATAGGACAAACTCAAGATCAGATAAGGGACCTAGAAGATGAATTATATCCTAACTTTATTAATTTCTTATTTTGTAGGAACCATTTCAGGTTCTTATATAATTGGCAATTTATTTCTTAATAAAGATATAAGAAAGTACGGATCAGGAAATGCTGGCACAACAAATGCCATGAGAGTCTTAGGGAAAAAAGCAGGGGTCCTAACTTTTTTAATAGATTTTTTAAAGGGAGCCTTGGTTACTCTAATAATAAGAAGAATTTTTGGAGATGAATTTGTTCCTTTAGCTATTTTAGGAGCAGTAATAGGTCATGATTTTCCTTTTTATATGAAGTTTAAGGGAGGTAAAGGTGTTGCGACAACTTTAGGAGCCTTGGCCCTATTTAACTTTCCATTAACCCTAATCTGTTATGTTGTTTGGGTTTTGGGAACTGTTTTAACAAAAATGGTTTCAGTTGGTTCAATATTATTTTTCGTCTCAATTATTATTGTCTACTCTTTTATGTCAAACCTTGCGATGTCTAATATTTTAATTATAGACATTATTGCATTAATAGGAATTATTAGACATAAGGACAATATTAAAAGAATAATTGCAGGAAATGAGAATAAAATAGGAGGAAGGAAATGAAGATAACTCTTTGTGGTGGCGGAAGCTGGGGTACTGCAATAGCAAGATTACTAGCAAATAAAGGTCATGACTTAAACTTCTATATTAGGAACAAGGAAGTAATTGAAGACATTAGAAAAAATAGAGAAAATACAAAATATCTTCCTGGAGCAAAATTTGAAAGGGATATTAATTTAACCAATGATTTGGAAAGTGTTCTAAGTGACATAGATGTCTTTGTAATTGCTGTGCCAACATCAAGTATAAGAGATATTCTAAAACAAATTGAAGGTAAGATTTCGAAGGAAACTATAATTGTTAACCTTTCAAAGGGAATAGAAGTAGAGACTTTAGATAGAATTTCAGAAATCTCATCCGAAATATTAAAAGACAATCCCTTTGTGGCATTATCAGGGCCTTCCCATGCAGAAGAAGTTGGAAAGGATATACCAACAACAGTCGTTGCATCTTCTGAGAATCTTGAAGTAGCTCAGATTATTCAACATGAGTTTTCTACTCCAATTTTTAGAATTTATACAAATCCTGATCTTGTAGGTGTAGAAATGGGTGGTGCGCTAAAAAATATTATTGCTTTGGCGGCTGGTATGAATGATGGACTAGGTTATGGAGATAACTCTAAGGCAGCATTAATGACTCGTGGCATATATGAAATGAATAAGCTTGGTATCTCATTAGGAGCAAACCCACATACTATTAACGGTTTATCAGGAATTGGTGATTTAATAGTTACCTGCACTAGTATGCACTCAAGAAATAGAAGAGCAGGCATCTTAATTGGACAAGGCAAGTCTATGGAAGAAGCATGTAAAGAAGTTGGTCAAGTCGTTGAGGGTGTGAAAACTGTTAAGTCAGCATATAAACTTGCTTCAGTTAAAAATATAGAAATGCCAATAACAGATGCTCTTTATAGGGTTCTTTACGAGGGATACGATCCTAACAAGGCAGTTTATGAGCTTATGACTAGAAAAAACAAGGATGAAATAGAGCAAATCTTCTTTGAATAATATCTTATCATAAGAGTTTATGTTATAATTACTTGGTAAATAGGTGGTTTTTTGAGTAGTTTTAAAAATAAAAATAAATATATAAAAAGAAGGGTTTTTGCTCTTATTTTTATTTTATTTTTGCTAATGATTTTTGGAAAGTTAATAAGAGGAAATAGAGTTAATGATTATAAGACGATTTTTCCAACTTTGACTACTTTTGAAAAAGACATTGACACAAGAGTATACAATATCTTTGAAGAAAAAGCTTACTATGCAGAAGGAGATGGAGTTGTAGTCTTTCACGCTAGTGAAGGTCAAAAGGTACCTTCTGGGTATGAAGTTGCAAATTTAAACCTTATGGGTGATGTATCATCTCTAAAAGATGAGTTAGCTAAAATAAAAGCAGCTATAAAAATAAAACAAGGCATAGAACCTCCTGAGAAAGAGAGCTCAAAAACTTTCACTAAAAATTTACAGGAACAGATAAAAAATAAAGATTTTACAGAAGTTTATTACGATATAAACTCAACAGATAATGGTATAAATGAAAACATTAATACAGCAGAATTAAAAGAATACCTTGAACTTTCTGATGCTGCATTAAATGTTAAAAAAGAAGAATTAGAAGAAAAAATTTCAAAATATAATTTTTCTTATTTGACAGAATTTAGTGGAATTGTATCATACAAAATTGATGGAAATGAAGAATATTTTGATATAAAAGACCTTGATAAGTTTACATATAAGTACTTAAATAAAAACTACAACTTTAAGAATCTTGAGATGGAAACTAGGGTAAAGAATGGCGATCCACTTTTTAAAATTATGAATAATTTAAACTGGAAAGTGGCTTGTACTATTTCAAATGTATCAAACATAGCAAACTATAATATTGGAGATTCCGTAAAAATACAAATTCCAGATATAGAAGATATTTATGGAGTCGTTGAGAAAATTAACAAAGATGAAAATCATGCGGTTATAATTATCAGTTTAGATCGATATTTTGAAAATATGTATTCAAATAGAATTCATGAAGGTAAAATTATTGTAAATAAGACCAAGGGTTTTGAGATACCTAAATCAACTTTAATTGAAAGAAATAATCTTACAGGAGTTTATGTACAGGAAATCAGAGGTCTTGTTAAATTTGTGCCAGTTGATATTGTCAGTGAATCAAGTGATACTGTATTTATTAATAGAGGTAACAAACAATCTGTTTTTAGTATCGGAGAAAAATCATACAAGACATTAACTGTAAATGATGCAATAGTTATAAATCCAAAAACTGTTGATGAATCAAGAATATTAAACTGAGGTGATAAATTGGATTTAAAAGATAATTTAAAACAACTTTATGAAGATATTGAAATAGCTAAGGATAAATCTAATTTTAAAAGAGATGTTAAACTAATAGCAGTTTCTAAAACTCACCCTGTTGAAATGATAGAAGAATTTAACGGTCTTGGTGTTCATGATTTTGGTGAAAATAAGGTACAAGAACTTGTATCTAAAATTGAAGATGAAAAAATCAAAGAAAAATTAAAAAATAATGAATTAAATTTCCATTTAATTGGCAATTTACAGACTAATAAAGTAAAATATATTTATAATAAAGTTAAATTAATTCAATCTCTTGATAGAATAAAACTAGCAAAAGAAATTAACAAGAGAGCAAAAAAAGATGACATAAAAGTTGATTGTCTAGTTCAAATTAATATTGGAAATGAGGACAGCAAGTTTGGAATAAAGTACGAAGATACTGAGGATTTTATTTATGAACTTCTTGAATTTAAAAATATTAATATTAAAGGACTCATGGCTATAGCACCAAATACTGAAGACGAGGTCTTACTTAGAAAATTATTTGAAAAAATGAATAATAAGTTTGAAGAAATTGCTTCAAAGGATTATGAAAATGTAGAAATGAAGTACCTATCAATGGGAATGAGTCATGATTTTAAATTAGCTATAGAAGAAGGATCCAACATGATTAGAGTTGGCTCTAAACTTTTTGGAAATAGAAATTATAATTAGGAGGATATTATGGCAGAAAAAACTATGGATAAACTAAAGAAAATCTTTGGTTTTGCAGACGAATATGAATATGAAGATTTTGATGAAGAATTTGAAGATGAAGTGAGTGAAAGTGAAGCAATCGAACCAGCTTATACTCCTTCTAAACCAGTTAGCCACAAACCAGCAACAAAGTCTAGAGTATCAGCAAGCAACATGATAATTACAGTTCATGAACCACTATCTTATGATGAATCTCCCCTTATAGTTGATGATTTGAGAGATTTTAAAGCAGTAGTTCTTAATTTTGAACAATTAGATGTTGATGTTAAGAGACAAATTTTTGATTTTGTTAGTGGAGCTCTTTATGCTCTTGATGGCAAGATGCAAAAGGTAAACAAGGATATTTTTATACTTGCACCAAACAATGTAGAAATTGACGGATTAAAGGAACAACTTAAAAATAACGGAATGTTCCCTTGGTAAATTTAAATAGAATAGATTTAATTAATCATATAAATAGACCCGAAGAAAAGATTTCTATTAGAAAAGTAATCGACAAAATGGAATCTGTTATGAATAATCATATTTCAACTTCAACAGATTTTCTAAATCCTCATGAGATTAATTTATCTATTTCCATATTGAATAGATTTAAAGACCAAGTGTCATATGAAATAGACGGGGGATATGAAGATAGTGAATCTAGTATTATCTACATATACCCTGCCTATAGGTATGAAAATGAAGACAATGATCTTGTTCTATTCAAATTTGAAACTAATAATAAAATTAAACATGGTGATGTACTTGGATCTATTTTAGGTTTAAGTATAGACAGAGGAAAAATAGGTGATATTTTAATTGGAGAAAAATTCACTTATTTTTTTGTTAAAAGAGAAATTTCAAATTTTATAGAAATTAATCTCACTAAAGTTTCGAAATACAATATATTGCTTTCAAGAGAAGATGATATAAGTGGTCTTCCGAAGAAGGAATATGACTATAAAAAGGTAATTGTTTCCTCTTTTAGACTAGATAACTTAATTTCAAAAGTTTTCAATCTTTCTAGGTCAAAAGTGAAAGATATGATACAAGCTGAACTTGTA
This sequence comes from Peptoniphilus harei, assembly GCF_016726485.1. Taxonomy (GTDB): domain Bacteria; phylum Bacillota; class Clostridia; order Tissierellales; family Peptoniphilaceae; genus Peptoniphilus_A; species Peptoniphilus_A harei. Next base: position 1,802,535 of record NZ_CP068103.1, read on the forward strand.
AAGGTAAATTTTGCCAAAGAAACAAGATCACATTTAGAATTAGAGCTAGGAGATTTAGTATCTGTAAGCCATTACGGTCGATTTAGATTATATGACCTTGAAGGAAATACTAAAAAAGGAAATTCTGTATTAATCGTGAGATTAAATAAATAAGGGGAGAAAATATGTTTGTTGCTATATTTAGTATTATTTTAATTATTGTAGATCAATTCACAAAATACCTTGCTGCAACTAATTTAGCTAATGAGAATTCTATTGTCTTAATAGATAATTTTTTAAGACTCTATTATATAGAAAATCGAGGAGCAGCTTTTGGAATACTCCAAGGTTTTAGGTCACTATTTGCAGTTATCACAGTAGCAGTCTTATTAATACTTATTATATTCTTATTCAAGAACTACAACAAAGTTCCTTTTATTTATCTTCTTAGTTTTAGCTTATTAATTGGAGGTACTATTGGAAACTTTATTGATAGAATCAGGCTTCATTATGTAATTGATTTTATTAGTATGAAATTTCTTGGATACGACTTTGCAATTTTTAACTTTGCTGATGTTTTTATAGTAGTTGGAACAATTTTGATATCAATAGGTATACTTCTCCATGATAACAAAAGGTGAGCTATGTATAAGAACAATTTTATCGTTGATAAGGAGTCTGTTGGATTAAGACTAGATAAATTTTTAGATGGAAAAATTGAAATCAACAGATCTCAAATTAAAAAAAATATAAAAGAAGGTAATATTTTAGTAAATAACAAAATAGAAAAGGCTGGATATAGTTTAAAAGAATGTGATAAAATTTCCGTTGAATATGAGGATGACTTTAGACTTTATCCAGAAAAAATTAACTTTGATATTTTATATGAAGATGACTATTTAGCAGTCATTTCTAAACCTCAAGACCTTGTTGTTCATCCAGGAGCAGGAAATAAAAGTGGAACTTTAGTAAATGGACTTTTATATTCTTTTAAAGAACTCTCAAACCCAATTGACAAAGATAGGCCTGGAATAGTTCATAGACTTGATAAGGATACTTCAGGTCTTATGATTATAGCAAAAAAAGATGAGGCCTATTATAAGTTGGTGGATATGTTTAAAAATCGACAAATAGATAAACACTATCTTGCTATATGCCAAGGAAATATCTATGAAGATTTTGATCTAAACGAACCCATTGGAAGAGATCCTAACAATAGAATTAAAATGAAAGTTATTTATGAAAATTCTAAAGAAGCTTCAACTAGTTTCAAGGTTTTAAAAAATTTTAGCAAGTTTACTCTTCTAGATGTTCATTTACATACGGGTAGGACTCATCAAATTAGGGTTCACTTGGCCTATGTAAACCATCCAATAGTTGGAGATTATGTATATGGTGTGAAAAATAAATTTAAAATTGATAAACAGCTTTTACATGCCTATAAACTTAAATTTAAACACCCCATTAGTGGGAAAGAATTAGAAATAGAAGATAAGTTTCCTCAAAGATTTAAAAATTTTATGGAAAAATTTAATTAGGAGATACAAATTGAAAGATTATGATGTAATAATTGTAGGAGCAGGTGCTTCAGGTGTATTTGCTTCTTATGAATTTAAAAAGATGAATTCGGACTTAAGGGTTTTAGTAATAGATAAGGGAAATGAAATATACAAAAGACAGTGTCCAATAAAAACTGGAAAAGTTGATAATTGTATCTCTTGTAATCCTTGCAATATTATGAATGGTTATGGTGGAGCAGGGACCCTTTCTGATGGAAAATATAACATTACAACTAATTTTGGTGGTCAAATGCATGATTTTCTTGGAAAGGAAGACTCAATTGAGCTAATGGAATATGTTGATAAAGTTCTTTGTGACTTTGATGGTGGGAATTCAAAATTATACGAGACAAAGTCATCAAATTTAAAGACACTTGCTCTAAAGCATGATCTTCATCTTCTAGACGCCAAGGTGAGACATTTTGGGACTGATAGAAATATAAAAATCCTGGAAAAAGTTTATGAATGGACTAAGGATAAAGTTGAAATGTTATTTAACACGACAATTGTTGATGTTGAAAAGAAAGATAAATTTATCCTAACAAGTGATAAGGGAGAAACTTATTCCTGTGAAAAATTAGTACTTGCTTCAGGAAGAAGTGGATCTAAATGGATTTCAGAAATTTGTAAAAAATTTGACATTAATTTGTTTTCCAACCAAGTTGATATTGGTGTAAGGGTTGAACTACCTGCAGAAGTTTTTAAACATATAACAGATGCAGTTTATGAGTCTAAAATAGTTTATCAAACAAAAATGTATAATGACCTTGTTAGGACCTTTTGCATGAACCCTTATGGTCAAGTAGTTGCTGAGAATACCAATGGAATTATAACTGTTAATGGTCATTCCTACGCAGATCCTAAATTACAATCAGAAAACACAAATTTTGCACTTCTTGTTAGTAATAAATTCACTGAACCTTTTAAAGATTCCAATGAGTATGGAGAATCCATAGCTAAATTATCTAATATGTTAGGGGGAGGGGTTCTCCTTCAAAGATTTGGAGATTTAGTCAAAGGCAGAAGGTCTGATGAAAGAAGGATGCAGAAGTGTTTCACAGAGCCAACTCTAAAGGCAACTCCAGGTGATTTATCTCTTGTAATTCCTAAGAGACAATTGGACTCAATAATTGAGATGATTTATGCTCTTGATAAAATTGCACCAGGAACTGCCAACGACGACACTCTATTATATGGTGTTGAAGTTAAGTTCTATAATTCAAGAGTTGAAACAGATAATAATTTTGAGACTTCAGTTGAAGGATTGTTTGTTGTAGGAGATGGCGGAGGTGCCACTCACTCACTTTCACAAGCATCGGCATGTGGTGTTTATGTCGCTAGATATTTAAATAATATACTATCTTAAGAGTATGCATATGCATACTCTTTTCTTGATAAAGTGGCTATTTTTCAGTTATAATATAAAGATATGAAATGAGGATGTATATGGAAAATAAAGAATTAATTAACGATTTAAATAATAATGTAAATGAATATATAAGAAACATAAAAGAAAACATTGATGAGAAAAAAGCTTTAGTTATAACTCATGGTTGCCAAATGAATGAACATGACTCAGAAAAGATAACTTGGCTTCTTGAAAAAATGGGATATAGCTTTGTAAATGAGATTGATGAAGCAGACTTTATTATTGTAAATACTTGCTCAGTAAGACATTCTGCAGAAGATAAAGTTTACGGACAATTGGGGAATTTAAAAAACTTAAAATCAAAAAAAGAAAAATATAAAAATAGCAGTTTGTGGTTGTATGATGCAAAGGGATGAGTCTAGGAACTATGTAATAGAAAAGTTTCCTAATGTAGATATAATTTTTGGAACAAACAATATTTGGAAACTACCTGAACTTTTAACAGAATCATATAATGGGACAAAACTTGCAATGGATATTGAAGAAAATGCCCTAAGTATTGATGATAAGCTTGGAGCCAATAGACTTTATAATTTTAAGTCCTATGTAAATATTATGTATGGTTGTAACAATTTCTGTTCTTACTGTATAGTTCCTTATACTAGGGGAAGAGAAACTAGTAGAAGACCTGGGGAAATTATTAGGGAAATTGAAGATTTAGCGAGACATGGCACCAAAGAAGTTACCCTTCTTGGTCAAAATGTCAATTCTTATGGAAAGACTCTTGATGAAAAATTTACTTTTTCTAATCTCTTAGAAGAAATAAATGATATCAAGGGCATTGAAAGGATAAGATTTATGACTTCCCATCCTAAGGATATTTCTGATGAATTAATCTATTCTTTTAAGAATCTTGATAAATTATCTAACTTTTTACACCTTCCAGTCCAAGCAGGTTCATCAAGAGTTCTTAAGATGATGAATAGGAAGTACACAAAGGAAGATTATCTAAGAACAATTGATAAGGTTAAAAATGTAAATCCAAATATTGCACTTTCAACAGATATTATGGTAGGTTTTCCAGGAGAAGAGGAAGAAGACTTTATGGATACCCTCGATTTGATTAAAAAAGTTGAGTATGATACAGCCTTTACTTTTATTTATTCAGTTAGGGAGAATACCCCTGCTGCAAATAGGACAGATCAGGTTCCTGACAAGATAAAGCATGAAAGATTTGAAAGGCTTCTTGATGTACTGTATCCAATTCAAGAAAAGAAGAATAAGGCTTTTATTGGTAGGGAAGTAGATGTTCTTGTAGAAGACATTTCTAAAAAGAATGAAAGTAAAGTTAGTGGAAGAACTGACGAATTTAAATTAGTTAATTTTGATGGAAATGCAAATGATGTTGGAAATATTGTTAAAGTAAAGATTAAAGATGCTAATAGTTTTTCTCTAGTAGGTGAGAAGGTTGAATCGTGAAAAATTAACTCCAATGATGCAGCAATATCTTGCTGTAAAGGATGAAAATCCAGATGCTATATTATTTTTTAGACTTGGTGACTTTTTTGAAATGTTTTTTGATGATGCACTTTTGGCATCAAGAGAACTTGAGATAACTCTAACAAGAAGAGAGGCTGGTTTAGAAGAAAAGGCCCCTATGTGTGGTGTTCCATATCACGTAGCTTCTTCTTATATTTCAAAGTTAATAGATAAGGGTTACAAGGTTGCAATTTATGATCAAGTCGAAGATCCCAAACTCGCTAAAGGAATTGTAAAGAGAGAAGTTACACAAATTATTACACCAGGAACCTTCACAGACACAGAATATTTGAAAAGTGATTCTAATAACTATTTTTTATCAATTTTTATTCAAGGATATTCTCTAAATTTAACTTATTCAGACTATTCAACAGGAGAAATTTATTTTACTGAAAAGACTTTTTTATCTAAGAAGGAGCTATTTAGATTTCTCCAAGATCAAATTGATAGGATTAGTCCAAACGAAATTTTAATAAATGAGGATGAATTAGAAAGCTTTAAAAATAAAATTAAAAAAGATAATATTTTTATTAACCCTTATATAGTTGGCAATCTCAAAGACAGCAATATATTTAAAGATTTTGGAAAGTATTTCAGTGATAACTTTAAAAACAATTTAAAATCTTTTATATCTGACAATAAAATTGCTGATTATACTTCACTTAAAAAAATTTTACAGTATATAGTTGTAACACAAAAAATTAATTTAAAACATATCAACAGTATATCTTATTACAACAACTATGATTTCTTACTTTTAGATGAAAGTTCCAAGAGAACTCTTGAAGTTGTTAAGGGACTAAATACCTTCTCAAAAAAAGGATCTCTCTTAGATGTTTTAGACAAGTGTAGCACTTCTATGGGATCTAGAAAATTAAAAAAATGGGTGGAAAGTCCACTAGTTGATTTAAATAAAATTCAAGAGAGACAAGACATTATTGAATCCTTTACGAGGGACCTCTTATTACAAGATAAGATTGAAAAAATTTTGAAAGAAGTCTACGATATCGAAAGACTTGTAGTAAAAATATCTAATGGAAGTATAAATCCACGTGAGCTTTATTCGCTTAAGTCAACAATTGAAAATTCTAAGAAAATAAAAGAAATTTTAGAAGATCAAGACAATGAATGTTTGAATTTATTATCCAAAGAATTTATAGATTTGTCTGATATATATAGTGAAATAGATAGGGTTCTAATTGACAATCCACCAGTTGTAATAGAGGAAAATAGGATTATTAAAGAAGGATATTCAAAGGATTTAGATGAACTTTTCAAGATTGCGACAGAAGGCAAAAACTGGTTACTAGAATTTGAAGAAAGAGAAAGAAATAGAACTGGAATTAAGAAACTTAAAGTTAAACACAATAAAATTTTAGGATATTTTATTGAAGTTACGAAATCTTTTTTAGACCGAGTACCTGAAGATTATATTAGAAAACAAACTTTAGTTGGATCCGAAAGATTCTTTTCCGTGGAATTAAAGGACATGGAAGGCAAGTTGCTTGGATCTAAGGAAAGAGCCTTGAGTATGCAGGCAGAAATTTACAATGGTTTAAAGGATTTTATTGGTAAAGAAATTTATAGGATTCAAATACTTGCAGACAAACTTTCGAATCTCGATTCTCTATTATCTTTAGCAAAAGTTTCAAATTTAAACAATTACGTAAGACCAAGCTTTAACAATGAAGGGTTTATTGAAATAAAAGCAGGGAGACATCCAATAGTTGAATCATATATAAAAGATGAGTTTTTTGTTCCAAATGATACCTATATTGATACAAAAAACAATATGATTCATATAATTACAGGACCTAATATGGCAGGTAAGTCAACCTATATGAGACAAGTTGCTCTTATCACTATAATGGCTCACATTGGATGCTTCGTACCCTGCGACTCTTGTAATATTTCTTTAGTAGATAGAATTTTTACAAGAATTGGAGCTAGTGATAACTTGGCCATGGGTCAATCGACATTTATGGTTGAGATGAAAGAGGTTGCAGATATAATTCAAAACGCGACATCAAATTCACTTTTGATACTAGATGAAGTTGGAAGGGGAACAAGTACCTTTGATGGACTTGCTATAGCCAATGCAATAATAGAATATATTGCAGAAAATATTAAGGCTAAAACTCTTTTTGCTACCCACTACCATGAATTAGTCCACCTCGAGGAGAAATATGACTCTATAGAAAACTTAACTATAGCAGTAGATAGACAAGAAGATGATATTATCTTTTTGAGAAAAATAATAAAGGGATTTACAAATAATTCTTACGGAATTGATGTAGCGAAGCTTGCAGGTATTGATGATAGAATTATTAATAGGGCAAAAGATATTTTAGCTATTATTGAAAAAGAAAATGAAGGCATAAGTATAGACCTTAATAAAGAATTTATTAGAGAAGAGAAATCCAATCCAGAATTGGAAAATTTTATTAATAAATTGAGAGAAATAAACATCCTTGAGCTAAGTCCAATGGAAGCCTTTAATTTATTAGATGAAATAGTTAAACAATCTAAGGAGTTAAAATGATAAAACTTTTAGATGAACAAACAATATCAAAAATTGCAGCCGGTGAAATAATTGAAAATTCTGCATCTATAGTAAAAGAATTGGTGGAAAATTCCATTGATGCAGGAACTGATGATATTCTTATTGAGTTGAGAGGCGAAAGCACTAATTATATCAAGGTATCAGATAACGGTTCAGGTTTTTCTGAGGACGACCTTGAGCTTGCTTTCCTTCGTCATTCTACTTCCAAGCTTCAAGTAATAGAAGATTTGGAAAAAATTAGGACTCTAGGTTTTCGTGGAGAAGCCCTAGCAAGTATCTCAAACATTTCAAAGATAAAACTAATGACAAAAAGAGAAGAAGATTTGGCAGGAAATTCTCTAATTATAGAAAATGGCAAAATTCTTAAAAAGAATAAGGTGGGAATGCCAAAGGGAACGACTTTTATAATTAATGATGTCTTTTACAACACTCCTGTTAGGAAGAAATTCCTAAGGAAAGATTCTACAGAGATTAATAACATCATTGATATTGTTCAAAAAATTGCCCTATCAAATAATAATATAAAGTTCACTTTAATTAGAGATGGTAAGACTATTTTGAATACTGGAAGTGACAAGGATCCAATTAATAGGATATTTTCAATTCTTGGTTCAGAAATAGCTTCATCCTTAAATGAAGGAAAATTTGAATCAGAAAACTATAAAATAAGAGGATTTTTCTCCAACAATAAACTTTTCAGGTCTAACAGAGATAGTCAGTATATTTTTGTAAATGGCAGATTTATAAGAGACATAAATATTTCTAGAGCCATTGAAAAAAATTACAATTCTTTAATACCACTTAATAGGTATCCTGTTTTTGTTCTCTATATAGATATTGACCCTAAATTAATTGATGTGAACATTCATCCAAAGAAAAATGAAATAAAAATTTCCAATGAAAATATTTTAACAGCTCTTTTATCCGAAGTTGTTGAAGAAGTAATTTATCCAAATAGGTCTATAAGAGAAATTGAATTAGAAGATAAGAAAGAAAACGTAAATGTATTTGATATTTTTGATGATGAAGATGATACAGAAGAAACTTCTGATTTAATTGAAAAAGAAGATTCTAGAAATAATAATCTTAAAAGTCTATGGGAAATAGAAAAAGATGAAGATATAAAATCACAAGATAATAATTCTTTTAATGAAGAAGCTCTATTATATAGTGAAGATGTAACGAAAGATAATGCATCAGATAGTAAGATAGAGGGTGAAGAAAAGAACTTCTTATTTGATGATGGGGCTAGCCGCATTGATGAAGACCTTTTAAATACTAGAATTAGTGGAGTTCTTTTCAAGACTTATATTCTTTTAGAAAATCAAAGAGATGGAAAAGTTTTTGTTGTTGATCAGCATGCTGCTCACGAAAGAGTAAACTATGAAAAATTCTTAAAAATGTATCTTAATAGCGAAATATCTTCACAAATTTTAATTAAGCCTGAAATTATTGAATTAAATCAAATAGAGTACGATAAAATCTTAACTTACTTTGATTTATTTAATGAACTTGGATTTAAAATTGAAGATTTTGGAGATAGGTCTATTGTTTTAAGAGAAGTGCCAATGATCTTTGGTCTTCCTACCTATGTGGACTTTATTAGAGATATAATTGACTCTTTAGACAAAGATATATCATCAAATTACGAAGCAGATATGTATAAGATAATGAGAAAAGCTTGTAAGGCTTCTGTTAAAGCAGGAGATGACCTATCAGACATTGAGATAGAGGCTCTAATTAGAGATTTGAAAAATTGTGAAAATCCTTATACTTGTCCTCATGGAAGACCTACAATAGTAGAAGTATCAAAGCACACTATTTCAAAATTATTTTTGAGGGAATAAATGGAAAATTTGTTAATAATTACTGGGCCAACTGGAATAGGAAAGACAGAAATTTCTCTTAAACTTGCAAATAAGTATAAGGGAGAAATTATTTCTAGTGACTCCATGCAGATTTATAAAAAACTAGATATTGGAACGGCAAAGGTAGACTTAGATAAGACAGATATTCCCCATCATATGGTTGATATCTTAGAAGCTCATGAAAATTTTTCTGTAGCTGACTTTAAATTTAAAGCTAAAGAAATAATTAGCGATATAAATAGGAGGGGAGGTCTTCCAATTCTTGTTGGAGGAACTGGCCTTTATATTAACTCCATAGTTTATAATCTTGATTTTACAGAAACAAAGGCAGATTATGAGTATAGAGAGGAGTTAAGAAAAATATTAGAAGAAAAAGGTAGTGAATTTCTTTATAATAAACTTTTTAATCTTAACAAAGATATGGCTGCAAAGATTCATCCCAACAATGGTCAAAGGATAATAAGAGCTTTAGAAATTTTAAAAAGTGGAAATGAAAAGGAAAATAATTTTCGTCAAGAAAATGAAGATTATAATTTAATATTTATTGGCCTTAACATGGATAGAGAAAGACTTTATGAGATAATTAATAGTAGGGTTGATAAAATGATTGAGCTTGGCCTCGTAGATGAGGTTAGATCCCTCTTAGACAAAGGCTTGGACAAAAACTCTCAATCACTAAAGGCTATTGGATATAAAGAAGTAATTTCATATCTTGAAGGTGAAATTGAATATTCAGAGATGATTGATCTTATAAAAAAGAATTCCAGACACTATGCCAAGAGACAATTAACTTGGTTTAGAAGAGACGGAAGAATAAAATGGTTTGATAGGGAATCAGATAATTTATTAGAAGAAATAGAAAGCTATATTGATAGTAAATTAGACTGATGATTTAGGAGAAAAGATGACAGTATACGATAACTTATTTAAAGAAAAATATAATATAGATTCAAAAATAATTGAATTTGTAAATAATATAGAAGAAAAACTTCAAGATAGATTTAAAGAGTTTAGTGACATAGCTCAATACAATCAAGTAAAAATCCTGAAGGCTATGCAGGAAGAAGGATTAAAAGCAACTGATTTCAATTGGACTACAGGATATGGATACGGGGACATTGGAAGAGACAAAGTGGAGTCTATATACACTAGGATTTTTAATGTTGAAGACAGTCTTGTTAGGTCAAATATAGTCTCAGGAACCCATGCCATTACTCTTGCAATTAAATCTGTATTAAAACCAGGCGATCACTTATTATCAGTAACTTCAACACCCTATGATACTCTACAAAAGGTAATAGGACTTCGAGGTGATAGTCCAGACTCCTTAATCAATTCTGGATATCAATACTCTGAAGTGCCTCTAGTTAATAATATGATAGATGTTGATAGTATAAAAGATTATATTCAGGACAACACAAGCCTTGTTATAATGCAAAGATCAACTGGTTATTCTAATAGAAGAGCTTTTACAGTTTCTGAACTTAAAGAGGCCGTAGATGAAGTTAAAAAAATTAACAAAGATATAAAAATATTCGTAGATAATTGTTATGGAGAATTTACAGAATTAATTGAACCAAGTGAAATTGGGATTGATATTATGGCAGGATCTCTAATAAAAAATCCTGGTGGAGGAATTTGTTATACAGGGGGATATGTAGCCGGCAAGGAAGAACTTATTGAAAGGGCAGCAAATTTTTTAACAGCTCCTGGAATAGGTAAAGACTGTGGGCTAACTTTTGGTATGACAAGGCAAATACTTCAGGGACTTTTTATGTCACCAAAAATTGTTGAAGATGCAATAAGGGGTGCAACATTGTTTTCAAGATCTTTTGAAGAATTAGGTTTTAAAACAATACCTTCTAGCACAGACCCAAGAAGTGATATTGTTACGGCAATTGAATTACAAAAACCAGAAATTCTTGAAATTTTCTGCAAGTACATTCAATTTTCTTCTCCAGTAGACTCAGAGTTCACACCAATCCCTTGGGATATGCCAGGCTATGATGATCAGGTAATAATGGCAGCAGGCGACTTTATAGAAGGCTCATCTATTGAATTATCGGCAGATGGACCTATGAGAGAACCTTATTATGTATATTTCCAAGGAGGCCTCTCTTACTATCACATTAAATTTTCACTTATAAACTTATTAAATGCCCTATACAAGGAAGGCTTAATAGAGATTTAATAAGCTTAAAGTTTATAAAATTTACAGATCGGTCTTGATAGCTTATAAAAAAAAATAAAGGATTCAAAGAGAGTAGGTAAGTTACCTATTCTTTTTTATTACTTATAATTCTGACTTTGTTGAAGTAATAATAGTTTTTTAGAAATTAAATAGATAAACCTATTATGAGTAATTAATCTGATTTAATTGTATTGAGAAAAATTAGTTTTATTTATTACAAATTGTTTTATTTCAGCTAAGTAATATAATATAAGTGTGTATAATTTATATACAATAGTTTTATTTGTGAAAGAAGATAAATAATTTTCTAATATATTTAATCGAAGATGAAGCAACAAAAAAACTATCATAAAATACTAGGAGGATTTAATGAAAAAGAAATTTATTAATGGAAAAATTTATGGTTATAAAGATGCTACAGAAATCTTAGTTGAAGATGGTAAGTTTGTAAAATTTGGAAAGGACTTAGGAGAAGCAGATGAAGTGATAAATCTAGACGGAAACCTTGTTATCCCACCTTATGTCGATGCCCATCTTCACCTAGACTATTACATGATAGGAAAGACAGATGAAGTTAAGAATGAATCAGGCACACTATTTGAAGCAATAGACCTTTGGAATGATTTTAAAAAAGGATCAACTAAGAAAGAAATGAAGAAGAGAATTCGTCAGGCTGTAGAAGATTGCGTTTCTTATGGAACTCAATATATCAGAGCACAAACTGACTGTACTGATCCAAATCTAACAGGTATTAAGGCTGCTCTAGAAGTTCGCGATGAATTAAAAGATAAGGTTACAATTCAAGTTGTTGCTTTCCCACAAAATGGAATGTACTCTTACAAGGAAGAAGGTAAAACCGGAAGAGACCTTGTTGAGGAAGCACTTGAATTGGGTTGTGAAGTTGTTGGAGGAATTCCTCACAATGAGTGGAGCCGTGAAATTGGTGAAAAATCTATAAAAGAAATAGTTGACCTAGCAGTAAAACACAATAAATTAATTGATGTTCACTGTGACGAAACTGATGATGTGATGGCAAGATTTTTAGAAGTTCTCAATGCTGAAGCAATGATAAAGGGAATATCAAAAAAAACTACTGCAAGTCACACTTGTTCCTTTGGATCTTCTGATGATTCTTATGCATTTAGAATGATGGGACTCTTTAGGAAATCTAAACTAAACTTTGTATCCCTACCAACAGAAAATGCCTTTCTACAAGGACGTCAAGATACTTATCCAAAACGTCGTGGCTTAACTAGAGTTCGTGAATTCGTGGATAATGATATTAATGTTTGCTTTGGGCAAGACTCCATTGTTGATCTTTGGTATCCAGCAGGTAATGGTAATCTTATGAATATTCTTGATAATGGGATCCACCTTGCACAACTTATGGAAGAAAAAGATTTTGGAAAGAATCTAGACTTAATAACTTATAATGGAGCAAAGGCTCTTTGCATTCAAGATGAGTATGGATTTGATGAAGGAAAACCTGCAAACTTTATTGTTCTTGATGCACCAAATGAGTTTGAAGCCATAAGAAATAGGGCAGAATGCCTATCATCAGTGCGTAATGGTGAATTCTTATTTAAAAAAGCTAAAAGAGAATTTGAAGTTCCACTAAATTTATAATAAATTTTTTGACTTATTAACTAATTTTAATTTCATACTTTAATAAGAACATAATAAACCCCCTCTATCCTAATTTGGAAAGAAGGGGTTATTTTTAGATGTATATTTAATTAAATCTTCTATAAAGTCCAACTATTTTGCCTAGTATATCAATATTTTCGAAGTATAGAGGTTCCATTGTATCATTTTCAGGTTGTAGTCTAAATCTATTTTCTTCTTTGTAATAAGTTTTTATTGTTGCTTCATCTTCGATTAAAGCTAAAACTTTTTCTCCATTAGAAGCACAATTTGTTTTTTCAATAATTACATAATCGCCGTCGAATATTCCTGCATTGATCATACTTTCTCCAGAAACCTTTAATATAAAAAGTTCCTTATCAGAAACAAAGTCAACAGGTAAAGGCATAGTATCTTCGATGTTTTGAACAGCAAGTATTGGAGCACCGGCAGTAACCTTGCCAACTACAGGTACATCAACAGTTTTCTTTTTTAGCATCAAGATATCATCGTCTTGTGGAACAATTTCAATTGCTCTAGTTTTTGATGCATCCTTTCTTATATAGTTAGTAGATTCTAATTTTTCAAGGGCGTAGTAAACAGTTGAAGTTGATTTTATATTACAGCCAGCACAAATTTCACGAACAGTAGGTGGGTAGGATTTTGATTCGATAAATCTTTTAATAAAAAATAAAATTTCAAGTTCTCTTTGGTTTAAATCATCGTACATGGATTTACCTCCTAATTTTTATAAATATATAATATCACATTTGAACAAGCATTTCAAACTTTGGTTTAAAAACTTTGTTCTTTTATATTGACAAAAAAGAACGAATGATATAACATTTGTTTAGAACTTATATTTAATACAAGTGTTTGATACAAAGGTTTAAACTATCGTTAATATTTTATGAGGTGATTATATGAGACGTACTATAGTAATTAAAAAACAAAAAGTTCTTTTCTTTCTTTTACTAATTTTTATTTTTAATTCTGGATTAGTAGTAAAGAACGAATCAGAATTGGAATTTAAAGACAAAGAAATTGTCTATGATGTATACACAGTAAAGAGGGGAGATACTATTTGGACTATATCCGAAAATTATGAATATAAAAATAAAATGAGATTTGTAATGGACATAGAGAAAGCAAATAGTATTTCATCATATGATATAAAGCCAGGATACAAGCTAGCAATTCCTATTTATAAAAGTAAATAGATTGAGCCATTGGACACGCTTTTCTGTTTGACTTATGCTTTTAAAAGATATACAATTATTTTAAGGCTTTCTGCCTTAATTATGATTTTAAAACTTGAAACATGAAAACTAAATAGGAGGTGTGTAGAATGGGTTTTAGTACTTTAATATCTATTATAATCGGTATTATTGGCTTAGCTGTTGGCTATGCTATTAGAAAATATATTTCTGAAGGTAAACTTAAAAATGCTGAAGAATTATCTAAAAAGATAATATACGATGCTGAAAATCAAGCACAAACACAAAAGAAAATGTTACTTGTTGAAGCTAAAGAAGAGATTCAAAAGTTAAGATCTGAACAAGAAAATGAAGCTAAATTAAGAAGAGCTGAAATTAAGGAATTAGAAGATAGAGTTTTATCCAAAGAACGCCAATTAGATAAGAAATCTTCTCAAGTTGAAAGAAAAGATGAAAAACTTAGCAAGAAATTAGAAGGTCTAAGAGAAAAAGAAGACCAAGCTGATGAACCTGTAAAGCAAAGAGAAGAGGAACTTCAAAAGGTTGCTGGTCTTACAAAGGACGAGGGTAAAGAAATTCTTTTAAATGAACTTAAAAAAGAAATAACTAATGAATCTGCACTTATTATTAAAGAAAATGAAAATAGGATCAAAGAAGAATCAGGAAAATACGCTAGAAATGTTATTGCGCAAGCAATACAAAGATGTGCAGCTGATCAAGTTGCAGAGTCTACTGTAGCAGTTGTTAATCTTCCAAATGATGAAATGAAGGGAAGAATAATAGGACGTGAAGGTAGAAACATCAGAGCTATTGAATCAATAACTGGAGTTGATTTAATTATTGACGATACTCCAGAAGCCGTAGTTTTATCTTGTTTTGATCCAATAAGAAGAGAGATTGCAAGAGTAGCTCTTGAAAAGCTAGTTAACGATGGTAGGATTCATCCAACTAAGATTGAAGAAACTGTTGAAAAAGCTAAGAATGAAGTAGAAACTATCATCAAAGAATCTGGTGAACAGGCAGCTTATGATGCTGGGGTTCATGGTCTTCATCCAGAAATTATTAAATATTTAGGTAGACTTAAATATAGAACTAGTTATGGACAAAATAACCTTAAGCATTCAGTTGAAGTTTCTGAGATTGCTGGTATTCTTGCAGGTGAAATTGGCGCTGACGTTAAGCTTGCTAAAAGAGGAGGATTGCTTCACGACTTAGGTAAGTCTGTTGATAGGAATCTCGATGCTCCACATGTTGATGTTGGGGTTGAAATTGCAAGAAAGTATCACGAGTCAGAATTTGTTATAAATGCAATTCAGTCTCACCATGGTGATGTTGAACCTAACTGTGTTGAATCAGTATTAGTTCAAGCAGCAGATGCAATATCTGCAGCAAGACCAGGTGCTAGACGTGAAACAGTAGAATCCTATATCCAAAGATTGGAAAAACTTGAAGAAATTGCAAATGAATTTGATGGAATTGAAAAATCCTATGCTGTTCAAGCTGGACGTGAAATTCGTATAATTGTAAAACCTGAAAAAATATCTGAAGCAGAGATTACTATCACTGCTAGAGAGATTGTTAAGAGAATAGAAGCAGAACTAGATTTCCCAGGACAAATTAAAGTAAATGTCATAAGAGAAACTAGGGCTGTTGAATACGCTAAATAATTAAGAACCTGACTTTTGTCAGGTTTTTTATTTTATAGGAGGTGATAGCTTGATAAATTCGAACTTAATTGATGATTTTTTAGATTACATGAAATCAACTAAGGGAGCTTCTGATAATACAGTGAAAGAGTACTATTATGATCTTAGGATGTTTGTAAGGTTTATAAAGAGAAGAAAGGGTCTTGTAGACTCAAAGGTTGATTTTGACGACATAACTATTGAAGACATTAGTCCTGAACTTTTGGAAAGTGTAACAAAACAAGATGTCTATGCTTATAATGCTTTCTTGGAAAAAGAAAGGAAGATATCTAATAGGTCCAAGTTTAGAAAAATCTCTTCAATTAGGAGTTTTTATAACTATCTCCATGCAAAGATTGATATAATAAAAATTAATCCTGTTATAGATATAGATATGCCCAAGGTGGAGAAGACTCTTCCAGTTTATTTAACCTTAGATCAAAGTTTAAATTTATTAAGAACAATTGAAAAATCTAAGAGTAAGCCTCTCTATAAAAAAAGAGATTATGCTATAGTTACCTTGTTTTTAAACTGTGGAATGAGACTTTCGGAACTAGCAGGTATAAATATTTCTCATTTACAAGAAGATAATACTCTAAAAGTTATTGGAAAGGGTAATAAAGAAAGAGTCATCTATTTAAATGAAGCATCTATTTATGCTATTGAAGAATATTTGAAAGTACGTCCTCAAATTAAGGATGATGCTTTATTCTTGTCAATGAGACAACAAAGAATGAGTAATAGGTCTATTCAACATATGATAGAAAAGCATATGAGAAATTCTGGACTGGACACTAAAAAGTATTCTGTCCATAAGCTTAGACATACTGCAGCTACGCTTTTATATGAATATGGAAATGCTGATATTAGATCACTTCAAGAAATTTTGGGACATGAGTCTGTAAACACTACTGAGATATACACCCATGTTAACAAAGAAGCTTTGCGAAAAATGGTGGCATCAAACCCTCTTTCAAATTTAGATTTAAAAACTAATGCTTCAAAAGACAATGAAGAGAAGAATCAATAAAAAGGAGATTTTATGAAAAATATTAAAAAATTATTAGGAATTGGAATTATGTCCGCAGTTTTAAGTACATCTGTTTTTGCAGCTGGTAAATTACCCAAGGAAGCAGCTGATAAGGATATAAATATTTATATTAATGATAGTATACAAAATATACCTGGAGATATGGGTAGTGCATATCTTGACAAGACTAACGATAGGGTAATGGTGCCTGTTAGATATATAACAGAAAACCTTGGCGCTAATATAAACTTTTATCAAAGAAAGGAAACTAAAACTAGTGGTATATTAATAGGAGCCATAGATGTTTTAGTTGAACTAGATATTAATTCAACTAAGGCAAAGGTAAATAATGGAGGAAATGAAAGTATAGTTAATTTAGATTCTCCTGCAATACTTTATGATGGAAGGACTTATGTTCCTATAAGATTTATTTCTGAAACTTTAGGCCTTAATGTAGATTGGAAGAATGATTCAGTTTATATTTCTGGAAATTTTAAAACTAAGGGAAAGAGATATAATTATGAAGAGGATAATAAGGATCTAGATAAGAAAGATAATGAATTAAAAGAATTATCTAAGGAAGATCCTAAGGATTTAAAAGATCTAAAGAATACAAAAGCTGGGTTAAATAAGTCTAATAATGAGAAATCACTATTTGATTTTTAATATATATTCCATTGAGTGAGAGGGGAACCTATTAAAAGCTAAAAAATCTTATATAAAAAAACATAGAAATTAGTCACAAAATAATAATTTTGTGACTAATTTTTATGTTTTTTTAGATTTTTATCTTTTAGCCCTCTTTTTTTAGAAAAATCTTAAATTTACTATTTTTTGATTTTCACCATTTTACTACTTACTTTCTATAATTTTTTATCCTTCTTAATTATATTTTGTTTTTATTGTTTAAGTTATTATTCATTTTAATTTTGCATTCTAAAGTCTTAACTTAAATTTATTTTCATTATATTCGCATCTATTTTAGTCTTATACTATATCTTTTTAAACTTGCACTATATCTTTCATTAAATTAGGCTTTATAGCTTGTGAAATCATTTAATATTAAGATTATTTAATATATTATAGTTATACATAAACTTCCTTTATTATATCATTTCCAGTCGTTATATTTTATCAAGTAAATAATGATACCCTATTAAATACTAAATGATAATAATTTCTAATTTATACTTTTATCATTATTTTTATAATCTTCTTTCAATTTTACTTCTCCACCTATAAAACCCTTTTCTATACATATGTTTAGATTATTCGTTCTTTTTATTCACTAGCTATAATATGTTATAATTACTCTCAGGTGATAATTATGTCCTTAGATGGTACAGTAGTAAAAAGTTTAGTATATGAAATAAATAATCGTGTTAATGGTGGTAGAATAGATAAAATTTACCAAAATGACAATAACGATTTATTAATTAATATAAGAGCTAATGGTAAAAGAGAAAGGCTCTTTATTTCCATTTCTGGTAGCCCTAGAATGTATTTTAGTGAAGAAATCTTTGATAGTCCGCAGAATCCACCGGCATTTTGCATGCTTCTTAGAAAACATCTTGAGAATAATCAAATACTCGCTGTTAATCAATATAAGATGGATAGGATAGTTGAAATTCATGTAAAATCTCGTGATGAACTAGGGATGTACAGTGAAAAGTCTCTTATAATTGAACTTATGGGTAAACACTCCAATGTTATTCTTATTGATAATGAAAGCAAAAAAATTATAGACTCCCTAAAAAGAGTTAATTTTAATCTTTCAAGCGTTAGAGAAGTTCTACCTGGTCTAACTTATAATGAAGAAGATATATCAAGTGGACTTAATCCCTGTGATACAGACTCAATAATTGATTTGATTAAGATTTCTCAAGAGAACCTTAATCTAAAATCTTTCTTTTTAAAGAATTTTACAGGTATAAGTCCACAAATGTGTAGCGAGCTGGAGTATAGATCAGATATTGATTTTAAGAGAAATATTTCTTCACTTAATGAAGAAGAGATGGAAAACTTAAATAAGAATTTCCTTAGTATCTTTAAGGATATTAGAGACAATAAATTCTCTCCAATAAAAATCATTAGAGATGATGTCTTTAAAGACTTCTATTCAATTGATCTAGAATCATTAAGTGATTATGAGAAAATAAAAGTTGAAATGGTCTCTCCCCTTCTAGAAGAGTTTTATAATTCAAAATTTTTAAGGGATTCTTTAGGATCCAAGAGCAAAGAGCTTAGAAAGGCTGTTAAGAAGCATATAGAAAAAACTAATAGGAAGATATCAAACCAAGTAAATGAACTCAATGCTGCCCTAAATAGAGACAAGTTTAAAGTTTATGCTGACCTTTTATCTTCAAATTTTCATAGAATTGAAAAAGGTGCAAGTTCTGTCACAGTAGAAAATTTTTATAATGAAATGGAAGAAATGAAAATTCCTCTTGATCCTAAATTGGATGGGCCTTCTAATGCCTCTAAATATTATAAGAAATATTCAAAGCTGAAAAATGCAGCTGTTTTTCTAAGTGAACAAATTGAAATTGGAAAGTCTGAAGTGGAATATTTAGAATCTATATTATTAAATATCGACTTCGCAGAGACTCCTGATGAGATTGATGAATTATACGAAGAGTTAGAAAAAGAAGGTTATCTAAAGAAGAAAAAAAATAATAAAAAGAAGAAAAGAAAAGACTCTCAAGAAAATTATCTTGTAATTAAAACAGAAGATGGATTTGATATTTACATTGGGAAAAATAATAAACAAAATGATTATTTGACTCTAAAAAAAGCTAGAAAAAATGATCTATGGTTCCACGTAAAAGATGCTCCAGGATCACATGTAATTTTAAAAAATGATAATAGGGATTTCTCAAATAGTGCAATGATGACTGCAGCAAAATTTGCTGCTAAGTATAGCTCATTATCCAAATCTCAAAATATACCGGTAGACTATACCTTCAAGATAAATGTAAAAAGACATCCTGCAAAAAAACCGGGTTTAGTATCTTATACAAATTACAAAACAATAAATATAAATATATAAAAAAAGAATAAGGAATACCTTATTCTTTTTCTTCATCTTCATCTATAAAGTTTAGTCTTTGTAAAACTAATTTATATCCATCAGATCCATAGTTTAAAGATCTATTAATTCTAGATATAGTAGCAGTTGAAGCTCCAGTTTCAGTTTCAATTTCATGATAAGTTTTATTTTTAACTAATAGTTTAACAACCTGAAGTCTTTGTGCAATTGCTTGTAATTCTTTAACTGTACAAATATCTTCAAAGAATCTATAACATTCTTCTAAGTTTTCAAGTAAAAGAATAGCTTCAAACAATCCATCTACATCTTTATTTTTTAACTTTGAGTCGTAAATCATTGTATCTCCTCCTGACTTTTAGTTTTCTAGCATTTAATACATAAACACCCTTTATGTTCATTAATATATTAACAATTTTACTTGCTAAAGTCAAGAAAATATTACTCTTGATAAGGGCTAACTTCACTGATTCCGCCCTTATTCTTTACATAAAATGATTTGTCTGAAATTTGTGACAAATGAGGATTATGTGTTACCATTATAATTTGTCGGTTAAAAACATTTGACGACTGTTTCAAAAATTCACCAAGATTGAAAATATAATCATTACTTACGTGCTTCCCAGGCTCGTCTAATATTAAAGGTCCTGATAAGTTAGGTTGATTTTGTTGTAAGAAAGCAATTCTAAGAGCAAGTGAAATAATGTCTACAACTCCACCACCTCGGGCTATCTCAGGTTTGGTTTTTATACTATAACCTTCAGAATAGTTAGATTGCACAAAGAATTCGGCTATGGGTACAGATCTTGCTTCAGATAGTTCTATTAAAAACTCAATATCTGTTTCAAAAATAAATTGAAGACATTTTGTAACAGTATCTTCAATTTGTCTTTTAGATTGTTCTCGAGCAAATTCAGAGGTTTTTTGAAATAATAGAGATACTTGACTTAAAACTTCACTATATTTCTCTTTTTCTTCAAGACTTTTTTCGATTTTTTCTAATTGATCCTCTAAAATTTCAATTTTCCCCTCATCATTTAATATCTTATTATTTAATTTATTTAAATTTAAATCCAATTCCTTTAGGTCCAAAAAATCACAACCTTGGCATTAAGTCATTGGCTTCGTTAAAAAGCTTATCAATTTCATTTTTTAAATTAGATATTTCCTTTTCTAGATCTTCTGGTTTAATACCTAGTTTTTCAATTTCAAGTAAAATATCTTTTTTTTGAGAATTTAATTGTTCAAGTCTCGCCTCAGACTTATACTTCATATTTTTTAGTCTGTCTAATTCTTCTTTTAAATTTTTTAAATTTTCTTCATAATTCATTTAATCATTCCTCAAGTGGTATTTTATATGCTCAATGGATTCATCATTTATTTCACTATAGCAGAAAGGACAAACCCCAATCTCTAGAATAGTATTTTCATAAGATTCAGTATAATTTTTTATACTACTCTCAATATCTTTAAGATTATTATTTTCTAATTTATAATTATTTTTTATTCTTTCCAAATTACTAGAAAAGTCTTTTAACAACATGAAAGACCTTATCTTTTCATTTAACTCATTAGATATTTCTTCAATATTTGTATTATTATCAAAAGCTTTAATGTAATTATATCCATAATTTAATTTGTCAGTAACTTTTGATAGGATTTCCTTTTCTGAATAAAGTTTAAAATATAAGCTTATTTTATCTTCTAAAAAACTAACGATATCAGTAAGTCTTACTTCATTCTTAAATAAATCTAGATTATTTTTAGTTTTATTAATTAAATCAGTGTTAGACTTATATTGCTTATAAAGGCTTGTATATGAGTTTAATTTAGCTTGCTTGTATTCAATCTCTTTAGATTTTTTATATAAAATATCAATATCATTTAACTTCTCTAAGTTTTGTGATAAAATTTTTGCTTCCGAATCAGTTTTATTAAGCTTTGATAAATAAGATTCATAGGCATTACACTTAATTAAATTGGCTTCAATTTTTGGGAGTGTATTTTCAATAGTTTCTACATTGCTAAATTTTTCAATAAAGCCATTAACTTTTTCTATCTCAAAACTATTTATATCGTATCTTTCTTTCAAGCTAGATGCTAAATTTAGTTTGTCATTTAGAACTGCAATCTTTTCTCTAATTTCGGAGATCTTTTCGAATTTTTCTTTATAGTTTTTTATATAGTCATATTCTTTTAATTGGTCTTTTATATTGTCTCTATTGGATCTTAGATCTTCTACTTCTTGATTAATTCTTTTATTATCTCTTACAACAGTTCTAAGAGCATCATCGACATAGTTAACTCCAATAAGCCTTCCTATTGCAGAAGCCCTCAATGAAGCTTGTTCATTAAGTAGAAAAGGCCCATCTAATTGTTCAGCTATATTTAAAATGCTTTTGTTATTGGAATTATCAAGTGAGACCTTGTACATCTGAGTTGCATCTGTTATTTCTTTTGGTACATCTAATCCAAAGCCCTCAAATCGCATTTCTTCACCTTGAGCATCAAGTAGATAATATGAATTTTTTGAAGGAGTTCTAGATCTTTCTACAACTACTCCATTGGAGAAAACAATTTTAACGGAGACATCCTTCTCTCCTTGTCTAATAAAATAGTCTCCTCTGGGCTCATTATAAAGGGCCCATTTCATTGCCCTTAAGATAGCAGTTTTTCCAGCATCAGAATTTCCCAAGATAACGTTTAGGCCTCTGTCAAATTCAATCTCTGTATGACTGTGAGACTGAAAATTTATAAGTTCAATTTTTTTTATATAAATCATGAGTATCTACCCTCATTAATTTGAGCTTCCTCTACCCTTTTAAGGGCTTCTTTTTTTATTTCTTCACTTATATTATCACTTTTAGAAATCCTTAAAAGCAATTCGAAAATATCAAGACTCTTATAATTTGTGGAAGCTTCGATACTTTCTTTAAATTCTGCCATTTTTATTCCCTTAAATTGATGTCTTTCCATTTCTGACCTATCAAGAACTTCTTCACCGGGCTTGGCAGATTTAAGATATCTTTCTTTTATTTCAATTTTGTCGTCTAAGGTAATAATATCCACCTTAGGCTTTCTTTTAATTTCTATTTTGGAGTTTGAAATTCTAATTAAGGCACCTGGATTTACAAAAAATTTGTCATCAAGCTCCTGAGTTTTAAATCCAAAATGGTAATGTCCCCCTAAGGTTATATCTGCTTTTGTGTCTCTAATATCATCTATAAGTGTATGAGAAACCTCCTTAATAAAAGGTTTGTCAATTAAAAAACCATGTGTCATATGTATTGCATACTTACATGAGTCATCAACTTCGTCGACTATATAGTTGTTTCTATTGGAGACTTCATCCATAGAATATATATAAGGAGACCCAGTTAATTGAACTCGTAGATTATCCTTTTCTAGGATAATCTTTTTGTAATTTACAAGATTCATAATTCCTAAATTGCATAGAAGCCCTAACATGGTTCTATCTAAGGTGTCAGGGTTGTGACCGAAAATGTCATGGTTTCCACTTATTATGTATATAGGAACACCGTAGGATTGAAAAATTTTTGCAAAATCGGAGACGATGGAGACAGAAACATCAGGTCTGTCAAATAAATCGCCTCCATGTAATACAAAATCAATTTTTTCTTCTTGAATAATACTTGAAATTTCTTTTAATTTTTCTTTTAAAGTTTCACAGTAATCATCTAGTCTGTTCTTTGGACTAGTTCCCCTAATGTGAGTATCTGTTAAATAAAGTAATTTCAATAAATCACGCCTTATTCTTCATTAGTAGTTGATGTATCTTCTTCATTTTTTTCATCATCAGGAAGTAGGTTATAGTAAACTCTTACTTTATGATCGATTTCTTTTAATATATCTGGATTTTCTTCTAAGAAATCCTTAGCATTTTCTCTACCTTGACCTAGTCTTTCCTCTCCATAAGAATACCAAGCTCCAGCTTTTTTAACAATATCAGCTTCGGCAGCAACGTCAAGAATATTTCCTACACTAGAAATTCCCTTACCATACATAATATCAAATTCTGCTTGCCTAAATGGTGGAGCAATCTTATTTTTAACAACCTTAACCCTTACTCTATTACCAATAATTTCATCACCTTTTTTGATGTTTTCAGACTTTCTAATATCAAGTCTTACAGATGAGTAAAATTTAAGGGCCCTACCACCAGTAGTAGTTTCAGGGTTACCAAACATTATTCCAACCTTTTCTCTAAGTTGGTTAATAAAAACAACTGTACACTTTGATTTATTAATTGCTCCTGTTAATTTTCTTAGAGCTTGAGACATAAGTCTTGCTTGAAGTCCTATTTGTGCTGCTCCCATATCTCCATCTATTTCTGCTTTTGGAACAAGAGCTGCAACAGAATCTATTATTATTAAATCAACTGCATTAGATCTTACAAGGGCTTCTGTTATTTCTAAGGCTTGTTCACCAGTATCAGGTTGAGAAATAATTAGATTTTCAACGTCGACACCAAGGTTTTTTGCATATCCAGGGTCAAGAGCGTGTTCTGCATCTATAAAAGCTCCTGTACCGTCCATTTTTTGAGCTTCAGCTAACATATGAAGCGCCAAAGTAGTTTTACCTGAAGATTCAGGACCATAAACTTCAATAATTCTTCCCTTTGGTATACCGCCAATTCCAAGGGCAATATCCAGGGCAAGTGATCCTGTTGGAATAGCATCAATGTCAAGCTTTACATCGTCTCCAAGAATCATTACGGATCCTTCACCATATTGTTTTTCTATTTTTGATAAAACATTGTGAAGAGCTTCTTGTTTTTCTTTACTTAAATTGCTTTCTTTCATAATTACTCCTTAAAATTTTTCCTTAGTAAATAAAGAATTTGTGATAAAGTCCTATTTACTGTGCTTCTGCGAATTTTATTTCTATCTCCTGAGAAGAAATAATGTTTAGTATTATAATTATCTTCACCAAAATATATACATGTGAAGACATTTCCTACTTCAGTTTCAGATGAATTTGGTCCTGCTTCACCAGTAGTTGAAACTCCAATATTAGCTTGAGTTCTTTCTTTTACACCCTTAGCCATTTCATATGCAGTATTTTCACTTATTGCTCCAAACTTATCTAAAGTTTCTTTAGATACATTTAAGTTTTTATTTTTGGAACTATTTGAATAAGTTACAAAAGAGGACTCTAAAACATTTGATGCACCACTTACATCAGTAATTGCAGATGCCATCATACCACCAGTTATTGATTCGGCAAAAGAGATTTTTAAGTTATTTTTCTTTAAAATATCCACAATCTGTTTTGAAACATCCTCATTATTTTCAGAATATATATGAGTTGTAAACTCCTTATATAGAGAATTTATAGTCTGTTCTATAGAAGATTGTAACATATATTTTTCTTGACTTTTACCAATAATCTTGACTTCAGTATGTGTTCCATGGGCAAAAGTATTTATAGAAATACTCTTGTCAAGAAAATTCATCTTCCTTATTCTATCTTCGATTATGGATTCTCCAAGTCCAATAATATCAATAGATTTAACCATTATATTGTCCTTTGTAAAGGATTTGTTTGAAAAATAATAGTCTAGCATTGGTTCCATTTCGTTGGGAGGTCCTGGAAGTAAGATTATTTTTTTATTGTCAAATTCAATGTATTCACCTAGGGCTACTCCCCACATGTTTTCTATTTTTTCTGATCCTTCAATAAGCATAACCTGCTTTAGGTTATTAGGTGTCATATTTCTACCAAGTCTATTAAATCTATCTTCCATTTTTTGTTTCTCATCTTCATCAATGTAGACTCTTCTATTTAAAAACTTGGCAACAGCATCTCTTGTTAAATCATCTTCTGTTGGTCCTAGACCACCACATATAACAATTAGGTCAGATTTTTTAGAAAGATATTTTAATTCTTCTACAATGTCATCTAATCCATCATCTACAGATACTTGTCTAATAACGTCTATTCCCATATCAGTTAGTTTTTCTGATATGTATTTTGAGTTAGTATTGGTAATGGATCCAATTAAGATCTCTGTACCAACTGTAAGAATACTTGCTTTCATAAATCTCCTTAAATGTTTTCTAGGTCTAAAACTTTTTTATTTTTAATTAAATAATCCGCTCCAGAAATAACAGTAAAGATTACAGCTAAGTAAAAAACTATCATTCCAGGAGTTTTAAAATCTTCTAATCCTGTTAAGAGTAAAATATTTGAAATAAGCTGTGTAACAGTTTTAAATTTTCCTAAAGGACTGGCAGCTATAGTGATATTTTCTGATGCCGCAATAATTCTAAAACCAGTAATTGTAAATTCTCTTGCTATAATAATGATTACGCCCCAAGCTGGCATCTCACCAGTACTAACTAGCATAATCATAGCCGAACAAACTAAAATTTTATCAGCTAGAGGATCTGCAAATTTACCGAAGTTAGTAACTAAGTTGTCACGTCTTGCAATATGACCATCTAAAAAATCAGTAAAAGAAGCTATAGCAAATATTGCAGTAGCTATTAGTCTAGAATTATTAAAATTAAAGTACATGCAAAGTACAAAAACGGGAACTAGAAGTGTCCTCATTAAAGTTAGTTTATTTGGAGTATTCATATTAATTCACCTACTAAGTCATAATCAAGACTATCAATTATTTCAACTTGGACAAAGTCTCCTATCTCAAGCTCTTTATCTGATTGAACATAAGTTACTCCATCTATTTCTGGAGAATCCATATATGTTCTTCCCACATAATTATTGTCATCAATCTTTTCTTCAATTAAAACTTCAAAAGTTTTTCCTAAATTCTTGGATAGAATTTCACCTGAAATGTCACTTTGGATAGCCATTATTTCGTTCTTTCTTTCTTCTTTAATATTATCTGGGATTTGTTCATCTAAGCTTGCAGCTCTAGTCCCCTCTTCCCTAGAGTATTCAAAAACACCTAGCTTATCAAATTTTATATCTTCAATAAAATCAACTAGTTGATCGAAATCTTCCTGATTTTCTCCTGGGAAACCAACAATAAAAGTCGTTCTAATAACAATGTCTGCTACAGATTTTCTCAAGTTCTTAAGAGTTTTTATTATATGGTCCTTACTTGTCTTCCTGTTCATATTTTTTAAGACATCATCAGATATGTGTTGAAGAGGCATATCTACGTAATTTACAAGCTTATCGTTGTTTTTAAATTCCTCTATCAAATCATCTGTAAAGTGATCAGGATAAAGATATAAAACTCTAATCCATTTTAATTCTTCTATTTTTGATATTTCTCTTATTAAATTGGCAAGTGAATATTTTGAGTAGAGGTCTATTCCATAATCAGTTGTATTTTGAGCTATGAGAATTATTTCTCTTGCTCCTTTACTTACAAGATATTCAACTTCCTTATATACATCTTCTATTTTTCTAGACCTATTTTTGCCACGTAATGAAGGAATAATGCAATAAGAACAGTTATTATTACATCCTTCAGAGATTTTCACATATTCTGTTGTATTAACTTTTTCTTTTCTAATGCCTTCTAGATAAGCAGAGTTTAAATTGTCAGTCTTTACAAATAAATCACCTGATAGACTTCTATCTAATAGCTCATTTATATATTCAATATTACCTGTTCCAAGTATACCGTCTATTTCAGGAATTTCTTTTATTAGCTCTTCAGGATATCTTTGAGCTAGACAACCTGATAGAAGAACCTTTTTACATCGTCCCTCATTTTTATATTCTACTGACTCAAGTATTGTGTCAATAGATTCTTCTTTAGCCGCATCAATAAACCCGCAAGTATTTACGATTAAAATGTCGGCTTCGTTTGGATTCTCTACCATTTTATATTTATCTTTATCTAAAAGTGAGTACATCATAGAAGAGTCTACATCATTTTTTGAGCAACCCAATGTAACTATGTGGACATTATTCATCTTCATCACCTAAAATCATTTCTAATTCTTCCTTTGTTTTTAAAAGCTTACGAGGTTTAGAACCTTCGTGAGGTCCTATTATACCCAGTTCTTCCATTTGATCAACGATCCTACCAGCCCTTGAATAGCCGACCTTTAGCTTTCTCTGTATATAGGATATTGAGGCTTGCTCATCATTTACAACGAGCTCTACGGCCTCTTTGAAAAGTGGATCTTTTTCATTATCAATCTTTACCTTTTTGTCCTCAATTGCTTGTTCTATCTTTGATTCAACAGTATTTTTAATTTCATTATTATTTTTTACAAAATCAACAAGTCTTTCAACTTCGCTATCACTAATGAAAGCTCCTTGAATTCTTTTTGCTTTTGGATATTTACTTGGATAGAATAACATATCTCCTTTTCCAAGTAGTTTTTCAGCACCACCCATGTCAAGAATAGTTCTTGAGTCTACAGAAGATGCTACGGCAAAGGCTATACGAGATGGTACGTTTGCCTTTATTGTTCCTGTGATTACATCAACAGAGGGTCTTTGAGTTGCAAGTATTAAATGCATTCCTGCAGCTCTTGCCTTTTGAGCAAGTCTTGCGATATATTCTTCAATCTCTTTTGAAGCAACCATCATAAGATCTGCTAACTCATCTACAATTATTAATATCTTAGGAAGTTTTTCATCTTCCCTTCCCTCAGCAACCATCTTTTTATTAAATCCCTTTAAATCCCTTACGTGATTTTCAGCAAAAGCTTGATATCTTTTCTCCATTTCATCAACAGCCCAGTTAAGAGCAAAGGCTGCTTTCTTAGGGTTAGTCACTACATCTATTAAAAGATGAGGTATGCCATTATATACACTAAGCTCAACAACTTTGGGGTCTATAAGCATTAACTTCACATCTTTAGGAGATGACTTATAAATAACACTTGTAATTATTGAATTAATACATACTGATTTACCTGAACCAGTAGCACCAGCAATTAAAAGATGAGGCATGTCTTCCATGCCAGAGATTAGTACGTTGCCTTCAACGTCTTTACCTAGGGCAAGTGGAATATCAGACTTACTATTTTTAAATTCTTTGGACTCAATTAGTTCCTTGAGGCTAACAGAATCTTTCTCCTTATTAGGAACTTCAATGCCAACCACTGTTTTACCAGGTATGGGTGCTTCAATACGCAAGTCAGAACTTGCCAGAGCCATAGCTATATTGTCACTTAAACCAACAATCCTAGATAGTTTTATTCCTGGTGCAGGCTTTAATTCATAGGATGTAATAACCGGTCCACGATTTATAGCCACTACCTTTGAATCAATACCAAAGTTTTTCATAGTATTTTCAATTATTTTTCCTTTTTCAAGTACTTCATCTTTAGAAAAATTACCTTTTGAAGGAATTCTCTCTAGAAGTGCTGTATCTGGATAAGTATATACAAATTCTTCTTCTTTTTTGTGCTCAATATCATCCTTTATTGTATCCACTACCTCGTCTTCAATTTTTTCTTGAGCTTTTTGAGGAGTTACTTCATCTTCCTTTAAATTTATGTTTTCATCAATTTCTTCAAAATCATTATTTTCAGTTAAAGAATCCTCTGAATAGTCTTTAACAATTAAGTCTTCAGTAAAGTTATCATAATTTTCAGATTTTGTTTCTTCTTTAAGTTTTTGTTTTTCAACTTTTTTATTTTCTTTTAGAGCTTTTTTCTTATCTTTCTCTTCAGCCTTTAATTTTTTCTCTTTTATTTTCTCTTCACGAGCAATTTTTTTATCATTAAAGTATTCTCCAAGGTCTTCAAAAGCCATTATTATTTGTTCCATATTAGGCCTTAACATTAAGTAAATTGAAGCAATTATAATTAGGCTGAGAATAATATAAGTTCCAAGTGAACCCAAAAGTTTATAAGAGAAGAATCCGAAGATTGCTCCAATTATACCTCCACTTCTAGTTATATCCATGTACTCCGTTGATTTTACTATTCTTTCAATTAGAGTCATGTCCATTTCTTTAGATCCATCTAAGAAAACTAAAGTGCAAAGAAGTATAATTAAAGTATAAACTATATAGGAAGACATTCGATTTTTAGTAGCTTGAAGGTTAAAGAGTATTCCCCAAAAAATAAAAAGTAAGGGGATAGCAAAGTTTGCAGAACCTGCTAAAACAGAAAATAGTTTATATACTAATGCCCCAACGATTCCCATTCTTTGACTATATAAGCATATAAAGAAGACTATTCCAATAACTATTAGAAATAGTCCCTTAATTTCTCGTCCATTATCTATTTCAGAAGATATTTTTCTCCTATTAATTTTTTTATTATTATTTTTCTTTTTAGTTTTTTTATTTGTTTTTATATTTCTTTTCAAGAGCTAGCACCTCATTAATATTATAACAATTTGTGCCCTTAAAGACCAGTATGACCGAAGCCTCCATCACTTCTTTCGGTATCACTAATCTCCTCTACTTCAACTATATCGGGAATTTCAATTTTCATAAAAACAACTTGGGCAATCCTATCGCCATCTTCTATGACAACATCATCTATACTCATATTAATTAGAATCACCTTCAATTCTCCCCTATAATCAGAATCAATAGTTCCAATACCATTTGGAAGTCCTAGGCCTTTTTTTAATGCTAAGCCTGATCTAGCTCTAACTTGAGCTTCATAACCTTTTTCGAATTCGAAATAAAGACCTGTTGGAACTAGCACTCTATCTAGAGGTTTTAAAACTAAATCTTCATCTAGATTAGCTCTTAAGTCCATTCCTGAAGAGCCATCTGTTTCATACTTAGGCAGAGGATGCTTACTTTTATTAATAACTTTTAATTTCATAAATTCTCCTTTAAAAAATCGCATTAAAATAAATTCTAATGCGACTTAACTTTACTTATTTATTTTCTTCTTTCTTGGAATTATCTTCTCTTTTAATAAGAGCTTTTCTTGATAGAGAAATCTTACCTGTATCTTTGGCTATGTCAATTACTTTAACTTCAACTGAATCGCCAACTTTTAATACATCTTCTACATTGTTAGTTCTTTCATGAGCAATTTCAGAAATGTGAAGGAGACCTTCTGTTCCTTTTTTAATTTCTACGAAAGCTCCAAACTTAACAATTTTCTTAACCTTTCCTAGATAAACTTCTCCAACTTCAATTTCTTTTACTATATCTTCAATGATTGCAATAGCTTCTTTAGCTTTTTCATCACTATCAGATAAGATAGAAATTTTTCCGTCATCATCAATATCGATTTTTACACCAGTTTGTTCAATAATTTTATTTATTATCTTTCCACCAGCACCAATAACTTCTCCAATTCTTTCTGGATCAATAGAAATCATGTGGATTATTGGAGCATACTTGGAAAGCTCTTCTCTTGGTTTTTCAATTGTTGTAGCAAGATGATCTAAAATCTCAAATCTAGCATCTTTTGCTCTATCAAGAGCAGTTTCAAGAATTTCTTTTTTAATACCTTCAACCTTAATATCCATTTGGATAGCTGTGATACCCTTTCTTGTACCTGCTACCTTAAAGTCCATATCTCCAAAGTGGTCTTCCAAACCTTGGATATCAGTCAGTATTTTTATAACTCCATCTTCTTCAATAAGACCCATAGCTATACCTGCAACAGGTGCCTTGATAGGTACACCTGCATCCATTAGGGCAAGAGTTGATCCACAGATAGATGCTTGAGAAGAAGATCCATTAGAAGATAATACTTCTGAAACAACCCTTATTGTATATGGGAAGACTTCTGAATCTGGAATTACTGGAAGTAGAGCTCTCTCTGCAAGAGCACCGTGACCAATTTCACGTCTACCAGGAGACCTAGATGGTTTTGTATCTCCAACACAGAATCCTGGGAAATTATAGTGGTGAATATATCTCTTTGGTTTGTCATCTCCAAGTCCATCAATAACTTGCTCTTCAGAGATTGCACCTAGAGTGGCAATTGAAAGCACTTGAGTTTGTCCTCTTGTAAATAAGCCTGAACCATGAGTTCTTGGTAGAACACTAACTTCAGATGATAGATGTCTAATTTCATCTAGTTTTCTATCATCAGGCCTTCTTTCTTCTTCAAGAATGCCACGTCTAATTTCAGTAACTTCAATTTCTTCAATTGCAGCTGAAATATCTTTTGAGTGTTCTTCCATAAGGTCCACGAAGTGTTCTCTAATAGCTTCTTTAGCTTTTTCAGTGTTTTCTTCTCTTACAACCTTATCTTTTTCTCTAATAGCATTAACTAGTAAATCTTTACCAAAATCTTTTACCTTAGCTACAATTTCTTCGTCAGCTTTAAATACTTCGTATTCAGCTTTTTCTTTTCCAACTTCACTAGAAATTTCTTCTACAAACTCACAAATATCTTTTATAACTTCGTGACCTTCTAGAATAGCTTCAAGCATTTCAGATTCACTTACTTCTTGCGCACCAGCCTCTACCATCATAATTGCAGTCTTTGTTCCAGCAAGAGATAAGTTTATTTTAGAATTGTTTCTCTCTTCTTCGTTAGGATTTATGATATATTTTCCGTCAATATATCCAACTTCAACTGAACCTGTAGGTCCATCAAAAGGAATATCAGAAATAGAAAGAGCAATAGAAGAACCTATCATTGCAACAATTTCAGGTGAATGATCTTGATCAACACTTAAAACAGTTGCTACTATGTGTACATCATTTCTATAACCTTCTGGGAAAAGAGGTCTAAGTGGTCTATCAATTAGTCTAGCGGATAGGGTAGCCTTTTCGCTAGGTCTTCCCTCTCTCTTGATAAATCCTCCAGGGATTTTACCAACTGCATACATTTTTTCTTCATAGTCTACACTTAGAGGAAAAAAGTCGATTCCCTCTCTTGGCTTAGAAGAAGATGTAGCTGTAACAAGTACAACAGTATCTCCATATTGTACTAAACAAGCACCATTTGCTTGCTCAGCAACTTTTCCAATTGTTACTTTTAACTGAGAACCTGCAAGATCCATAGTATAAGTTTTTTCCATTATTTCCTCCTTCTAATAAGAAAGAGCGGAATTACCGCTCCTATTATCCTCTGATTTGTAGTTTTTTAATAAGTGTACGATATCTTTCTATATCCTTATTCTTTAAATATCTTAATAAGTTTCTTCTTTTACCTACCATTTTAAGAAGTCCTCTTCTTGAGTGGTGGTCTTTTTTGTGAACTCTTAAATGTTCGTTTAAATCGTTAATTCTTCTAGTAAGAATTGCAATTTGAACTTCTGGTGATCCTGTGTCACCTTCGTGTGTTTTAAATTCGTCAATAATAATTTGTTTGATATTTGTTTCTAACATATTTTCCTCCTAAATTTTTTAGATAAAGCTAATCAAAGTAGGCGTCGAGGAGCGACCAACTGTGAATAGCTATTTAACCTTAAATATCTTACCATATAAAGGCTGGCTTGTAAAGTCATCTATTCCTTGTAACTAAAACATCTTTAGCAATCTGATCGAATAATTCTTCTATGGAATCAAATTTCAATTCAGGTCTTACAAAATCTAAAAGTTCAAGCTCAACAATTTCCCCATAAATATCTCTATCAAAATCAAGTATATGAGCTTCAATTTTTATCCCATCATGCTCAACAGTTGGGTTTGTACCAATGTTAGTTGAAGCTTTAAACCTCTCTCCATTTATAATAATATCTGTGTCATAAACTCCATATCTCGGAATTACAAAATTATCTACTAATTTTAAGTTGGCAGTTGGATATCCCATTTTTTTTCCAAGACCTTTTGCATGTATAATTTCCCCAATTAGCTTATAGGGTCTTGATAAAAGATCATTAGCCTCTTTTATCCTACCTTCTTCAATTAAGTTTCTTATTAGGGTCGATGAAATTTTCTCTCCATGAGATGAAATTTGATTAATAACATCAATAGTATCAAATAAATCTTTATTTTCTAATAAAAAATCCACATCGCCAGATTTTTTAAATCCATAAGTGTAATCATAACCTACAACAACTCCTCTAATTTTAAGATTATCTGCTAGAAAATCTTTTAAGAACATCTTAGGAGTGTAAGCCATAAATTCTCTTGTAAAGTTTATAAGATAAATTATATCAACTCCTAGATTTTCTAGAATTTCAAATTTAGTTTGATTTGTTGTTATAATGTCCTTTTTACCGACCTTAATAAGGTTGTCAGTGTGTTCATTAAATAACAATATGCTAGACTTAATATTTAAATCATCAGCTCTTGCAACTGCTTTATTAATTAATTCCATATGGCCCTTATGAACACCATCAAAGTTTCCTAGGGCAATAACTGAATCTTCGTCTGCTATATAATTTAAGTCAATTTCAATTATTTTCATAAATCACCTATTAATCTCTTCTTCATCTTAAGATAAGGTTTTTCATCAATAAATCTAATTTCTCCAATTCCTAAAAAAAGATTTTCGCAATACACTCTGTAATTATCAACTTCTGGCTTGTGATTAAGCCTGTAAAATTGTCCATTAAGAAATTTATTAAGAAATCTTTTGTCTAAATCAATTTTTTTAAGATTAGTTAAGGCTAAATCCATTGGTAGAATTTTTTCCTTTATTTCATCAATAGACATATTTTCAAAATCAGAGCTATTAATAGAATCCTCTATTTTAAAATTTCCAGTTCTTATTCTTCTAAGCTCTGTTAGTGTACCATAAGTGCCTAAAAAGTTCCCAATATCATTTGCAAGAGACCTTATATAAGTTCCCTTAGATACCTTAACTCTTATTAGGAATTCATCACTTCCGTTAAAATCTAAAAGTTCATTTTTATAAATCTCAATATTTCTTTCTTTTATTTCTACCTCTTTACCTTCTCTTGCATACTCGTAAAGTTTCTTACCACCCACTTTTAAAGCAGAGTAAATAGGAGGCTTTTGTGACAACTTACCAGTAAAATTTTGAAGAGCTTTTTTTATGTCTTCTTCATTGAAGATAACTTTTTCTTCTTTTAAAATATTACCAGCAATATCATATGAATCGGTCAAGATACCTAGTTTGATTTTAGCTTCGTATTCCTTGTCACTTGAAAGAATATATTCGCTTGTTTTAGTTGCTTTTCCAATAGATATAACTAGCACTCCTGTAGCCATAGGATCAAGAGTACCAGTATGACCTACTTTTTTTATCCCTAATTTGCGCCTAACCTTATAAACTAAATCATGGGATGTTATTCCTTTATCCTTGTCAAATACTAAGAGACCATCAATCATAATTCTTCTTCCGCCACTTCAACTAAATCTTTTTTTGCCTTTTTGATATCGGTGTGGTTTATTGTACCGCCTGAAGCCCTAATATGTCCTCCGCCATTAAACTTAGACGCAATTTTCGTACAATCAACATAAGATTTAGACCTAAGAGATAGCCTAATACAATCGTCTTTTTCTTTAAGGAGAACTGCAAGTTCAACAGTATCAATATCTCTAACAAATTCTACTATTCCGTCAGCATCTGACTTTGCTGCTTTAGTCTTTTCTATATCTTCTTTAGTTACTATAACTACAGCAATCTTATCTTTATCAAAATACTCAATAGAGTTCATGGCCCTAATTAACAAATCAGTCTTTTGTCTAGACCTACTTTGGTAAACATTTTGCGTAACTTCATTTATATCGATGTCATACTTAAATAAGTCTGATGCAATTTCAAAAGTTTTTGAGCTAACTGAACTATATTTAAAAGAACCTGTATCTGTTGAAAGTCCTGTAAATAAGGAAGTCGCTATTTCTTTATCTAATTGTAAATTAAGATATTTGAAAATTCTTGCAAGGACTTCACAAGTTGCTGGTGAATTTTCATCAACAATATTCAAATCAGCATAATTCTTATTACTAAAGTGATGGTCAATATTAACAGTTTTTTTAGACTTGTTAAATATTTCTTTCACCCTATCTCCCATTCTATCTTCATCTGAAGAGTCAAGAGCAATAAATAAATCGAAATCCTCATCAATATTTTCTGGACTTTTTGAATAAGAAAGATTTGGTAAAAATTTAAAATGGGATGGAACACTGTCATCTAGTATAAAGACTGGATTTTTACCAAGCTTATTAAGCATGCCAAGCATTGCAGTAGCAGATCCTAAGTTATCTCCATCAGGATTTAAGTGAGATGCAACTGCAATACTATTGCTATTATCTATTAAATTTTTTAATTCAGAGGATAATTCCTTTAGATTAATCATTTTTGTGATTTACCTCATCTATAAGTTTATCTAATTCCATAGCTCGTTCAATAGAGTCATCCTTAATAAAAATGAGTTCTGGCATCGCCCTTAGTTTAACCCTATTAGCCAATTCTTTTTTTATAAATCCCTTAGCTGAATTAAGTCCTTCAACTGCTTCATCCCTATCATAGTCATCTCCTAAGACAGAAACATAAACTTTTGCGAAGGATAAATCATTTGTAACTTCAACATGAGAAATACTAGTAATAGAAGGTATCCTTGGATCTTTTAACTCATTTTGAACTATATTAGATATTGTTCGTCTTACTTCTTCTGATATTCTGTTAATTCTTTTATTGTTCATTATGATCTTTCAACTTCCTTCATGATGTAAGATTCAAGAAGATCGCCTTCTTTAATATCATTAAAACCATCAATAACAAGTCCGCCTTCAAAACCTGTTGCAAGCTCTCTAGCATCATCTTTAAATCTCTTTAGAGAAGCAATGTCTCCTTCGTGAATAACAACGTCATTTCTTAGCACTTTAACCTTAGAGTTTCTTAGGATTTTACCGTTTAGGACATAAACCCCAGCAACCATTTGGTTGTTTGGAAGTTTAAATGTTTGTCTTATTTCACATCTTCCAAGGATTTCTTCTACAATATCTGGATCTAGCATACCCTTAGCTGCTTGTTCTATATCGTTAATAATTTCATAGATAACTCTGTATGTCCTAATTTCAACATCTTCAGTTTTTGCAAGTTCTATAGCATTAATATTAGGTCTAACATTAAATCCAATAACAATTGCATTAGATGCAGAAGCTAGAGTAACGTCAGATTCATTGATTCCACCAACGCCTGAGTGAATTACAGAAATCTTAACTTCTTCAGTGGAAAGTTTTAGTAAAGATTGGTTAAGCGCTTCAACAGAACCTTTTACATCACCTTTTACAACAACATTGAGTTCTTTTACATCTTCTTCAGAAATTTTTTCGAATAGGTTGTCAAGACTAATCTTAGTTGTTTGACTCAATCTCTTTTCTCTAGAAATTTCTGTATTCTTATCGGCAATTGCTTTTGCAGTCTTATCATCATTAACTGCATAAATTGTGTCTCCAGCATTAGGAACATCGTTAAGTCCTAAAATTACAACTGGCATAGAAGGTCCAGCTTTTTTAACTTTTTTGCCTTTATCATCTTCCATAGCTCTTATTCTTCCTGAGCAAGTACCAGATACAATAGCATCTCCAAATCTTAAAGTACCGTTCTTAATAAGAATAGTTGCCATAGGTCCCTTAGCCTTGTCAAGATTGGCTTCGATTATAGTACCAATAGCACGTCTATTAGGATTTGCTTTTAACTCTTTCATTTCAGCTACTAATAGAATCATTTCTAGAAGTTCATCAATGCCTTCGCCAGATTTTGATGAAACTCCAACAACAATTGTGTCACCGCCCCATTCTTCAGGAACAAGATTTTCGTTCATTAATTCTTGTTTAACTCTTTCAGGGTTGCCTTCTGGTTTATCAATTTTTGTAATTGCTACAATTATTGGAACATCAGCGGACCTTGCGTGAGAAATTGCTTCAATTGTTTGAGGCATTACACCATCGTCTGCGGCTACAACAAGTATTGCTATGTCTGTAGTTTGAGCTCCCCTAAGTCTCATGGAAGTAAAAGCTTCGTGACCTGGTGTATCGAGGAAAGTTATTTTCTTTCCAGATAAATTAACAGTGTAAGCCCCTATATGTTGAGTAATACCGCCAGCTTCAGATTGAGTAACATGAGTTTTCTTAATAGAATCTAATAGAGAAGTTTTTCCGTGGTCAACGTGACCCATTACTGTTACAACAGGTGGTCTTGGTTTAAGATCTCTTTCCCTATCTTCTCTTAGAAGCCCATATTCTTCTTCAACCGATTGGTCAAGATTTGGAGCTTCAATTTCAATTTCAATTCCAAGTTCATCAGCTAGTAATATACAAGTATCTTCATCAATACTTTGGTTTTGATTTGCCATAACTCCAAGTCCAATTAGTTTTGTAATAACTGTTGATACAGACACTCCCAATTGGTTAGCAAAATCCTTTACTGTTATAGGTGCTATAACTATTATAGAATCATCTCCCTTATCTTCCTCTTCAACCTTATGTTTTGATCTAACTTTTTTCTTTGGTTTTTTCTTAGTCAAATCTCTCTTAAAGGAGTGGTTTTTATCATTATCATTTTCTTTGTTTTTAGACTTATTCTTTTTGTTATTTTTCTTTTTTTGATTAGATGAATGTTCGCTCTTATCATCATTTTTTTTATTTTCTTTATTAAAAGTCTTGTTTTTATTATCTTTTTTAAATTCTTTATTATCTGAATTGTTATTGTTTTGTTTTTCCTTATTAGGATGAGTTTTTTTCTTGTTGTCTCCCTGCTTATCATTGTTTTTCTTTTCTACAGGAGAGTCATTCTTTGAAGAATTTTTGTTATATAAATTTCTTACTCTATCTTCTTCAGCGCTATCTAATGTTGACATATGATTTTTTACAGATATTTCAAGTTCATTTAACTTTGCAATTAATTCCTTACTTGTAATACCAATTTCCTTTGCCAACGCGTGTACTCTAATTTTTGACAAATTGAACACCTCCTAAAAAGAAGCTTAATCTACAGATTCAATTAGTTTCTCATAAACTTCCTCACTAATCTCTGTCGTGAATGCCCTATTTAAAGCTTTTGACTTTATCGCTTTTTCCAAACAACTTTTGTCATTGCATAAGTAAGCTCCTCTTCCATTTGCCTTTCCAGTTTTATCTATAAAGATTTCATCGTCTTTGTTCTTTACAACTCTAATTAAATCTTTCTTTTCTTTTTGTTCTCTACAACCTATGCAAGTACGCATAGGTACCTTCCTAATTTTAGTCATTACTTACTCCATTAAATTAAGAATTTTAAATGTTAACATCTTCATCTATAGAATTTGTTTCTATGCTTTCTTCATCCTCAATATTCATATCAGAGTTTTCATCAATATGAGAATCTGATTCTTCAGGATGTATTTCAGTTGTTTCTAAATTTTCTCCAGATTTTTCAAAGTCTTCAGATATTTCCTCAACTTCTTCATCAGAAAATTCTTTTTTAGCATTTTCAAATTCTTCTTTAAGTTCTTCTTCTGTTATATTTCTCTCTTCAAGGTATTCTTCAAACTGAAGATTTGATTTTATATCTATCTTCCATCCGGTTAATTTTGCAGCAAGCCTAACATTTTGACCTTCCTTACCAATAGCAAGAGAAAGTTGGTAGTCAGGAACTATTGCAAGTGCAGATTTTTCTGCTTCATTAACAAATACTTTTTCAACCTTTGAAGGGCTTAGGGAATTTGCAATAAACTTGTCTATTTCCTTCTCGAATATAACAATATCTATTTTTTCATTATCAATTTCATCAACTATTGCATTTACTCTTTGACCCTTGTATCCAACACAAGCTCCTAGAGGATCTACTTCTGGGTCTCTTGAAAATACAGCGATTTTTGTCCTTGAACCAGCTTCTCTAGAAATAGAGTATATTTCAACTATTCCTTCACTTACTTCAGGGATTTCTAATTCAAATAATCTCTTTACTAAATCTGGATGAGATCTTGAAAGGACTATTTGAGGTCCTTTTGTTGATTTTTCTACTGATAGAATCAACATCTTATATCTATCCCCGTGATTATAGGACTCACCATTAATTTGTTCACTATAAGGAAGAATTGCCTCAGTAGTTCCTAAATCAACATAAACATTGTTATAAGCTTTTCTTTGGACAAGACCAGTTATAATTTCTTTTTCTCTTTCAACGTATTCATCGAAAACAATATCTCTTTCAGCATCCTTTATTCTTTGGATTACCACTTGTTTAGCTGTTTGTGCAGCAATTCTACCAAAATTTTTAGGATGAATTTCTAGATTATATATGTCTCCAATTTCATAACTTGGGTCTAATTTCTTTACCTCTTCTAAAGATATTTGTAGTTGAGGGTCTTCCACAACATCTACAATTTCTTTAGAGGAGTATAATTTGATTTCTCCAGTTTCTCTATCCATATTTACGATTACATTTTCTGATGTACCATAATTTTTTCTATAACTAGAGACTAAGGCCGATTCCAAAGCTTCAAAGACAATTTCTTTAGAAATCCCTTTTTCTTTTTCGATTTCATTTAAAGCGTCAATAAACTCTTGATTCATTTATTCCTCCATTAAAATTTTATAGTTTGTTTCATTGATGAAATTGATTTAATTGGTATTGCCAATTCTTTCTCATCTTTCATAAAATAAATATTCTCGTCATCATATTTATCCAAAACAAAACTAAATTCTTTCTGTCCGTCTATTGGAGCATAAAGTTTTACATCAACTTCATTGCCAACATTTCTTCTATAGTCATCTTTTGTTTTAAGAGGCCTATCAAGTCCAGGAGAAGAAATCTCAAGATAGTATGGATTTTTCAAAGCTTCTAAGTTATCAAGTTTCTTTTCTAAACTTCTACTCATTTCGGTGCAGTCATCTAAATCAATGCCTTCTTTTTTATAAATAAAAATTGACAAAAGATCATGCTTTGATCCATTTTGAAATTCTATGTCTACAATTTCGTAGCCAAGTTCTTCTGCTACCTCTTCAGCTAGTGGGTAGATTTCTCTTTTTAATTCTTTTTTATTCACTTAACACCTCACTACTAAAAAACAAAGAGTGGGCTTCCCCACTCTTTACTCTAAATATCTTACT
Source organism: Peptoniphilus harei (assembly GCF_016726485.1). Taxonomy (GTDB): domain Bacteria; phylum Bacillota; class Clostridia; order Tissierellales; family Peptoniphilaceae; genus Peptoniphilus_A; species Peptoniphilus_A harei. The sequence goes on from NZ_CP068103.1 coordinate 1,843,046, forward strand.
TAATTAAATTATAACACAAATTGCTATAAATACAAGTTTTTCAAAAATTGAATAATGAAATTTGATTGGTTTCATCAAGGTCTTTTAATATTCCATTTTTTTGTAAAATTGTAATAACAGAATTCCCAGCCTTTGTTCTTTTGGAAAAATCTTCTATTGATAAATAATTAGATTTTTTTGATTCTTCTTCTATTTTGTTAGCACAGTTTTCGCCTACACCAGGTATTGCCCTAAGTGGCATTCTAATTTTTCCATCTTCAATAGTAAATTTAGATGCTTTTGACTTATAGATATCAGGACTTAAAAATTCAAATCCTCTCGCATACATTTCAAGGGCTACTTCAGATACTCTTATCTCTCCCTTGTCCTTAGCTGTTGGTTTTTCAATATCTCTTAAAATTTTAATTCTATTTTTGAGAAAGCCTGGACCTTCAATAATATTCTCTCCATTAAAATCATTTAGTTTAATAGTAAAGAAAGTTGCATAAAAGGCTAAAGGATGATTGAGCTTATAATAAGCAATTCTGAAAGAAAGCATTACATAAGCAACTGCGTGAGCCTTAGGGAACATGTACTTGATTTTCTTACAAGAATCAATATACCACTCAGGCAAATCTAAGTTTTTCATTATATTTTCTTGTTCTTCAGTTAGGCCTTTTCCCTTTCTTACTTTTTCCATAGTATCAAAGGCCATTTTATTTTCAGCACCTGCATTTATTAGATATACCATGATGTCTTCCCTTGTAGCGATAACATCTTTTAATTCAGCTCTACCAGAATCAACTAACTCTTGGGCATTAGAAATCCAAACGTCAGTACCATGGGATAGGCCAGATATTCTCACAAGATCTGCAAAGTTTTTTGGTTTTGTTTCTAGTAACATAGATATAACAAAAGAAGTTCCAAATTCTGGTATTCCTAGTGTCCCAGTCTTGCAAGAGAAAATATCTTCATCCATGTGAAAGGCTTCCGCACTATTAAATATAGAAAGTGTATTTTGATCATCAAGCCTAATTGTACTAGAGTCTATTCCAGTGAAGTCCTCTAACATTTTAATAATTGTTGGACCATCGTGACCTAGTATATCCAATTTCAAGATTTTTCCATGAATAAAGTTATAATCAAAATGAGTTGTTATAACTCCTGAACTTGGATCGTCTGCTGGATATTGAATTGGTGTGAAGTCGAAAATTGAATTTGTTTTAGGAACAATCATTACACCGCCAGGGTGCTGTCCACTAGTTCTTTTACCATCAGTGATCGCCCTTGAAAGTCTGTCAATTTCAATTGGTGAGATACGCTGATTTTCAAAATATTTTTTCACATAACCATAAGCAGTTTTTTCAGCAATTTTTCCTATAGTTCCTGCCCTAAATACATACCCTTCTCCAAATAACTCTTCAGTGTATTTATGGGCTCTAGGTTGATACTCACCAGCAAAGTTTAAATCTATATCTGGTTCCTTATCTCCATAAAAACCTAAGAAAACTTCAAACGGAATATTGTGCCCATCTTTTATGAGTTGGGTTCCACATTTAGGGCATACTTTATCTGGCATGTCAACCCCAGATCCATAAGTTAAGTCTTCAGTAAATTCAGAATATTTGCAGTTAGGACAAATGTAGTGTGGTGGAAGGGGGTTTACTTCTGTTATATCTGCCATTGTTGCAACAAAAGAAGATCCAACAGACCCTCTAGAACCTACTAGGAATCCATCATCATTTGATTTTTTCACAAGTTTTTGTGCAATAATATATAGAACTGAATAACCATTTGAAATAATAGATTTTAGTTCCTTCTCCAACCTGTCTTCAACAATCTTAGGAAGAACTTCTCCATAAATGTCATGGGCCTTTTTGTAAGTCATATCCCTTAAACTTTCATCAGAACCTTCAATAACTGGTGGATAAGTTCCATCTGGAATTGGTTTTATATCCTTAATAAAATCTTTTAATTCATTTGTATTAGTTACAACAACTTCATAGGCTTTGTCTTGACCTAAGTAGGAAAATTCATCTAGCATTTCTTCTGTTGTCTTAAAATAAAACTTTTGGTTTCTACTAGATCTTGGATCAGGTCTACCAGGTTTGCCGTTTAGGACAATTTTTCTAAGGAGGTCCTCGGACTCCTCTATATAATATGTGTCTGAATCAGCAACAACAGGAATATTTAGTTCTTCTCCAAGCTCTAAGATTTTTTTGTTTATATCTCTTATATCTTCTAGTGTATATTTTCCATCTTCAATTGACATAATGTTGTCACTTGCTGGCTGGATTTCTAGAAAATCATAGTAAGATGCAATTTTAACTAATTCTTCATGAGGACACATCCTATATATAGCATCAAACAATTCTGAATTGGCATTACCAGATCCAACAAGAATTCCTTCTCGATATTTATCTAATAAACTTCTAGGAACTTTTGCAACAAAATTAAAGTATTTCATATGCGAATCAGAAATTAACATATATAAGTTTTTCAAACCAACTTCATCTTTAACTAACAATAATAAAGAAGATTCGAATAAACGTTTAGAATCTGTGTTTTTTATTTGTTGATTTAAAATTTCAAAATTGAAATCTTCTTCCTCTCTTTTAATTTTGTCAATTAACTTTATAAAAACCTCTGCTGTAGCTTCAGCATCATTAACTGCTCTATGCGCTCCCACAAGAGACACACCAAGATTTTTACAAAGAGTTCCAAGATTGAATCTCTTCATATGTGTCATTGTTGCTCTTGCCATTACAAGTGTATCAAGTATTGGATGGTTAAATTCTAAGCCATTGTTAGCATACTCTCTCCTAATAAATGAAATATCAAATTTTGCATTGTGGGCAACTAGTACGGCATCTTTAGCAAATTCATAAAATTTAGGAATAACCTCTTCTATTGTAGGTTCATTTTCAACTAAGGAGTTACTAATCCCTGTTAAATTAACAACAACTTGAGGAATTTCTTTTTCAGGGTTAATAAGTTGTGAAAATCTATCTGTTATAATACCGTCTTTTATTTTTACTGCACCAATTTCTGTAATTTTATCATTTCTAGATGAAAGACCAGTAGTTTCTATATCAAAGACTACGTAAGTATCGTAAGTTTTTCCATCTATATAGTTAGTTACAATTTTTTCCTTATCATCAACAAAATTTATGTCTGTTCCATAAAGAATTTTAAGTCCAGTTTTTTCTCCGGCCTCCATTGCTTCTGGGAAACCTTGAACGTCATTAGTATCAGTAATGCCAATTGCATCATGTCCCCAAAGTTTAGCTCTATTTGCAAAGTCAGTAAAAGATGTAACACCAGACATCTGAGACATTTTGGAATGAATTCTTAACTCTGTTCTCTTTTCATCAGAATAATCCATCCTAAGGACCTTATCTCTTTTTTCAATGTACCTAATCATAATAGTTTCACATTTTGAGAAATTATCATAGGACACATTTCCAGTAATAACAACATGGTCACCTACACCGAAGCTTTCTAAGAACTCTTCTGCCTTGTCAGGTTTTAAGAATATTTTTGCAAGAGTTGATGATGTGTAGTCTGTAATAGAAAGGGAAATCAAAAAGTTACCGTTTTTAAGTTCTCTACTTTCTAAATTAAATATATCGACTTCAACACTTACCTTTTGTGAATTTACATTAACATCAACTAGCTTTTCTATTATTCCTATATCTTTTTTTCCATAGGAGTTAGATTTTTTAATTTTCTTTTCTTTAGACTTATTTTCTATTTTTGTCTTTACTTCAATTTCATGTTTAGTAGAAATAACTTCTTCAGCTTCTTCTATTTGAGAAATAAAGTTTTCAATATTATCCTCTACAAGATCTTTTTTATCAAAATCAAATTTTATACTGAAGTTACCAAAAACTTTTAATTCTTTTTCCAGATATGATGCAAACCCATTTTGACTTAAGCTATAAAATGCTTCTTCACTAGGTAGTTTTATATTTATTAAACCAATTTTATCATTTTTATTTATTAGAACATCCTTAATCCATATTTGTGATGAAGGATTGTACTTCAAAATTTCAGCATAAATTAAATCATCTTCACTTTTATAAAGAGAAGATGATTTAAAGTCAATATAAGTCTTGTATTCTTCTAAGCTTGTAGAAAAAATTTTAGAAATTTCATTCTTAAAATTTATTTCTAAATCATTTTTTGAATTAATTACAAAATAAACTTCTCCTTTATTTTTGTTTCTTCTAATTGACTCTATATAAATGTCATCTGGAACATCATTATAAGAAGAATTTAATTTTTGTAAAATATCTTTTAATAAAATCAAATTATCACCCAATTTTTTCGATTTCAGATAAAAGTTCTGTTAGTAGTTTATCTTCTGGAACTTTTTTTATTATTTCTCCCTTACGGAAGATTAATCCTTCACCATGTCCACATGCAATACCTATATCGGCCTCTCTTGCCTCACCAGGTCCATTAACAGGACATCCCATAATTGCCACCTTTAAATTTTTATCGATCTTATAAAGTTTTTCTTCAGCCTGATTTACTATTTCTATTAAATCTACCTTAGTTCTTGCACAAGTTGGACAGGAAATTAAATCTATGCCCTCTCTTCTAAGGTCAAGTGCTTTTAAAATATCTTTTCCAGCAATTATCTCATCACTAGGATCAGATGTTAAAGACACCCTAATAGTGTCGCCAATACCTTCAGCTAAAAGAGTACCTATACCTATGGCAGACTTTACAATACCTTTTTTAGGGCTTCCTGCTTCAGTTACTCCTAAGTGAAGAGGATAGTCTGACATTTCAGAAAACTTCCTATAACTTTCTATTGTTAGATTTACACTAGAAGCTTTTAGAGATACTGCTATGTCATGAAAATTATTTTTTTCTAACAATTCGATTTCTTCCATAGCACTATAACAAATGGAGGATGCATTAACTCCTTTAAATTTATCCAAAAATTCTTGTTTTACAGAACCAGAGTTAACTCCTACTCTTATTGGAATATTGTGAAACTTACAAGCTTCAATAACTTCCTTTATCTTCCAAGGAGCTCCAATATTTCCTGGGTTAAGCCTTATTGCATCTGATTCATTTTCACAAGCAGCAAGTGCTAGCTTATAATCAAATTGTATGTCTGATATTATTGGAATATTAATCTCTTTTTTAATTTCTCTAAGTGCGGCTGCATCTTCTAAATCATTAACAGCCATCCTTATTATGTCACAACCTAGTTCTTCTAGATTTTTTGTTTGTGAGACAGTTGACTTTATATCTTTAGTATCTGTGTTAGTCATAGATTGAATAGAGATGAAAGAATCTCCGCCAACTGGGACATTTCCAACATAAACTTTTTTTGTTTTTTTTCTATTTATCATTTATTAAACAACCTTCCAATATCATTAAAAATAGTTACGTAAATCATTAAAGAAAATAAAAGACTTATACCTATTAGTGAGAGTCCTTGCTCAATTTTTTCATCTATGGGTTTACCTCTAAGGGCTTCAATTAATAAAAATAAAAACTTTCCTCCATCAAGTGCAGGAATTGGGAGCAAGTTAAAAACACCAAGATTGACTGATATTAGTCCTAAAATCTGTAGAAAATTTAAAAATCCCTTTGAAGACTCTGAACCAATTAATTGTACAACACCAACAGGGCCTGATAAGTATTCCATTTTAAAAGAACCAGAAAACATCATTTTAATACTTTTGAGAATCAATTTGGACATTTCTAAAGTTCTATTTGCCCCAAGACTAATGGATTTTAATAGTGAATGATCTAGCTTTGAAGTGATACCAATTAAATACATCTGATTTTCTACAGAATACTCAGGTTTTATCTTTAAATTTAATATATTTCCTTCTCTATTAATTTGAAAATCCATTTCTTCTTTTTGATTTTTGGAAATTATTGAATTTATATCGTATATGTCCTTAACCTTATTTTCATTAATTTTTATAATTAAATCGCCTGATTGTATTCCTGCCTTATCTGCAGGTGAGTTAGAAATAACTTTTTCAATTTCACTTGATCCATATCCTACTATGGAAAAAATAAGGGTAAAAGCAATAAAAGCCAATACGAAATTCATAAAGGCTCCAGCTAAAACAACTGCCATTCTTTTTACGATGAAAACATTGTTAAAGGCTCTTGGGTCATGGGAGTTATCTTCCTCGCCTTCCATAGCAACATAGCCTCCAACAGGAAGGGCTCTTAAACTATAAAAGGTTTCACCTTTTTGTTTCTGATAAATTTTTGGACCCATACCTATGGAAAACTCATTAACTTTAATTCCTGATAATTTGGCAACAGCAAAGTGACCAAATTCATGAAGCATAACAACGAGTAAAAAAACAAGTAAAGAGCTAATTAAAGTAATCATTTATTCTCCTTAAATAAAATGGTACAGAATATACACGAAGGGGCTTATAAATATAAGACTGTCAAACCTGTCAAGTATTCCACCGTGACCAGGTAAAATCTGTGCATAATCTTTTATACCTGTGAATCTCTTAATCTTTGATGCAAACAAATCTCCAAACTGTCCAGCAATGGAAGTAAGGAAAATAATTATGATTACAACAAGATTAAGGTCGTAAATAAAATTATATTTATTTAAAAGTGTGAAATACACAGCTGTTAATATAAGAGCAAAAAAAGTTCCACCAACGGCACCTTCTATCGATTTATTAGGACTAACTCTTTCAATTAACTTGTGCTTGCCAAAAGTAGAACCTACAAAATAAGCAAAGGTATCTGTGGTAAAGGCAATTACAAAAGCAGAAATAATTATGTAAATATCATCAAGACTTCCTAGTAAATTTAAGAAAAATACTGTATAGAAGTAGGCCATATTTGTAAAGGAATAATTGCTCAAATTATAGTCTTCTAAAATTACATACAGAGAAGAATTAAAAATAAAATAAAAAACAAGGGCAAAGGTTAAGTTTTTATCAAAAATTGAGCACAAAAAAGTTACCAGAGCCCCTAAAAGTAAACTTGGCAAATAAAGTTTGATTTCTTTTTTTATTAGTGCGTTGTATAGCTCTCTTATTGCCTCAAGAGTTAAAATAAAAATTGAAAACTTTATAGCATTTAATCCTAAGTAAAAAATTAAAATTAATAGACCAATACCCACTATTCCTGTTGAAACTCTTTTTTGTAAATCAGTCAAGATTATAATCCTCCGTATCTCCTATTTCTTTTTTGAAAATCATAAATGGCCTTATAGAATTCCTCTTCATGAAAGTCTGGCCACAATATATTAGAAAAATAAAACTCGCTATAGGCTAGTTGATATAATAAAAAATTAGAAACTCTAAGCTCACCACTTGGTCTTATAAGTAGGTCCAGATCTTCTTGATCTCTTGAATATAAATAATCCTTAAAAGATTCTGTATCAATATCTTCAAGAGATAGCTTACCAGCAATAACATCTTCACAAATCATTTTGCTAGCTCTAACTATTTCACTTTGTCCCCCATAATTTAGACCAATATTTAATATCATTTTATCATTTGATCTAGTTTCCTGCAATGCAGTCTCGATTAGTCTAACTATCTTATCAGGAAAGGCTTTATAATCTCCTAAGACATTTATTCTAATATTATTTTTTTTAATTTTTTCAAGTTGATTTTTAATATAGTAGGCAAGTAAATCCATTAACTTAGAAATCTCTTCATCAGGTCTCTTCCAGTTTTCAGTAGAGAAGGCATAAAGAGTTAAAGATTTAATATTGATTTTATAGGCTGCTTCTACAATTTCGATTACCCTTTGTGTTCCTTCTCTATGTCCAAAAGTTCTTGGCATTTTTCTTTTCTTTGCCCATCTTCCATTTCCATCCATTATTATGCCTACGTGTTTGGGAATATTTTCTAAATCTAATTTATCGTAATAATTCATAAAACTCCTTAAAAAAAGAGCCTTAGAATAATCTAAGGCTAAAAATTAAATTTCCATAAGTTCTTTTTCTTTTTCTTCTGCTACACCATCGATGTCTTTAATATATTTATCAGTTAACTTTTGAATATCTTCTTCATAAGTTTTTCTATCATCTTCAGATATTTCTTTAGCTTTTTCAGCTTTTTTAATATCTTCCATAGCATCTCTTCTAATGTTTCTAACAGAAACTTTTGCTTCTTCCGCATACTTTCCAACTAACTTAGTAAGATCTTTTCTTCTTTCTTCAGTTAGTTGAGGTATAACAAGTCTAATAACTTTTCCGTCATTTGAAGGAGTTATTCCCAAATCAGACTTTTGTATTGCTTTTTCAATTTCAGGAATTAATGTAGCATCCCAAGGTTGAATAGCAAGCAGTCTTGCTTCTGGTGCAGAAAGACTAGCAACTTGATTAAGTGGAGATTGTTGTCCATAATAATCAACGTAAATCTTGTCAAGCAAACTTGTATTAGCACGTCCTGCTCTTATAGACTGAAGTGATTCAGTAAGTGAGTCAACAGATTTTGACATTCTTGACTCAGTATTTTTTTTAAGATCAGATATCATAGTATCCTCCTATTTAACATTAGTACCAATGTCTTCGCCACAAACCACTTTATACATTGCATCTTCTTCATCTATTCCAAATACTTGAAGCGGAATATTCTTGTCCATGCAAAGTGTAGTAGCTGTGCCGTCCATAATTTTTAAGTTTTTATTTAAAATTTCCCTATAAGTTAGATTATCAAACTTTTTAGCATCAGGATTTATGTTAGGATCGGAATCATATATACCATCTACTCCTTTTTTAGCTAAAAGAATGACATCAGCATCTATTTCAGCAGCTCTAAGCGCTGCTGCAGTATCAGTTGAGAAATATGGATTTCCAACTCCTGCTGAGAAAATAACTACACGACCCTTTTCTAAGTGTCTAATAGCTCTTCTTCTTATATAGGGTTCTGCAACTTGCTTCATTTCAATAGCAGTTTGCACACGAGTAATAACGCCTAATTTTTCTAAGGAATCTTGAAGTGCTAAAGCATTCATTACAGTGCCAAGCATTCCCATATAGTCAGATGTAGCACGGTCTATGTTGTTTTCGTCACGTCCTCTCCAAAAGTTTCCGCCACCAACAACTATTCCAGTTTCTACTCCTGAGTCATAGATTTTCTTAACTTGCTTAGCTATTAGGTTGACATAGTCTATGTCGATTCCAACTGTATTTGATCCTGCTAATGCTTCTCCGCTGAGTTTTAAAACAATTCTCTTATATTTTGGCATTTACTCCTCCAATTTGTTATCCTATTTGTTTTGCTACTTCTGCTGCAAAGTCTTCTTCTCTCTTTTCAAGACCTTCGCCAACTTCAAATCTAACAAATCTTCTAATTTTAATGTTTTCGCCAATCTTAGCAATTAAATCATTAAGAATGTCTCTAATTTTCTTGTCTGAATCTTTAATGAAGTCTTGGTCAAGTAGACAAATTTCTTCATAGAATTTTTCAAGTCTTCCTTCAACCATTTTTTCAATTATATGTTCAGGTTTGTTTTCACTTCTTGCTTGTTCAGTTAAAATATTTTTTTCGTGTTCAACTTCCTCAGCAGGAACTTCTTCACGACTAACATATTTAGGAGCAACTGCTGCGATTTGCATTGCAATATCCTTAACAAAGTCTTGGAATTCTTCGTTCTTAGCAACGAAGTCTGTTTCTGAGTTTACTTCAACTAAAACACCAATTCTTCCGCCGTGAACATAAGATTCAACGAGACCTTCAGAAGCTATTCTAGAAGATTTTTTAGCAACAGAAGCTAATCCCTTTTCTCTTAAAAAGTCCACTGCTTTGTCCATATCACCATTTGTCTCTGTTAAAGCCTTTTTGCAGTCCATCATACCTGCTCCAGATTTTTCTCTTAATTCTTTAACCATTGCTGCTGTAATAGCCATTTTAATTCACTCCTTATTTATTTTAAAAAAAGAGAGTTATAAAGGATTACTTTAGAACTCTCGAAATATCTTTACTCTTCTATAGCTGACTTTTCATCCTCAACTGCTTCTTCTTCAGAAACTTCTTGAGTGGATTCATCATAATCTGTATCTTCTATTTGACTGCCTTGTTTTCCTTCGATAACTGCATTAGCAATTGTTTCTGTAATTAGTTTAACTGCTCTAATAGCATCATCGTTTCCTGGAATTGGAATATTAACTTCTTCAGGATCACAGTTAGTATCAACAATACCGATTACAGGAATTCCTAAAATATGAGCTTCTTTAACTGCAATATTTTCTTTTTTAGGGTCTACTACAAATAAAGCTTGAGGCATACCCTTCATTTCTTTAATTCCACCTAGGAATTTTTCAAGCTTTTCTCTTTCGTGAAGTAATTGAGAAACTTCTTTCTTTGGAAGAACGTCGAAAGTTCCATTTTCTTCCATTTCATATAATTTGTAAAGTCTTTCAATTCTGTTCTTTATAGTCTTGTAGTTAGTTAAAAGACCACCTAACCATCTTTGGTTAATGTATGGCATACCACATTTAGTAGCTTCTTTTTCAATTGCATCTTGAGCTTGTTTCTTTGTACCTACAAAAAGTACTTCTCCACCGTTAGCTGCAATTTCTCTTACAAAATCGTAAGCTTCTTCTACTTTTTTAACTGTTTTTTGAAGGTCGATTATATAGATACCATTTCTTTCGGTAAATATAAATCTCTTCATTTTAGGGTTCCATCTTCTAGTTTGGTGTCCAAAGTGTACACCAGCTTCTAATAAGCTTTTCATTGAAATTACTGACATTTAAGCCACCTCCGTGTTTTTTCCTCCATTTTCATCTTTTGTCATCGGGACCAAATTGGCAACTCCAAAGACATCAGAAAATGTGTGTATTTCATATGTGCATTTCTTACCGGATAAAAGTATAACACAAGCACAGAAAATTAGCAATAAATACTTTGGTTTATGACATTTATTTTTTCTGAAGTCTAATAATTAATATAATACAAAAAATCTCCCCATTTAAAATGAGGAGACTTTTTTAACAAAAATTAATAAGCAACAAATTTGCTTCCTGCGCATCCACAGATTGGACATTTATCTTCTTCTTCGAAAGTAATATATCCACATACTGGGCATAGGTAGATGTTTTCAACATCTAAATCTTTTCCAGCATCTACAGCTTCTTTAGCTGTTTCAAATCTCTTAGCATGAACTTCTTCAGCTGCTGTAGCATATTTCATTGCTCTAACAGCTTCTTTTTCTTCTTGCATTTCTGCAACTGCGATGAAAGCAGGGTACATTTGAGTTGACTCAAAAATTTCTCCGTTTTTAGCAGCTTCAAGATTTTCAGAAGTTGAATTAATTCCAAATCCTGCCATTGAAGTTACAGGGAAATCTCCTGAAACATCTTTTAAAGCTTTAAAGTGAAGTGTAGCGTGAATTTTTTCTGCATCAGAAGTAGCATCAAAAAGTCTTTTAACATTTTTGAAACCATCTTTTTCTGCTACATCTCCCCAGATGTTATATCTAGTACGTGCTTGAGATTCGCCACCGAATGCTGATCTTAAATTGTCACTTGTCATTTGATTCATAATATTACCCCCATAAAATTTAATAATAAAACTACCATCATCATTATAGAATATTATTAATGAAAAATCAAATAGTCTATTAAAATTATACTAAATAAATAATAATTATTTTTATGATATTTTTTCTAACTTTTGAGTTTGATCATAAGTGATTAGTGCATCTATTATTTCATCAAGGTCACCGTCATTTATTTCATTTATCCTGTGTGATGTTAAGTTGATTCTATGATCAGTTACCCTACCTTGAGGATAGTTATATGTCCTTATTCTTTCAGACCTATCGCCTGTTCCAATTTGAGATGATCTTTCCATGGACTCTTTTTCATTTTGCTCTTGTAACTTCAAATCATAAAGCTTAGATCTTAAAAGTTTCATGGCCTTTTCTTTATTTCTTAGTTGTGATTTTTCATCCTGGCATGAAATGACTATTCCTGTAGGAATATGTGTAAGTCTTACAGCTGAGTCTGTTGTATTTACACATTGACCACCATTTCCTGATGCACGAAAGACATCAAACTTAATTTCTGTTGGATCAATTTCTATGTCAACGTCTTCAGCTTCAGGTAATACTGCAACAGTAGCTGTAGATGTATGAATCCTTCCTCCACTTTCAGTTTCTGGAACTCTTTGAACCCTATGAACACCAGATTCATATTTTAGTCTTGAATATGCCCCATTTCCAATTATCATAAAGACAATTTCTTTATATCCACCAATTCCTATTTCATTTGATGACATAGTCTCAACTTTAAAGCCACATCTTTCAGCGTATCTAACATATTGTCTATAAAGAACTCCTGCAAATAAAGCAGCTTCATCTCCACCTGCACCAGCACGTATTTCTACCATTACATTCTTGCTGTCATTTTTATCCTTAGGAATCAAAAGAATTTTTAACTCATTTTCAAGTTCTTCAACCTTTTTACTTCCTTCGTTTATTTCTTCTCTTACAAGATCCTTAAAATCGTCGTCTAATTTCTCTTTTATTAACTCTTTATTCTCATTTAATGTATTTAAAGTTTCTTTATACAATTTATATTTACCAACAATAGGCTCTATTTCGGCGTGCTCAATAGCTTTTTGTTGGTAAAGTTTAGAGTTATTTATAATATCAACGTTACTAAGATCCTTTTCTAATTCTACTAATCTATCTTCAAATACTGAAAGTTTTTCGTACATAATAACCTCTACATCCTTAACTGTCCAACTACGACTCTATCCAGTTTACTCAAATCTTTAATAACTTCTACATCAAATTTATCTTCCATGAGGGCACATATATCTTTAGCCTCATCATGTCCAATTTCAAAAACCAAGTATCCTCTATCATTTAAATATTCTGGTGCTTTTTCAATTATTTTTCTATAAAAATAAAGTCCATCTTCTCCACCATCAAGGGCAAGTCTAGGTTCATGTTTTCTTACTTCAACCTGTAGCTTCTCTATTTCATCAGATTTTATATAAGGAGGATTTGAGTAAATTATATCAAACTTATTTTTAATATTTGAAAACAAGTCACTCTTTAGTACTGTTATTGTTGATCCTATTTTTTCTTTATTGATTTTAGTATTTTCAATTGCCTTTTGACTTATATCAACAGCAGTAACATCAACTTTTGTTTCAAGGTCAACGCTAATGCTGACAATCCCTGTGCCACAACCAATTTCTAACATATTATTAATCTTGTTATTTTTTATTATTTTTAATAGGGTTTCTACGGATATTTCTGTATCTTGTCTAGGAATCAAAACATCTTTAAGAACTTTGAAGCTTCTTCCATAAAAATCTTCTTCACCTAAAATATATTGTATCGGCATACCATTTTTTCTTTTGTCTAAAATCTCGAAATATCTTTCTTCAACTGTTGAATCTAATAGCTCACTATCATGAGCCACTAGATATGATAAATCTTTATTTAAAAGAAAGCTTAGGATTCGTCTTGTTTCATATATTGGATCAGTATATTCTAAATCTTTTAAATATTTTCTACCTTCTATTAAGGCCTCTTTAATTTCCATAAATTTAAGTAATAAAAAAGGTTAGCTAGGCTAACCTCATTGTCATTTATTTCTCTTATATCTGCTGTTGAATTTCTCAATTCTTCCGCCGTGATCAGAGAGTTTTTGCTTTCCTGTAAAGAAAGGATGACAAGCTGAACAAATTTCAACTTTTAAATCTTCTTTAACGGATCCTGTTTTAAAAGTGTTGCCACATGCACAAGTTACAGTAGCTTCTTTATAATCTGGATGAATTCCTTTTTTCATTGTATTGCCCCCTTAAACTTATTTTATAACTCAATTTTTATATTATAACACAATTTTCACTCTAGTGCAAACACAACTATTTGCTTAATTATTATATAATATTAAGATTAAATTTTCAAGATTTTATTATTGGAAATCTTATCTAACAAAATATTTTTTTAAAAATTCCTTATTATTTTTAGTCTTTGAAATGGAATCTAAAAATCTTTCTGTTACATCTTCTATATTTTCTTCTGACAATTTATTTCTAAATTCATAACTGAAGTCCAACTCTCCCTTGCTAAGCAAAAGTTCTTCTTTCCTTGTATCTGACTTTAATATATCTATAGCTGGGAAAATCCTTTTTTCTGATAGACTTCGATTTAGATGGAGTTCCATATTTCCTGTACCTTTAAACTCTTCGAAGATGACATCATCCATCCTTGAACCAGTGTCTACAAGAGCAGTGGCAAGTATGGTTAAGCTGCCGCCCTCTTCAATGTTTCTTGCTGCCCCGAAAAATCTCTTTGGCTTGTGAAGTGATAGAGGATCCAGACCACCTGATAGAGTTTTACCACTAGCTGGTGTTGTTAAATTGTAAGCTCTTGAAAGTCTTGTAAGAGAATCAAGTAAAATTACTACGTCTTCTTTGTTCTCAACAAGTCTTTTTGCTCTATCAATAACCATCTCAGCAACCCTAGTGTGATTCTTAGGATTTTCATCAAAGGTAGAATATACTACTTCTCCTTTTACAGACCTTTTCATGTCTGTAACTTCTTCAGGTCTTTCGTCTACTAACAGGACTATTAAATGAAGATCTGGATAATTACTATTTATAGATTTAGAAATCTTTTTAAGTAGAGTAGTCTTTCCTGATTTTGGTTGTGAAACAATAAGGCCTCTTTGTCCAAAACCAACAGGAGCCAAGAGGTCAATAATCCTCATAGCCCTGTCTTCAGTTTCTAAATTAATCTTTTCCTTTGGATAAATTGGAGTTAGGTTATCAAAAAAAGGTCTATTAATTATTTTTGAAGGATGAAAATTGTTGACAGACTTGATGTATAAAAGAGCATTGAAATTTTCTCCGTCTTTTGGTGGAGATTTTATTCCAAGGATTTCATCGCCATTCCTAAGTCTAAACTTTCTTATCTGCGAAGGCGAAACATATATATCTTCTTCACTTGGAAGATAATTAATTGTTCTTAAAAAACCATATCCATCCTGGTGAAGTTCAAGTATTCCTCTTACATAATTTTTATTGTCAAGATTTTTTAAAATTTCTGCAGCGTTATCAGATAAATCTAGCTTATCAATTTTTTGTGATTCTTTTTTTAACTTTATTTCTTTTATAAGCTCATCTTTTTTTAAGGAATATGATTTTTCTATTTTACATTCTTTCGCCAGTTCCCTAAGTTCTGAAACCTTGAGTTTATCTAAGTCTTTATCAGATAGTGAAGAAGCAGGAGTTTTACCTGTCTCTATAAACTCTTTTAAGTCTTCTACATTATAATTTTCAGGATTTTCAAGACCAAGGGATAAGGCTATTTTTCTCAAGTCATCTATTGATTTATTATTTAATTCAATTTTGTTAGTCATGACAAAAATTATTTAGCATAATCTGGTTTTAAATCAAGAGAGTGGACTGATCTTATAAATCTTTGTGTTCCACTTGGAAGTCTCAATACAAGAGTGTCTGTCTTTGCCTTGTTATCGCCATAGTATTTTACTCCATCAAGAATTTCTCCTGAAGTAATACCTGTAACTGAAAATATAACTTCATTTCCTTTTACAAGATCATCAATTGAATAGATTTTCTTTAAATCAGAATGAAGGTCCTTACATCTAGCTTCTTGTTTTTCATCTGTTGGATGAAGTCTTCCTTGGAAGTCTCCACCTAAACATTTAAGAGCAGCTGCTGCTATTACACCTTCTGGAGCTCCACCTCTACCTATTACTAGATCAATTCCTGAATCTTCGTAACAAGTTTCAATAGCTGTAACAATATCACCATCAGAAACTTTCTTAACTCTTGCTCCAACAGCGATAATTTCTTTTATAATTTCTTCGTGTCTTGGTCTATCAAGAACAGCAACCGTTATTTCTTCAATATTTTTGTTGAGAGCCTTAGCTACTCTTTTAACATTTTCTGAAGGAGAATCATCAAGTTTAATTGCTCCTTTAGCTTTTGGTCCACAAGCAATCTTATCCATATAGATGTCTGGAGCATTTAATAAGCATCCTTTAGGTGCTACTGCAAGTACAGCTATAGAGTTATCTGTTCCATTGGCAATTGAATTTGTACCATCAATTGGGTCAACTGCAATATCAACTTGGTCTTCCCCTTCTTTTGTACCAATTTTTTCACCAATGTAAAGCATTGGAGCTTCGTCGATTTCACCTTCCCCAATAACTACAGTTCCATCAATATCAACTGTATCAAACATTCTTCTCATTGCGTCTACTGCTGCACCATCAGCTGCATTTTTGTCGCCTTTTCCTAACCACTTACCTGCTGAAAGGGCCGCTGCTTCTGTTACTCTTGCTAAGTTTAATGCTAAATTTCTGTCCATCCTATTTCTCCTTTGTCTTTACGCTTTTAAAATCTTCTAAAAATTTCTTTAATCCTGCGTCAGTTAACTGATGCTTAATCATTTCTCTAAATATCTTATAAGGAATTGTACCTATATCTGCACCAGTTCTTGCTACATCTTCTACGTGATTTATATGTCTTATACTTGCAGCTATTATTTGAGTATGGTATCCGTACTCCTTGAAAATATAAGCAATATCTGCCACAAGATCCAAGCCTGATTCTCCAATGTCATCAAGTCTTCCCATGAAAGGACTCACATAAGTTGCACCTGCATTTGCAGCAAGGATAGCTTGCGAAACTGAAAATATTAAAGTTACATTAGTTCTTATGCCTTCTTTACTTAAAATACTTACAGCCTTAAGTCCTTCTTCAATCATTGGAATTTTTATGACAATATTATCTGAAATCTTTGCAAGTTCTCTTGCTTCTTTAAGCATTCCATCTAAATCAGTGGAAATAACTTCAGCTGAAATATCTCCATCAACGATTTCGGATATTTCCTTTATGACATCCTCAAAAACTCCACCACTTTTTGCTATTAAGCTTGGATTAGTAGTAACTCCTGACAGGACACCCCAGGAGTTAATTTCTTTAATTTCATCAATATTAGCAGTATCGATAAAAAACTTCATTTTTTAATCATCCCTTTCAAGTAATACTACAGCTTCTGAAGAGATACCTTCCCCTCTTCCAACAAAGCCAAGTCTTTCTGTCGTCGTAGCCTTTATAGAAACATTATATATATCAGTCTTTAAAATATGTGCAATAGTCTTTCTCATATCGTCAATATGACTTGCAAGCTTAGGAGCCTGACATGCTACAACAGAATCTATATTTCCAATTTTATAATTTTTTGACTTCATTATCTCATAAACCTTACTTAGAAGTACTTTTGAATCAATATCTTTATACTTATTGTCATTGTCTGGAAAATGATAGCCAATGTCCCTTAAGGCAAGGGCACCTAAAATGGCATCCATAATAGCATGAATAAGAACATCAGCATCAGAATGTCCCAAAAGTCCTCTTTCATAGGGGATATCAATTCCACCGATTATAAGTTTTCTATCCTCAACTAGTTTATGAACGTCGTATCCTATTCCTATTCTCAAATTTTCACCTTCTTAACAAGTATTTGTGCAATAGACAAGTCCTCTCTTGTAGTAATTTTTATATTATCGTAAGAATTGTAAATTAATTTTACTTTTACTCCAGTCTTTTCAACTAAAGAGCAGTCATCTGTACCATAATATCCTTCTGCATAAGCCTGACTATAGGCTTTCATTATAATTTCTTTTCTGAAAACTTGTGGAGTTTGAACTTGCCATAGTCTATCTCTATTTGGTGTGTAATCTACTAGCTTACCATCTGTCGACACTTTAATTGTATCCTTAACAGGATTTGCAAGAACAGAAGCCCCAGTGTCCATTACATTTTCTATAGCTTCGTCTATTTTATCTACTGATACAAAGGGTCTTGCGCCATCATGGGTTAAGACAATATCTGTTTCATGAGGCATATTTAAAAGTCCATTATTAATGGAATCTTGTCTTTCTTTTCCACCATAAACTATTTTGTAGTCCATGTGTATCTTATGTTTCTTGATAGTATCATGAACATAGCGCATATCACTTTCTTTTACAATAAGAAGTAAAAAGTCAACGTATTTGGATTTTTCAATTTTTTTAATTGTGTGAGCAAGTATTGGAATTCCATCAATTGTCAAAAACTGCTTATTTATGCCCATTTTCATTCTCTTGCCCATACCTGCTGCTGCAACTATGGCAGTAACAAATTTATCCTTATACACAGTATCACTCTTCTTCAAGTTGTAAATTATTAATAGCGTACTTTAAAAGTTCTCCTGCAATTGGAGCTGCTGCTTGAGACCCATAGTCCTTAACATTAGGAATAACTACAGAAATTGCAATTTGTGGATCGTCAGCTGGTGCAAATCCAACAAACCAAGCATTATTTGTTCCTTCTTTAAGGTCAAGTTGTGCAGTACCAGTTTTACCTGCAACCTTTACTCCTGAAACATAAGCTTCAGTTCCAGTACCATTGTTAACAACATTGACCATGTATTTTGTGATTTGGTCAGCATTTTCTTTTGAAGTAACTTCACTTAAGACTGTTGGAGTATTTCTAATTACATTTTTACCATCAGATGAATCTATCTTCTTAACTATGTGAGGTTGCATCATGACTCCGTCATTTGCAATAGTAGACGCAATCATACACATTTCAAGTGGTGTAACTAAAATGGTGTCATGACCGATACCACCTGCACCAAGGGCAGTCCTGTCGAAATCATTTCTCTTAAAGGTCCAAGTAGAAGTTTCCAAAGGTAGTTCAAAATCAACCTTTTTGTTAATCATATACTTCTCAGAAACTTGACCCATGACATCAATCCCCATGTCAACAGACTTTCTAACGAAATAAGTGTTAAGAGAATTTGTAAAAGCCTTCCTAAGGTCTACTCTGCCGTATGTTTTATTACCAGCATTCCTAAACTCTCTTCCATTGTCAATTTTTTCCATACCTTCATCAGTGTATTTTTGAGAAATTCCCGATTCTAAAATTGCAGTTGTTGTAACTATTTTATAAACAGACCCTGGTGCAAATTTGCCCTTTGTGGAACTGTTAAAAAGAGCACCATTGTTAGCTTCATTTATTTTTTGCATATCTTTTGCAATATTTTGAGAATTGAAGTCTGGGAGAGAAACCATGGATAGGACTTCTCCTGTCTTTGGATTCATAATAACAACAGATCCCTTATCTGATCTTGATGATAATACAGATCTAGTTTTTTCTTGTAGGTCCGTATCTGTTGTAAGGGTAATGTCATCTCCAGTGTAAGGGTCGTAATTTTTATTTATTATGGACTTAAAAGTCTTTAGTATTTTGGAGCCTTCCTTACCAACGAGATAGTCATTCAACTCTTTTTCAAGACCATATTTATCAACTATTTTGTCAGAATAGCCAATAATATGAGAATAAATTATTGGCTGATTATAAATCCTATGGTAATTATATTTTTCACCATTGGAGTAAGCTAAGATTTCGTGATTCCTATCATAAAAAGTTCCTCTTTTTACCGAGTTTTCTCTTAGTTCACTTCTTCTGTTAGCTGGGTGTTTTACAATATCATCAGCCTTAAAAACAGTAAAGTAAGTTAAATATATAATTGGAGCAACTAATAAAATCATTAGAAATACAAGTAATACTAGAATTCTTTTATTATCTTTACTATTCATTGTCCACTCCTTTTTCATATTTATATGATAAATCTTCGCTTGTCACTTGTAAAATACCTAAAGCAACAAAGCTTGAATTAAGAGAACTTCCTCCATAGGAAATAAAAGGAAGAGTTAGACCTGTCATTGGGATAAGTTTTATAACTCCTCCAATGTTTAAAAAGGCCTGTACTGTAAATAAGATTGCAACTGAAAGTGCAAGAATCCTATAAAATAAATATTCTTGATTTAAGGCAATTTTAATGGCTCTATAAACTAAGAGCATATAGAGCATGATAATTCCTATACCAGTCAAAACTCCCATTTCTTCACAAATTGCTGAGAAGATTACATCGGAATAAGCAAAGGCAATTTGTTTTGGGTAACCCAAGCCAATTCCCTGGCCAATAAATCCTCCTTCTCCTATACCGAAAAGAGATTGAACAATTTGTCTAGCAGAATTAACAACCTTATCAGCAGTCCAAGGATTTAACCAAATATCCACCCTATTCCTAACGTGGGAGAATAAAAAGTAGCCCGTAACAGATCCCACAGCCATTAAGCCAATATTAACAAGAATTGATTTTCTGTTCTCATCGTAGACATATTGGATAAGGGTATAAATAGCAATAAAAATTGCAGCTGTTCCCAAGTCTCTTTGAATAAACAAAAATCCTACAAAAATATATATTACTCCCATTAAGTAATATGAAGTATACTTATAATTTAATTTTTTTAATCTTGTTTGGAAAGTTGTGTAAAAAGAAGCTATTAAAAATATTACTAAGATTTTAGTAAATTCGGACAACTGAATTGTTATATTTTCAGAAATTTCTATCCAGTTTTTGGCACCATACTTGGATGGAGCAAGAATAATTGTGAGCAAGAAAAATAAAATTGAAAGCCCTAAATAAAGACCTGTCATATATTCTAATCTTCTCATTGCCCTAATAATAAAATAAGTTAAATAAAAAACTAAAATGCCTGCTAAAACCCATATAAGTTGTCTAAGTCCAAGTTTTGGAGACAACCTGTAGATGGTTATTATTCCAAGACTTAAAAGCATGGAAACTATTAAGAAAATATAATTATCGCCAGAAGAAACCCTGCCTAGGACTAGGTTGGAAATATAAACTATTAAGATTAGTCCTAAAAATAAAATAACTATGTACCTATCAATATTATTGTTATTAAAAGTAAATAATAACAAAATACTTAAAATTTCAAAAATTAATAGTAAGTTTCTAGGTTTTCTCTGTTTAAAAATTTTATCTAACACATTTTCACCTTTTATCTACAAAAATAAATTGAATAAAGCCAACTCCAATTTTGTCATTGTTTTGAAGTTCAATTAGCTCATTTGGATCAATTTTTACACCATTTAAAAATGTACCATTTGCAGAACCCAAGTCCTCTAAATAATATCTTTGGTTCTTTACACGGATTAATAAATGATTTTTACTTACGAATTTATCTTTGATGACAACATCGTTTTTAGAACTTCTTCCGAGACTAATATCGCCATCTATTACATAGTATTCCTGCATCTTAAAATTTAAGGAATCAAGTCTATTTACAACTTTTAGATAGGCATCATCAAGAGAACCACCGCCACTTGTTATGCTCTTAACATCGAGATACATTAATCTTAAAATACTAAATATAAAAAGGTAAATTAAGATAATAAATACATATCTCAAAACTTGTGAGATTAACTCAAACATATTACACCTCTCAGTCTTAAACTCTATCTAATTATATACTTTTTGCTCTTAATTTTCCAATATTTTGTTAATTTAGATAAATTGGTGAATTAGAGCTTTTATGATAAAATATTTTTGGTGATAAAATGATTATTTCTAATATTATTTTTGATAAGAAAAAATTTATTATTAGCTTCAATAATGACGAAGAAATAAAAATTTCTGAAGACACCTTGGTAAACTTTGGACTATATAAGGGCCAAGAAGTTGAAGAAGAATTTGTAGAAAACTTAAAGTTTGAAGATGAGAAGACAGAAGCCCTTCTCCTATCCTATAAATTTTTACAAAGAAATAAAACTAAGAAGCAACTAGTGGATCATTTATATAAAAATAAAATTCCAAGAGAGATAATAGAAACTATCTTGCCAATTCTCGAAGAAAAAAAATATTTAAATGATGAAGACTACGCAAGAAGATACCTTAACGATGCATTAAATATAAAAAAATATGGTAAAAACAAGACGAGATATATGTTGATGTCTAAAGGAATCGAAAGAAATGTAATTGATAAGGTTATGGAAAATTATGATTATGAATTAGAATACATGAACGCTCTTGAGCTTGTTAAAAAAAGAATTTCAAAAGATGAGTCTGATCCTAAAAAAATTTACTCTGCCAAGAACTATCTTCAAGGTCGTGGATTTGAGTTCGAAATAATAAACTTTACAGTTGACGATTATCTAAGCGGTGAGTAAATGGCATCTTACGTTTATATTTTAAAATGTGCTGATGAAAGCCTCTATACTGGCTACACAGTAAATCTCGAAAAGAGATTAAAGACTCATAATGATGGAAAAGCTTCTAAGTATACAGCTTCAAGATTACCTGTGAAGATGGTATTTAGTGAAGAGTGCCTAGACAAGTCTGACGCATTAAAAAAAGAATATTTTATAAAAACTCTAACAAGAGAAAATAAGATTAAATTAATTAAAAACAAAGCATCACTTCAAGAACTTTACGATACTTACTTAATAAAAAAATCAAAAAAATAAAGACTTAAGTTTAAATACAAACCTAAGTCTTTATTTTTATTTTATCTTATACATTTCCGTTAAAAAGTTTGTTTCTTTTTCTATTAATTCAATTTCACACAACTTATCTAAATTGTTCTTAAACTCATCATAGGACAAGTTTTCACCAGATTTTTTATTGTAATTCATAAGTGCTCCATTTAGGTTGGATGTATCTATGGGAAGCAAATCTTTTATATCTAAAAAGAACTTCTCATAAACTTCTTCGTCGTGGGATGTTAATTCGTCAAATGGATTTTCTGTGTGAGGTGAAATTGTATTAGCTGCCCTTATCCTTACAAAGGAAGTCCTCCCCTTCTTTGCTGATGAAATGAAAACATCACCTGAACTTAAATAAGGAAGTCTCTTTGTTTCATCAGATGATAGGTCTGTCTCTTCCCTAATTGTGTCTATGTCTGAAGCCCTAACTGTCCTAAAAATTAATTTAGTATTTAATTGAGCCGTTATGGTTTCATCTAGGAGAGTTGGTCTTTGTGTTGCTAAGATTAAAAAGACACCATACTTTCTTCCCTCTTGAGAAATTTCACGCAAGATTGATTTTGAAGGTGTGTCAAAGCCCTTCGGTGCAAAATTGTGGGCCTCGTCAGTAATTATAATAAAAGGTGGAAAGTAGTCAACTTTAACATTATTCCTATAAAGTTCGTCCCTGTATTCCTTTCTCAAATAATATAACTTTGCCAAAAGATAAGTTGAAAATACATTTATCATCCTTGTGGAGCCTTGAAGTACAACTAACTTTCTTCTCTTTAATAGGTCCAAAAGCTCATCAATATTATGAGAGAATATTCCCTCTCCTTGTAGGGTCATAAGTCTCCACAAGACTCCACGGACACTCATGGAGTTACAAGTCTTATCATATCTTTCATAAATATCTAAAACTTCTTCAAGCCTATCTCTTCTCGTTTGGTCCTCTTCAATTGCTATCTCTTGTAAAATTTTATCTCTTGATCCAATTTCTTGGCCTTCTAGTAAGAAGTCTAATTTATTCTTAAAGGATTCAAAACTAGCACCCTTTGAGAGCATAACATCTATTACATTGTTCATGGAATCAGTAAGAGGCGATGCAGCGTTTAAAAGGTTTTTTAAATCTCTTTTTTGCAATTCTTGAAACTTTATTCCCGTGTGAATTCCAATTTCAAGACACTTGAACTTATCACTGTAGTCCTTATCTGAAATTTCAGAATTATTTGTAAAGTCCATTTCATAATGGGGGTCCATTACAATTGTTGGTACTCCCATTTCCATTAGTTCTTCCAAGACAACTCTTAGGCCAAAGGATTTACCACTCCCAGATCCACCAAAAACCCCAATGTGGGGATATTGATGCATTGACTTGTAGTCAAATAAGTAAGGAAGTTCTCTTTGTTTTATGAATTCATTATTTTGAAAAGTTGTAAATAAACCTTTATAAATATCATCCATTCCCTCAGCAATATTATCAGTATTTTTTATAGAGCCTAAGATTAAAGACTCCTTAGGAAGAGTGTCAATTAATAAATTTTTTATTTCATCAAAAACTGGTGCTCTTAAATCACTCCCTGTTAGGGGTGGATATAGAAGTTCTTCAAAAAACCTTAGCTTTGCAACATAAACTGTTTCATCTCCAACATCGTATCCCATAGATCCAAGGGATGACAAAACGTCACTGTCAATAAAGTCACCGCCAATATCAAGAGGAATAAAGCGGTTAAAAGTTTGCGAATCCACAACTTCTCCAATGATATCGCCTTGAACTGGGTCTTCAACTATTAAAAACTCATTGTTCCTAAAGTTTTTTTCCTTAGAACCAATATATACTTCTCTTGTTGTTGTAACTCCAAGTACCTTCATATTTCCTCCTATAGAGTTCTCTTATCTCTTTCAGAAATAAAAAATCTTTCATAAACATCTCTGTCCAAATATTCTTCCAAAAGAGTGGTAAGTATTTCATCAGTTATCTTTACATCCTTATCAACTATATCAAGCCATAGGGGCACTCCCCTTGATGACATAGGAGTCAATGTATAAACAAGACTAGCAATTTCTTCGAGATATTTTTCTTGTGTATCTAATATATCAAGTCCAACTGCACCAGGGAATTTTGCCGTCCTCATAAAAGCTGATGAAAAACCTTCGCCTAAACCGTCTTTTATAAATTTTTTATTGATTTCATTTCTAATTAGAAGAGCTTCACCTGTCATCAGTCTATTAAATAAAATTTCTCTATCGTAAATGCTCTCATCTATTTCTAAACTCCTAGCAATGACATTGGTTTTTAGGTCTTTTATGACACCAAAAAGTATAATGTTTTTTGCTTCACACTTTTCTCTTAATTCAGTGAATAAATCAAGACAGTTAATCTTATATCTAATAAAACCACCGTCCATCATTAAGTAATCAAAATCATACTCATCTATATATTCAAGAGCCGTTTCTATTTCTATGGTGGCAAGATATTTTTGCGAAAGATTTTTGTCATCATAAATATCATTTAAAGTCGGCGTATAGACCGTATTTTTATAAACTTCATTACCATCAGTTGACTTAGCAAGTCCTTGAAAAATTTCTATAAAGTGAGGAAAAGCTCCGCCAGACCTATTGTTAGATCCGTCAACCCCAACAGTTCTCTTATATTTGGAAAGTTTCTCTTTAGGGAACTTTTCCATTTTTATAAGTCTTCCAACATTATTTGTAAGTTCTTTTCTAAAAGCATCATTGTCTAAGTTAAAGATAAAGTCATATTTATTCTTTAAGTTTGTGTTTACTTCTTTTAGTTGACCTTCCAGATCTTGTAAATTAATCATAGGTCCAGACTCTCCTTATAAACATCATTCTTAGGAAGATTATACTTTTTTGAAACTTCTTTTACTGCCTGAGACTTCTTCATTCCAGTTTGTAATTCTTCTTCAAGAAGTTTTTTTATGTCGTAGACCTCTTCTTCGTTATTACCTTCAAGGACAATAACAAATTCTCCTTTTTCCACAATATCTTTTTCCAATATTTCTGATGTTGTAGACCTAATGGTCTCTTCAAAGACCTTAGTTATTTCTCTAGAAATAGAAATCTTTCTCTCACCAAAAACCTCGTGGACATCATGTAAAAAGTCCCTAATTCTGTGAGGAGCTTCGTAGAAAATTAAAGTGAATTTTAAATCCTTAAGAGATTCAAATTCTTTTCTTCTTCCACTAGACTTACTTGAGGTGAATCCATAAAAAGTAAAGTGGTCTGTATCAAGCCCTGATAAGACTAAGGCTGTTAAAGCTGCGTTGGCTCCTGGTAAAACTCTAAATTCAATATTTTCTTCTATAAGTTTTTTTACCAATACTGCACCCGGATCACTTATTCCTGGCATGCCTGCATCTGTAACAAGAGCGATGTCTTTTCCTTCTAAGTGTTTAATAATTTTTTCTGACATTTCGGCCTCATTAAACTTATGATAAGTTCTCAGTTCCTTATTAATATCAAAGTGGTTTAAGAGTTTTAGAGTCACCCTCTTATCCTCTGCATAAATTATATCCACTGACTTCAAGATTTCTATTGTCCTAAGGCTTATATCCCCTAAATTACCTATGGGAGTTGGGCAAAAATAAATCACAAGATTACCTCATTTCTATAAACTCTTTCCATTTCCTCTGTGTAACTATCTCCTTGTCTTATGTAAAAGTCCCTGAATTCATTTCCAAAGTTAGCCTGCTTTTTTGCTATTACAATGGAATTTTTAGAATCCTTATTTAGATTTCCGTGGATGTTTACTATGTGTTTTACTCTTAGGCCAGCTAGGTTAATCTTATAAATAAGTTCAGCCAACCTATAAGTTGGATAAATAATATAAAGATTTCCAGAATTTTTTAAGAGAAAGTTAACTATGTAGAGACTTTTCTCAATGTCAAAAAAATGTTTGGCAGGAATGGTTTCAAATTTTATATTTTCATAATCGTAATAGGGTGGATTAAAAACCACAGTATCAAAAAAATTTGTCTCGTAGACTTTTTTTAAATCAAAAATATTTTTCTCTATTATTTTTATTTTATCATCTAGCTCATTTGCACTTACAGATTCTTTAAAATTATCTAAGACTTTCTTATTAATATCAGTTGCATGAATTTCATCAAACCTATCCACTAGCCTTAGAGAAAGTATTCCATTGCCACATCCAAGGTCTATAGCTCTCTTTCCCTTCTTTACAAAGGAAGATAGTATTAAAGAATCTGTAGTGTACTTAAATTCATCTTCATCCTGAAAAATTATAAAATTTGTACCTGGCACTTGGTCTTTATTCATATTTCACCTTGTAAAACCCCAAGGGCTTCCTTATATTTTTTGTCAGCTGTCTTTTGTAAGTTGGCATCTGTTACTTCACTCAATTTGCCACCAGGGATTATGTCTTGAAGTTTCACAACGTCGTAGTTAAGTCTCCCATTTGCCCTATACCTATTTACATAAGTCGGTTGAACATCATAGGACTTTAGATGAGTTACTCCACTTACATTGTCCTTTTCTATTTCAAGTTTAACAAGGGCACCTGTATCTACACCAGCCTTCCTTAAGTTTTCTACCCTTTGATTAGATAAGGCATTTCCCATTGAATAAATTGTAAAATATTTTTTATCGTTAATTTCTTCGACTTCATATTTTTGCAAAACATGAGGATGTGAGCCTAAAATTATATCAGCACCATACTCATTGAGCTTCTCTTTTAAATAAATTTGTCTCTCACTTGGATGGTAGTGGTACTCATTACCCCAGTGAGGATAAACTATTACAATATCGGACTTGTCCTTTATATTTTTTATATCACCAGCAACATCTTGAGAAAAAGTATTGACAGAATACTCCTTATTCCTCATTAGTGAGTCCATTCCATTTAAGGTGTCGGTAAAGGAAATAAGACCAATTTTTATTCCATTTTTTTCAACAACAATACCCTTTTCAAGGTCTTCTGTCATGGTTCCAAAGGATTCCATTCCACTTTCCTTAATGTGGCTTAGGGTTTCTGCAATCCCGTCAAGTCCTGTGTCAAGTGAATGATTGTTAGCTGTGGACATAAGATCAAAGCCTGCAGCTTTTAAAGAATAAATTGTTTCTTTGGGAAAATTAAAAAGTGGAAATCCTGATAACTTTCTATTTGAATTTACTGATCCTTCAAAGTTTGCAATGGCAAGATCTGCTTCATTAATATCTTCTGATATATTTGCAAAGATTGGGGTAAAGTCATAGGAATCTTCGGTCCTATAATTTTTAACAATGGGTTGGTGAAAAATCATATCACCCATGGCAAGAATCTTTACTTGTGTCTTATCTTCTTTAATTTCTTTTTTATTTTCAACTTCTTCTAAATTAGCATTATTATTTACATTTAGATCTTTAAATTTAAAATCCGTCCTATAGGCAACAAATAAACTAAGACTTAAAAAAAAGACAAGAGAAATAATAAAAATATTTTTAAAATTTTTCAATCTTCGCTCCTTGAAAATTCACATCCACAATAATCTTGCCTGTACATATTAAACTTATCTGTTAATTCTACAGACCTTCTAAAACCATTTTTTTTCTTAAAATCTGAGAATAAATATTTTATTTCGTACTCTTTGGATAAAAAATCTCCCAATTTATTTAAAATTTGAGAATCCTTGTGGGGAGAAATGGAAAGTGTTGTTGTGAAGAAGTCATAATTGTTTTCAGCAGCAAACTCTGCTGCCTTTTCCATCCTATGCCTATAACACTTAAAACATCTTGGACCCCCTTCTTGGTACTCTTCAAATCCCTTAACATATTCAAGAAAGTCTTGGTGATCATACTTTATAACCCTTACACCTATCTCATCTTCAAGGCCCAAATCTTTTACAAGTTGAACTTGTTCATCAGCCCTCCTATAAAATTCCTCTTCACTATCGATGTTTGGATTGTAATAAAATACATCAATGTCAAAGTATTCATTTATTCTTTCCAATATGGCAGAAGAACAAGGACCACAACAAGAATGCAAGAGTAGTCTTGGCTTGTGATCCTTATCTATTTTCTTTATTACTTTTTCCATTTCCAAATTGTAATTTATCTTATTCAAAATATCACCTATAAAATTAGACTAGTTGCCTAGTCTAATTAATTATTTATTCTTTTGTCTGCTTTTTGATACAAATCTTATAGCTAGTCCAAAGACTACAATTGCAAGACTCACAAGTTGTGAAACTCTAAAGTCACCAATATAGAGAGAGTCTGTTCTCATTCCCTCAATGAAGAATCTTGCTATACCATAAACTATAAAGTAAAAAGAAGTTAATTGTCCTTCAAACTTTTGCCTCTTTGAAAGATAAAAATATAAAAATATAAATATTAAAAAATTTACAAAGGATTCATAAAAAAATGTTGGATGAACCCTCTCGCCATTGACTAGAATTGCCCAAGGCACATCAGTCACACCACCGTGAGCTTCTCCATTGATATAGTTGCCCCACCTGCCAATAGATTGGGCAAGGGCAAGGCCTGGTGCAATACAATCTGTAAGAGTCCAAAATTTTATTTTTTTAACTCTTGTAAAGACATAAATTGTAAGTCCTCCAGCAATAATACCGCCATAAATTGCGAGCCCACCATTTCTGATGGCAAAAATTTCATCTAAATGTTGGCTATAATATTCCCATTCAAAGGCTACATAATAGAGTCTTGCTCCCAAAACTCCAATGATAACTGCAAATAGAGAAACATCATTTGCAATATCTTTATAAAGTCCATTTTTATAAGATTTTTTCTTTGCCATGGACTCTGTTGTAAGAATTGCCAAGAGAACTCCAAGAGCAATTAAAATTCCGTACCATTTAACTTCTAGTCCAAAAATTGTAAAGGCAACGGGATTTATATTCATAGTGACTTGCTTTCTTTGTAGATATTAACTCCAGCAGAAACACCAAGTCTGTCTGCACCCTTTTCAATCATTTCAAGTGATTTTTTATAATCTCTTATTCCACCACTTGCCTTAACCTTAACTCTATCAGAGACTGACTTTCTCATAAGGGCAACATCATCTGCATCAGCACCAGAAGTTGAAAAACCTGTAGAAGTCTTTACAAAATCTGCTCCTGCTTCGTCAGATAGTTCGCATGCCTTTACAATTTCTTCTTTTGTAAGAAGGCAGTTTTCAAGGATAACTTTTAAAAGAGCTCCATTATCGTGGCAAACCTTAGCAATTTCTTGAATTTCTTCTTTAACAAGGTCATATTTTCCTGACTTAAGTAGTCCAATATTAATTACCATGTCAATTTCATTTGCACCATTTTTTATGGCGTTTTCAGTTTCAAAAACTTTTACTTCTTTTGTGTTTGCGCCTAATGGGAAGCCAATAACAGTACAAACTTTTACATCAGTACCCTTTAAGCTTTCGGCACATTTTTTAACCCATACAGGATTTACGCAAACTGAGAAAAAATTATATTCTTTTGCTTCATCAAGTATTTTTTCAATTTGTTCTTCTGTTGATTCTGGTTTTAATAAAGTATGATCAATAATTCTATTAATTTCCATTAATCTCTCTCCCATGAAGTAAATACATCTGTTACATCGTCATTATCTTCTAAGGCATCAATTAACTTTTCCATATTTTTGATATCTTCTTCATCATCTAAAGCTGTTTCAGTTTGAGGGATATAAGTTATATCAGACTCAATAAAAGAATGACCTTCATCTTCTAGGGCCTTTCTAACATTGTGGTAGTCTTCTGGCTCAGTCACTATTTCAAAAGCTTCTCCCCTGTCTATAACATCTTCAGCACCAGCATCAATGGCAATTAAAGTAAATTCATCCTCATCAAGGCCTTCCTTTAATACACCAAGGGAACCCTTCTTGTCGAACATAAAGGATACACAACCTGGTTGTCCAAGATTACCTGCATACTTATCAAAAATATGTCTTACTTCTGGTGCAGTTCTGTTTCTATTGTCAGTTAGGCAATGAACCATAACAGCAACTCCGCCTGGTCCATATCCTTCATAAACAATTTCTTCGAAGTTATCGTCGTTGTCTCCGCCGCCTGCTTTGGCAATGGCTCTGTCAATATTGTCATTAGGCATATTTTCTGCCTTTGCTTTATCGATGGCAACCTTAAGAGAAGGGTTGTAATCTGGATCAAGTCCACCTTCCTTAGCTGCAACAGTTATTTGTCTAGCAAGTTTAGTAAAAATTTTACCTCTTCTTGCGTCTTCCTTACCTTTTTTATTTTTAATATTATTCCATTTAGAATGTCCTGACATAAAATCACCTTTCTATATAAATCGCTATTTTAAGCATATTGACTATTATATTACAAATATTAAGTAGTCGTCAATATTATGGGCATAAGTGTAAGCTTTTATCTATTTGTTTTTAATTTATATTAAAAATAAAAGAAACTTTTACACCTGAGCTTAGATTCTGAACTTCCATTTTGCCCTTATGCAAATTACAAATTTGTCTAGATATAAATAAGCCCATTCCATGCTTTTGAACATCTGAAAGATTTTCTTCATTAAGTCTTTTTATCACGCTCTCTTCAATGGGGTTTCCTTCATTTTTGATTGAAATAATTAATCTATTATTCATAAGCTCATAAATAATACAAATTTTCCCATCTCCATACTCAAGGCTGTTATTTAAAATATTTTCAAGCATCCTATAAAACAAATGATCATCCATTTTTATTTTTATTTCTTTATTTATTTTGTTTTCAAAAATAATTTCCTCACTTGAATTTTCATTTAAAGTGTTTACAATTAACTTTCTTATAACAGAAATTGGATCTTTATATTCAAAATGCTTGTCACTTAGATTTTCCAAACTTTTTGTCAGATTCAAGTCCTCAATAATTCTACTTATTTTTATAACTTGATTTTCAATATTTTTTACCTCATCTAAATTTTCCTTTGTTTTGATCCCCTCCATCTCCCAAGAAATTTTTGTAAGAGGGGTTCTTATATCATGACTAATTCCCCTAAGCCAACTTGCTTGACTTTTTTTAAGATTATTGAACTTCTCATTTGCATCGTTAATAGTTTTTGAAATTTCTCCTAATTCTCCTTCTTCTTCAAGTTTTTCATAATTTTCATCAAAAATATTGCCTATTGCTTCTTGAAGTGGATTTAATTTTTTAAAGATTCTTTTAACTTCATGGTGATAAAATAAATAAACAAGTAGAGCAAACAATATGATGCTAATGAGTAAAATTAACAAATTTATTTTTACTAAATCATAGGAATAATAGTTAAAGGGAAATTTATCTAGAGAATTTTTTGGATAAGCAAGAACTAACACTCCGTCATCTACTACAAATGTAAATACAGGATAATCATTTAAGTAATACCTTGTAAATCTTACCATGTCGGTAATTTCAAATTTATTTTTAACTTCTTCAGGCTTGTTAAAGCTTTCAATTACTTTTCCATTTTTGTCAATTCTTATAGCCCAAATATTTTTATCTTCTAAATAATTCTTATTTTCCTCTGTAAAATAAATATCTTCAACCTTATTATCCTCTTTATTCTTTTCTACATATTCAAACACCTTACTTGGCTCTATATATTTTTTAGAAAATTTAAAACTAGAATAAAAGATTCCAGCTAAACTTGTAATCATTAAAATTAATAAAATTAATATAAATAAAACAAACTTCTTTAGTCTTTTAAAAAAATAATTTAACATTCTTTATTATCTCCAAGCAACTTATATCCCAATCCCTTTACGGTTATTAGTATTTTAGGGTTAGCTGGATCTTCTTCAAGCTTATCTCTTAACCTATAGATATGTGTAATTAGTGTGTTTTCATAACCAAAGCTATCTTCCCAACACTTCTCCAATATTTGATCTATTGAAACAATTTTATTTAAATTCATGGAAAGATATTCCAAAATTTTATATTGTTTAGCTGTTAATTGTATTTCCTCGTCATTCTTTATTAACATTGCCCTCTCCCTATCAAATAAAATTCCACCAGATAAGATTATTTTTTCATTTTTATCTTGATAAGTTCTCCTAAGCACTGCCTCAACTCTCCACAAGAGGTCTTCAGGCAAAAAGGGTTTTACAATGTAATCGTCAACTTCTAAATCAAATCCTTCTTTTTTGTCGTCAATACCACTTAAGGCCGACAAGACAATTACAGGCAAGTTGGATTTTTTTCTAAGATCTTTTAACAAGTCAAAACCACTCCCATCTGGAAGCATTATATCTAATATCATTAAATCAACTTTATTGTTCTTGAGTTTAAAATTTGCTTCTGCAATATTTTTTGCTGTTAAAAGATTACTGAAGCCTTTTTTCTTTAAAAAACTATACATGCTATTTATTAAGTCAGATTCATCATCAACTAATAAAATCTTCGCTTCTCTAAAAATATTCATTTCTTTCTCCTTTAAATCAATTTTATCACAATAAAAATTGATATTTGAAAATGTGATGTAAAAGTAATCTAGATAAAATTTCCATGTGATAGCAACTTAATATAATTAATTTACTAAAAAGAGAGGAGAAGAAAATGAATAATATTTTAAAAATTGAAAACCTTAATACATCTTATGGAAAAAATTTAGTTTTAAAAGATATTAATTTAGAAATCAAAGAAGGAAGTATCTTTGGACTGATAGGACCCAATGGTGCTGGTAAGTCCACTCTAATGAAATCTATCCTAGGTTTAGTAAAGAAGGATTCAGGAAAAATAACTTTATACGGAAAAGAAATAAATGAAAAAAATCAAAAGGAAACAAATAAAAATTTAGGTTCCTTAATAGAAGCCCCATCTTTTTATGACCATCTCACTGCCTATGATAACTTAGATCTTATCTGTGATATGAAAAATATAAATAAAGACAAGATTGATAAAACGCTAAGAGATGTGGGACTAATAAAAAGTAAAGACAAAAAGGTCAGAGAATTTTCACTTGGTATGAAGCAAAGGATGGGTATTGCCATCGCCCTTATTGGGAACCCAAAATTTTTAATATTAGATGAACCCATTAATGGACTTGACCCTTATGGCATTGAAGAGATGAGGGACTTGTTCAAAAGAATTGTAAAAAATTCAAATACCAGCATCTTAATCTCGTCACATATCTTGGATGAAATCGAAAAAATTTCAACTCACATAGGAATCCTTAAAAATGGATCCTTAACTTACAGTGGTTCCCTAGAAGAATATAGAGAACTTCATCCACCAGTAATTGTCTTAAAAACCTCAGATAATCTTAAGGCTTCAAAAATCCTAGCTTTATCTCAAGAAAATATAATTGACGACTATTTAGTCCTAGGTAACAAGAGTAAAGAAGAAGTTGCAAAAATAATTAAGACTCTTGTGAAAGATCTTGATATTTATAGGGTTGAAAAAAGGAAAGAAAGTCTTGAAAAATTATTTATTAAAGAAACAAGTGCAAGGTGATCTCATGAAAAATCTAGAAATAAAAAAGAATAAGGGACTAAAATTAAATTTCACTCTTTTAATTTTATTTGCAATTCATTTATTTTCTATCCTTATTGCCTTCAAGACAAAAGACTTTCAATCTAACAAGTATCCTCTTGCAAGAATATTAGATTCTTATCTTGCAATTTCCTTATTCTTTAATCCCATTGCACTATCATCACTTGTGAAAAAAGTAATTGAGATTGAAGAGAAAAATAATATGTGGCAAATGCAAATAAGTCTTGGCTTAAAGGTTCAGAAGATTTTGTTGGGTAAAATTAAAAACTTGTCCATAAATGTTTTCTCACTCCAAATTATTGAGTGGTTGATAATTATATTCTTAGCAAGTAAAAATATAAACTTTGACTTAGACATAAACTTAATAAAAAGAATAATAATTTACTTTTTAACGACTTTATCAATTAACATTTCTATCATCATGATCTTCACAATAATTGAAATTAAAAGTAAAAAGATTTACTTCTCTCTTTTCTTTTCAATTGTGGGAGCAATGTCTGGAATAATTACTATGCTAACATCAAAGTTTTTATCACAAATAAATCCCTTTGGACTCTTCGCCACTATTTTAAATATAAATTATGTAAGAGAAGGACAAGTTTTTATACAGACTATGAATAATATAAATTATCTCACATTGCCAATAAGTTTAATTTATATTATTCTCGCTTTAATTTACATCACAAGACTTAATAAATTTTCACTTTCAAAGGACATCTAGGAGGTATTCATGTTAAAAATAGAATTTAAAAAATTAAAATTATTTTCACTCTTAACTACAATATTAATTATTCCCCTTCTTGCAAATATCTTTGGGACAATAAACTATTTGCAAAATCAAGAAATTTTAAAAAATAAATGGGAAAGTCTTTGGACACAAACATCCTTATTTTACTTCATGTTTTTTATAATCCCCCTTATAGCAATTATTGTTTCAAGTCTTTGGTCAGTGGAACATAAGGCTGGTCTAAAATTAATTAGAACTAGCCCAATAAAAAATATTAGTTTTATAATGAGTAAATCTATTGTTGCCCTAATACTAATAAGTTTATGTCAAATTTATTTTATAGTTTTATTTATCATGAGTGGAAAATTCATCTGCGGATTTAAAATTGAAGGGCTGGGCCTCTACTTTTACTACATTGGGATAAGCATCCTATCTTCAATTCCAATAATTTCCATAATGAATTACCTAAGTTTGAAATTTAAGTCTTTAGGTTTAATAGTTCTTATCTCTATTTTGATTTCAATTTTTGGCTTCGCCCTTGTAGCACAAAATATATTGCCAATTTTTCAAAATATTATAGCTTCAAGCAAACTCGCCATTACAACAAATCATTTTGAAATAATAAAAAAAGATGAATTAATAAAAATGTTCTTATTCTCATTAGTGGAATTCTTAATATTTACAAGATTATCAAATAAGATATTGAAGTATGAATAATTAAATTTTTAAAATTAAAAAAATATCCTTGACAAAAAAATTTTCTCAACTTATAATTCAACACATAGACTTTGAAGAGGAGAGTACATTGTAAAAGTTTTTACAGAGAGATTTCATTTGGTGAAAGAAATCAAAATGGATACTTTGGAACATGGCCTTGGAGTCTTCGCACCGAGACAAGTGTTTAGGCTGCGACAGGTACGCCTGTTATAGCGTTCGGAGTATGTTGGTACTCTATGAGGTTATTTTCGCGATAAAATAATAAAAAAAGGTGGTAACACGAAGCTCAAGCTTTCGTCCTTTATGGGACGGGAGCTTTTTTTATTTTACAAAAGCTTTATATATAAACTATTTCCTTTTGAGCTGCCGACAAGTTTATAAAATCTAGGAGGATAATATGACAAAGAAAAATTTAGGAACCCTATGTGTGCAAGCAGGATATGAACCAAAGAATGGTGAACCAAGAGTTGTCCCAATCGTTCAATCTACAACTTTTAAATACGATTCATCTCAGCAAATGGCAAATCTTTTCGACTTGAAAGAAGCCGGTTACTTTTACACTAGACTTGCCAATCCAACAAATGATGCAGTAGCAAATAAAATCACTGCTCTTGAAGGAGGCGTTGCTGGTATATTGACATCATCAGGACAAGCTGCAAACTTCTATGCCCTACTTAACATTTTAAAGGCAGGTGACCACATTGTAGCTTCATCAGCAATCTACGGTGGAACTTACAACCTAATTGCCAATACAATGAAAAATCTTGGCATAGAAGCAACTTTTGTTGAACCAGATGTTAGCATAGAAGAATTAAATAAAGCCTTTAAAGAAAACACTAAAGTAGTCTTTGGAGAAACTCTTTCCAACCCATCACTAAGTGTTTTGGATATTGAAACTTTTGCAAAAGCTGCTCACGACCATGGAGTTCCACTTATTGTAGACAACACCTTCCCTACACCAATTTTCTTGAGACCAATTGAATGGGGTGCAGACATTGTCACTCACTCAACAACAAAATACATGAACGGCTTTGCCAACTCTGTTGGTGGAGTTGTTGTTGACTCAGGAAACTTTGATTGGTCAAAATATAAAGACAAGTATCCTGGACTAACTACTCCAGACGAATCTTATCACGGAGTTGTCTTTACAGAGACCTTTGGCAAGGGAGCTTATATAACTAAGATGACTACAACATTAATGAGAGACCTTGGAAGTATTCCTTCCCCACAAAACTCATTTTATCTTAGCATTGGACTAGAAACACTTCACTTGAGAATGCCAAGACACTACGAAAATGCCCTTGCCCTTGCAAAATATTTAAAAGACCATGACAAGATTTCTTGGGTATCCTTCTCTGGACTTGAAGATGATTCACAACACGAGCTTGCACAAAAATATTTACCAGATGGATCATGTGGCGTAATTGCCTTTGGAATAAAGGGCGGAAGAGAAGCAGCGACAAAATTCATGGATGGATTAAAACTTGCAGCAGTTGTAACTCACGTAGCCGATGCAAGAACTTGTGTCCTCCACCCTGCTTCCACAACACATAGACAAATGAATGACGACGAACTTGCTCACGCTGGCATTAGCCCTGATTTAATTAGAATGTCCGTTGGCATTGAAGATGCAGAAGACATAATCAAAGACGTAGAACAAGCTCTTGAAAATTTATAAAATTTAAAAAACTCTTTTATTTAACATTCTCACAAAAAGCTTCCCCATAAGTTTTAATTTTTGGGGAAGTTTTTATTTGTATTCATTAAATTTCTATTTATAAAAAATAAAAAAAGAGAAAGCCTAAGCCTTCTCTTAAATAAATTTATGCAACTTCTGAATTGTAATTTATTTCCCTTATAATTCCAAGGATGGAGTTTAAATCATTTCTATTATCCTCAAAAATCTTGCTAATTGAGCCGAGACTCTTAAAGGGTTCATATTGAAAGTCTCTTGGGTCCAAGTAACCATTCTTCATTATATATTCCATCACAGTTGATAAAAACTTTGATTGAATATAATTTAATTTTGTGGACTTGTGAAAGTCTGCAAAAGCTTTTCTCACTGCCTCTTCATCAAGACCATTAATCTTTCTAATGAGTTTTAGAATCTTCATGTCACCAAATTCTTTTTCATAGTCTTCCCTAGTCCCCAAGTCCTGCCAAAGAATTTTTTCAAGACTAGAGATATCATCCTGACTCAAGATTTCATTCCTATAAATTTTCTGCAAGACTTCATCGTCCTTGACAGAAATCTTTATATAGTTTTCAACCTTCTCCTTATAAGATGAAAGGTCATTGGCAAAGAACTCGGTCCCATGTTCTTCAACAGAGATAATTGTGTCTTCAAAGTCCACATAATATTTAGATTTAGGACCGACCTCAATTAATGGAACAAGATTCCTAATTCGAAGCCTCATATCTTCAAGTTTCAAAAAGTCTATGTCCTTCCAGAAGTCTTCACCTGCCACATCAATAATAAAATCTTTCTCATCAAAGACTGCAGGGATATTGCCATGCTTCATAATGTCATTGCAAGTCTCTCTTATAAGTCTTATTAAGGACTTACTTGTTCCACCTTCAAGTATTGCAAGAGCAAGACTCAATACACTTAAATCAAACCTTTGAATCATCTCATGGTCCTTTGGCGGAATAATTATTGGTGCGACCTCATCTTCTAATTGAAGAATATCTTGATTGTTTAAGTTAGTCCAAGCCTCTATCTTCTTAAATTTACTAACGACTTCAATCCTCTTCCTCACTCTAAAGGAGTTTGTATCCAAGGCCCTTATCTCATTAATAAGTTCACTTACGTAGTCATCCCTTATTTTCTTATAAGGATCCTCTTGATATTTTAAATTTTGGAGAGCCATAACAATCTTTACTTTACTTGCAAAGATTCTCTCTGAAAGAGACTTAACAAGAGGTGGATTAACTACTGGACTTCCATCAGTAAACCTCTTGAAGTTTCCACCATAATCAAAAATCAAGAAGTCCTTCTTATCAAGTCCAGGACCAAACAAGTCCTTGCAGAGTCTTGTTCCCCTTCCAATCATCTGCATAAACATAATTCTTGAGAACAAGTCTTTAAAGAAAACTAAGTTCACAACTTCTGGCACATCTATACCAGTGTCAAGCATATTGACAGATATGGCAACTTGCGGAAGCTTATCCTTTACTGAGAACCTGTCAATTAGATCTTGGGCATAGGTCACTGTGTGAGTTATGACCTGGGCATATTCTGGTCCCTTTTCAGGATACAAGATGTCGAACCTTTCCTTTATAAGTTCAGCGTGCAATTGATTTTTGGCAAAGACAATAGTCTTACCTATCTCATTTCCCGATGAATTTTTAATTCCCCTCTCCATCAAGTCATTGATTACAATGTCAACAGTTGAAATACTGTAGACCCATCTGTTAACATCAGATCCAGAAATATCAAAGCCCTCATCATCTGGTCCAAAAATGCCATCGAATCTCTCCTTCTCTTCAGGAGTCAAGTTGCTATAATGAATTCCTTCACTAGGAAACTCTAAAACAGTTTCAATCCTATTATAAGGAACTAAGTACCCATCCTTAACAGCTTCCTCATATTCATAAGCATAAGTCGGGTCATTGTCCTCCAAATGAAAAATTTCATAAGTATTCCTGTCAATGTCATCTCTAGGCGTAGCAGTTAAACCAAGAACCTTGGCATCAAAATATTCAAAGACATCCTTGTACCTTTGATAGATTGACCTGTGGGCCTCGTCAATAATAATTAAATCAAAATGTCCAACTGTGAAGAGCCTGTCACCCTTGTCATCAAGAACATTGTCAATGGAGTTGATCATTGTTTGGTAAGTAGAAAAAATCATCCTACTAGACCTTATGTCCTTGCTGTTTTTCTTGGCCTCAGTTAGGTTTGCAAGACTTAAATCAGGCAAGAGAGAGTTGAAATTTCTCATGGCTTGGTTAACTAGGGCAGTCCTATCAGCCAAGAACAAGATGTTGGTTACTGCATTGGCCTTAGTGAGAATGTCCACAATAGAAATTGCCGTCCTAGTCTTACCAGTTCCCGTTGCCATAACAAGAAGAGCCGACCTGCGATTATTTCTAAAAGCTTCAATGCTGGCATCAACTGCGTCTCTTTGGTAATACCTGTTTGTGATGTCATCATTAATAGAATAACTTGCAAGAGACTTCTTCAAGTGCCTTCGGTCCATTATCCTTTGAAGGTCATCTTGACTATAAAAACCAGACACAAGCCTTTGACTCTCGTCATCAGTAAACCAAGTTACAAAACCATTGGAATTAAAGTAGAAGGGCCTTCTCCCGTATTTCTTCTCCAAGCACTCCGCATAGAGATGGGCCTGGTGGGCTCCAGCCTTTGGGTCAACAGAAGTCTTCTTTGCCTCAACAAGAGCAAGAGGCAGACCGTCTTTGCCATAGAGGACATAATCAACATAGCCCTTGCCAGAAGTGTTTGGCATCCCATCTATCTCAACTTCAAAGATTACGTTCTTGTTGATTTGCCAGCCAGCAAGTTCAAGGTCCACGTCAATAAATTCCTTGCGAGTGAGGGCCTCTGTCCTTGGGTCAATCTTATAAGTAATATCAGAATTATTTTGATTTTTATTTTTATTCTCAACTAATTTCTCTTGAAGATCATCAGGAGTTTCTTGACGTTGGTCCACAAGGGCCTTGTCAACTTCCTCTTCCCTCTTGCGATTAAGGTCTTCAGTCTCAGACTTATTTAACTTTTCCCTAACACTGTCAAGGCTTGGGATAAGTCCTTCATCATAAGTCCTCTCAACATAAGAGTCTCCATAGCAGTAGTCAATCCAGTCAACAAAGGCAAAGAGGTTCCTGAGAGAAGCCACAGCCTTTTGCTTATCAATCTTCTTATTGGTGTGGGTTGCAAGATTGCCCAGCTTAATGATGTAGAGAATTAACTCATCAAGTCCTGGGTCGATAATATCTATGAAGTCCTTGTGTCTTGTAAGAGAAGACAAATTGTCCCTGTAGGGCAGGCTAAGGTCAGTGTCCACCTTGTAGACCCACTTGACTGCAAGTTCTAGGGCACGTCTTGTGGCAGAAGCAGCATTTATTGTAGATATAATAAGAGACCTCTCGGCATCAACGCAAGCCTCTGCGAAGTCCTTGTAGTTTTTATTGTTTAATAAGAAATCAAAATTGCCCACGTCTACCTCCCCTCTCAGTCCTTAAATAAATTTCCAGAAAAAGCATCTTGCATAAGAGCGTCAAAAAGTGTTTCCAGTTCAGCAAGAGAAGATCTTAGCTTTTTCTTTTCCTCTTCTATTTTTATTACATAGTCAGCAAATTTATTTTGTAATTCTATTGGTGGTATTTTAATAGTTTGATTTCTAACTATTTCTTCTTTAACTGCCGGATAACTTGCTCCAGTAGAATTAATTAAAAGCTTTTTTGTAAATTCCTCAGTTAATACACTATAAAATAAAAATCTTGGGTTTATTTTTTTTATATCTGCTCTTAAAACAGTAAACCCTGTTGATCCAATAGCTAAACAAGTACTATTAAAATCAAAATAAGCAATGTTTTTTAAGTTTGGTCTAACATTAGATAGTAATATATCATTTTTTTCTAATATTTGTTTTGCCCTTCCAGGTCTATCACTTGCTTTTGTTATAATTTTTTCTTCCTTTATCACATTTTTCAAATTATCAATAGATGATATATCATAATATGAAATAGAACTTTTATTATCTTTTGACAATCGTTTAGGTTTTTCTAAAATCAAGTCATTAATCTTTATTAATTCATACTTCGAATTATCTATAGAAGATAAAAATAAACTTTCAATTAAATCATTATAGGATTGAATTTGTTTTTTTCTTCTACTCATTAATTCTTCTAATTTTTTTAGGGCATCAACTATTTTCTGCTGATTCTTAATATTAATTATTGGAATTTTAAGTTTTAACAAAGCAGGCCTGGAAATATGTGGGATAGTTGCCCCCGTAGTTGTAGCCCTCAAATAGTAATTTTTGCACCTTAAATAATATCCTAAGAATTCTGAGGACAAATTATTTTTATATAATCCATTAATTTCTAGAGCAGATATAGTACTTCCAATTGCTCCTTCCAAATTAAAACCAATTGTACCAGCATTAGCTCCATCCCAAGCAATTAGTATGTGTTCTTTATTTACTATAATTGCTTTAGAGTCTTCGGTATATTTTAGATTGTCATCATTTCTTAAATCTTCAATTTGTATATATCTAATTGCTTTTTCTGACTCGTTTGTTGATTCTTCAACTTTTTTTCCTTTAATGATTTTTACTATATCACCTAGTCTAACCGATTCCATCACATGTCACCTAGGATCTTTTTTAAGTCTTCAAGCCCATCTTGGATTTCTCTTTCCATGGACTCTATCCTCCCAATAATAACTTGAGGTGGGTCATATTCCACTTCTTCATATTCTATTTCCTTGTACTTGTTGATGGAAAGGTCGTAGTCATTTTCCGCTATCTCTACCTTGTCAACCATGAAAGACTTCCCTGTGCGAGGCTTGTCCTCTTGGTCGCTTAAATTTTTGAAAGCCTCAATTATATCTGGTATGTCGTTGTCTTCTATTGGTGTCCTGTTATCGTTAAGTGAATAGCCATCTGCTTCCATGTCGTAGAACCAAACATTCTTTGTGTTACCAACCTTATTGGTCTTGACGAAAATCAAAACAGCAGTGGAAACTCCTGCATAGGGTTTGAAGACTCCACTTGGCATGGAGATAACTCCCCTTAGGTCGTTGTTCTCCACTAATTCCTTTCTCAGGTCCTTGTGGGCCTTTGATGAACTAGAGAGAACTCCATCAGGAACAATTACTGCTGCCCTTCCTCCAGACCTTAGCATATTTAAAATTAATTCTACAAAGAGAAGCTCGGTCTTCTTTGTCTTGATATTGGCCAAGAGGTCGTTGGCAACTGATTCATAATCAAGAGATCCCTTGAAGGGTGGGTTGGCAAGTATAAGTGAATACTTTGCCCTGTCCTTGTTGTCTTCTGAGAGAGAATCTTGGTATTTGATTTGAGGATTGTCTACATTGTGAAGCATCATATTCATGGCAGAAATCCTAAGCATGGTGTTGTCCATGTCGTAACCATAAAACATGTCGTTGTGGAAGTGGTGTGACTTAGTCTGGTCATACATAAAGTCCTTGTCATTGTCACGAAGGTATTCAGATGCCGCAACCAAAAATCCCGATGTTCCACAGGCAGGATCGCAAATGACATCTTCGGCATTTGGTTCTACTAATTCAACCATCATCTTGATGATGTGCCTTGGTGTACGGAACTGTCCATTGGTACCTGATGTTTGAAGTTTTGACAATAGGTATTCGTAAATGTCGCCCTTGATGTCGTTGTCTTCTGTAGGAAGTTGGTCTATAGCTGTCACAACTTTTTGCAAGGTTTGTGGTTTATTGATTTGGAAGTTTGCTTCCTTCATGTATCTTGAGAAGGAAGTGTCCCCGTCTTCTCCCTGCAAGTTTTTTATAAAGGGGAAGATTTCTCCCTGCATGAGTTCAAACATTTCTGTAGCTGACCCAAGATTTTTGAAGACGTGCCACCTGTAGTTTGGCTTGTCCTTTGGGAAGATTGTCTCAAAGTCTAGGCCCAAAAGATTTGC
Organism: Peptoniphilus harei; assembly: GCF_016726485.1. Classification (GTDB taxonomy): domain Bacteria; phylum Bacillota; class Clostridia; order Tissierellales; family Peptoniphilaceae; genus Peptoniphilus_A; species Peptoniphilus_A harei. The sequence goes on from NZ_CP068103.1 coordinate 1,885,905, forward strand.
ATCTTCTTCCTTTTGAAGTTGCAGTTGGTCTAGGCCCTTCATAAATAATAAGTATGTAATCTGTTCTATATTTGTAAGTGGATTTGTCGAACCTTCTGTCCATAAGGTTGTCCAGATTGCGTCCACCTTGTTTCTCAATTCACCTGTTAGCATAGTAACTCCTTTCGCATAATCTTATTATATCAAAAACGCGAGAAATTTCTCATTTATGGTGCATTTCTTTCTTTTTTTATGAAGAACTTAATGATTATTTTTTAATTTATCAAGTGACAAGATTTACTTAGTCTATAAAATTTTTTAAAAAAAAATAACCCGACATAGTCGAGTTATAATTCTTCATCAAATAATAAGTTCATCATTCTTTCAGGGTCATCTAAGAATGCTTTGGTCACACTATAGGAATCTGTTTCTTTATAAGTTGTCCTCTCCAGTCCATTTTCGTTAAACTCGTAGATATCTGCATTGGGATAGGCGAGGATAATTGGAGAGTGACTTGCAATTATAAATTGTGAGTCTTTTTTCACTAGTTCATCTATTACACAGAGGAGAGACATTTGTGATGTTGGTGAAAGTGCTGCCTCAGGTTCGTCTAGAAGATAAAGTCCCTTGGGTCTAAATCTATTTATGATTAAAGACCTAAAGCTCTCGCCGTGGGATTGATCATGAAGTGACTTTCCACCATAAGAATCATAAAAATTTGTGGGACCAGACACTGCCAATTCTTCAACTTCTGTTGCGACGTTATAAAAGGATTCGGCCCTAAGAAAAAATCCATCCTCTTCTCTCCTTGGTCCCCTGGCTATTTCTAATAAGCTCCCGAGTTCTGAATGAGTTTCTTTTGTTGAAAAATTAAAATTTTTGGACCCACCTTCTGGGTTTAGACCCAGCGCAATAGCTATGCCTTCTAAAAGAGTTGACTTACCCTACAATGTCAAGCAATTGTTACATAAAATTAGACGATATTTCTATCGCCTAATTTATATACAAAACTTTTATTTTAACTTTTTTATACGTTCACTTTCTGTTAGAATCCTCATTTGTTCAATAGCAATTGCATTTAATTTTTCTATCCTTTCAGTTGCATCCATTCCCTCATTTATAAAAACAGCATTTAAGTTCTCAAGATTTGATAAACACACTAATTGTGATATATCAGCATAGTCTCTCATATTTCCTTTTAACTCCGGATTACTTTCACGCCATTCTTTTGCTGTCATTCCAAACAAAGCTACATTTAATATATCTGCTTCACTTGCATAGATATAGTTTATTCTTTCCTTTGATAATTTTTCAGGGACAAGATTATTCTTAATTGCATCTGTATGAATTTTGTAATTTATCTTTGCTAAATTCCTCTTGATATCCCAACCTAATTGTTTTTGTTCTTCTTCTTTTAAGCGCTCAAACTCTTTAATAAGATAGAGCTTAAAATAAGGTGATACCCACGACGCAAATTCAAAAGCTATGTCTTTATGTGCATATGTTCCACCATATCTTCCTGCTTTGGCAATAATTCCGATAGAATTCGTCTTATTGACCCATTGTTTAACCGATAAAATAAAACGATTAAAACCTGCTTCATTTTTAATTCCCTCGAATTCGGTGGAATTAAAATTCGCATTATACATTTCTTCCCATATTCCTAAAAATTCAATTGTATTTTTATTCCTTAGCCATTTTTCTATCAGTGCCACACCATTTTCAACATTTCTAACCATGTCGGTTAAAGAAATATAATCTCTATTATCTATGGCAATAATGCTAATTTCTGATCCTTCCACATTTATTTTAGACACAAAAATCACCTCACAATATCTCATTTTAACTATAATTATATCATTTTTTTGTTTGTTCCTAAATATTTACCCTATCAACTCATAGTAAACAGTACTATTTATTTCCGCAAATTTTCTCGTCATTATTTACATTTTGGCGTATTAAAATTAAAGTTGGCGAGATTATGAGTTACTTTTAATACTATCCATCTATATTTCTACAATTTCTATTTCTCCACTTCTTGATACAATTATCTTATCAATTTTATTGTCTAAATAAGCCTTCAATAAACTTTCTTCGTCTAAGACTGTAATATCCATTTCTTTCCTTGAATCAATCTTCTCTGACTTCAATTCTTCCAACTTACTCTCCAATAATATCTTTTTATCTTTGATAAAAGTTTTTTCCTTTAGATACTCCTCTTTCGAAATATTTTTCTTTTTATAGTTTTCATAGATGATTTGTAAATTACTGTTTAATATGGATATTTCCTTTAGAATCTCGTCTTTCACATTCTTGTGTTCTATGACTTTCTCTTCATTTAATGTGTTTTGTATCTTAAAATCTTTTAATTTGGGTTTTATAAGTTCAATAATATCTTTCTCTTTGATATTGTTTGGTGTTTTCTCAGCTTTACATAAATTACAATAATAACTTTTATACTTGTATATTTTATCAGAATTCTTCTTTTGTCTACTGTCACATCGAAAACTCATATGTCTACCACATTCTTTACAAAAAATCTTATCAGAAAAAATAGAACGATTTTTATTTCCTGTATATCCCCCAAAACTTCTTTTTTCTTTTATTTTCTTAACCTTATCAAACACTTCTCTGGAAATAATAGCTTTATGGGTATTTGGAAGTATTTTCCACTCCTCTTCAGGAAGTAAAATTCTTTTTCTTCCACCTATTTTTGTTTCTTTGAATTTATTATATACATAATCTCCTGTATATAGTTCGTTCCTTGTAATCTGTGAGATAGCTGCATTTGTCCAAACTCTTTTCTTTACTTCACTTCCGGTAATTAAATTTCCAGTATAATCAGAAAGTTTCAGTTCTTCTTTTCGTTCAGAGCGTGTAATATAACCTTTTTCATTAAATATATTAGCCACTTGAATACACGAATATCCTTTTAGCAATAAATCAAAAGCTTCTTTAACTATAAAAGCTGTTTTTTCATCAATGATGATACTATGTTTATCTTTTGGATCTTTAATATATCCAAAAGGTGCTGCCCAATTTATATTTTTCCCCTGCGATTTAATTTGCCTAATAGAACCTCTTACCTTTTCAGATAATTCCTTACTGAATAAATCATAATACAATGTCTTAAACTGTGTATCTGTATCTAAGCCATTACCTTGTTCTTTTAAAGAATCATAGTTGTCATTAATAGCAATAAATCGTATTTTTAGAAATGGTAATATATTGCTTAAGTAATCCCCAAGCAAAATATAATCTCTTGAAAACCTAGACATATCTTTTACAATTATAGTTCCCACTTTACCACTCTTTATATCCTCAATAAGCCTTAAAAAGGAAGGTCTATTTGTATTAGTAGCAGAATATCCATCATCTACATATTCTTCTATTTCACAACTTTTTAAAGATGTTTCATTTTCAATGTAGCTTTTTATATAATCTCTTTGATTTGCTATACTTTCACTTTCATCCACTTTGTGATAATCTTCTTCAGAAAGTCTTAAATATATAGCTATCTTATTCATGCTCTACCTCCAACTGCTTTCCCACATCTTTATCAAGTTTAAACTTAAAATATATGGTAACCTGCTTATACTCTGATATTTCTATATGACTAATTAATGTATCGACCAATTCTTTATCAACTTCTATGCTTTTAGCATCCAAGCAGCAAAATAGTACATCTATAAATTCTATAATTTCTCTTTTTTTCTTTTTTATATTTCTTATTCTTTCAGCAAAAACTTTTAATTCATTTTTTAAGGTTTTTATTTGATTATTTATTTTTTTACTTTCTATTTTAAAATCACTTAAAAGAACCTCTCCTTTAACATAGTTTTCATATTGTTCTTGTAGATTGATCCTAAGAGAAGCAATCTTTTTATTATTTACATCTGTTTTTAGAGAAACTTGATTTATCTTTTCAGTACTTATATTTTCTAAATATATTTTTAGTCGTAATCTTTTATCCTTTTTATAAAAGCTTGAAAACAGTCTTTTAAAGGTATCTACTAAAATTTTGTCTAGGTCTGTTTCATATATTCTGACATGAGATTTTTCTAATTTTAATCTGTCTCCACCTTTACAATAATAGCAATAGCAAATCTCATCATGATATTTCAGTCCTCGTGGTCCATATTGTTTTTTCAAATTTCTACCACAAACACTGCATTGTATGAGGTCGTCATACTTTCCTTCTTTTTTATGATCTCTTTGAATTTTTACTCCAACATTTTCTTTTCCGTCTTTTATTATGTTTTTCAGTGAATGGTAAGGTAGATAGTTTTGTTTTTTCTCCTTTATCTCTCTGATATTTTCAAATGTAGTTTTGTCTATTAAACCTTCGTGGGTGTTCTCTGTTATAATCCACTCTTCTTTATCACGAAACTTACTTTTCCTACTTGGATCATGTCTATTTGAGTAAACTCTTTGAATCAAATTCCCAATATATACTTCATCAGAAAGCATTTTTGATATATAAGAAATATCCCATTGTCTTGTATCTTCTTTATCCTTAAAAATTTTACCTGTTCTTTTATATTCATCAGGTGTCGTATATGTTTTAGTCAATTCTCTTGCTATTTGCATATTGGATTCACCTTGACTTGCCATATAAAAGATAAGTCTTACTACATCTGCTGCCTTTTCGTCCATCATCAGAACTCTTTTTCCATCAATTTTATCAACCTTATAGCCATACGGAGCCATTGCTCCTATAAAAGACCCTTGTTTCATTTTTATTTCTTTGGAGGCTTTTATTTTCTTTGAAATATCTTTTGCGTATAAATCATTGAAGATATTTTTTACTGCTATTTCATAACTCTGTTCTGATTTTATACCGTCTTTAGTATCCAAATTATCATTTACGGAAATAAATCGAACTCCCAAAAATGGAAATACTTTTTCGATATAGTTTGCGATTTCTAAATACTCTCTACCAAACCTTGACATATCTTTTACTATGATACAATTTATCCTACCTGTTCGGATATCTTCCATCATTTCAATAAATGCAGGTCTTTTAAAATTTGTTCCAGAATATTCATAGTCCTTGTATACTCTTAAAATCTTTATATCTTTTTCTTTTGCAGCATTTATACAAAGTTCTTCCTGCATTTCAAGTGAATTACTTTTATCCCTGTAAGCTTCCTTTCTTTCCTGTGATAATCTAGCATAAATACCGGCAATGTATATTTTTTCAATCACTTTTCCAACTTCTGTTTCTGATTGTGATATATGCCTATTTTTTGTTCTAGCCATAGCATACCTCACTTTCAGCACTTACAAGACTTTTATTCATAACAGTGGGGATAGTTTTTGACTTCCTGCTTATATCGATACTTTTCTTTTTTATGGTGTTAGATTTAATGTCAGACTTATCCATTTTTGTCATTTCTTCAAGTAAAGACAATTCTTCGGTATGATTAAACCTAACATCTATCGTTTTATCTTCAGAAATAAAAATTTTATCAATGAGCATCACAACAGACAATCTATCTATTTCCGATAAATTTTTATATTTGTTAATGTCGATGATCCAACTCTTATTTTTGTCAATCTTCTCCTTAGTATATTCCTGTTTTTTCAATCTATACTCGATACTTTCATCTAATTTAGTCAGTTTCTCTGTATAGTTTTTTCTAAAAAGTTGATATTCTTCTTTACTAATAACATCTTCTTTCAGGTCAAGGTATAGGGAAGATAAGAGTTCTTCTGTCATTGCTTTTTCTCGTTTTAGTATAGGAATTTGATTGTCTTTCAAATTTTTATTTATATCTATACGCTGAACTTTAGAATATAGATTTTCATTAAATTCAATGTAGGACTTCATTATTTTAGATACTGCTTTTATCAAGGTTTCTTCTTTTATGCTGTGTCTTGTGCAAGATTTTTCCTTGTTATACTTTGAACAGATATAGAATATCTCTTCTCTTTTTTTATACTTTACAGTCCTTCTAATCAAAGAACTTCCACATTCTTTACAAAAAAGCATTCCTGTAAAAATATCAATTTTGTCCTTTCCACGAGAATTATTCAAATCTCTTTTTAACATAGTATTTGCAATAGTAAAAACTTCTTTACTTATAATTGATTCATGGGTATTTTCTACTCTTATCCATTCTTCTTTCTCTTTTTCTATCTGCTTTTTATTTTTATAACTTAAAGTAACACTCTTTCCTTGTAAAGTATTTCCAATATATACTTCATTTTCTATAATTCTATTTACTGTCTTTGCTGACCAAGTTCCACCTTTTGTATTTTGAAATCCATTACACTTAAATCCTTGACTTTCTTTATATTTTCTTGGAGTTAAAACTCCTAAATGATTTAGTTCATCTGCAATTGCCTTTGAGGAATATCCCAAGAGTTTCATATCAAATATATTTTTGATAATATCTGATATCTCTTTATCAATCACTAACTTGTTTTTATTCTCCTCAGACTTTTTATATCCATAAGGTGCAAAAGCACTGATAAAGTCTCCTTTTTCTCTTTTTATCTTTTGAGAGCTTTTTACCTTATTGGAAATATCTCGGCAATAACTGTCATTGATGAAGTTTTTTATAGGAAGTATAAGGTGTGTATCGTTTATATCTGCACTTTTACTATCGTAATTGTCATTTACTGATATAAATCTTATACCGTTTTCCGGAAATATTCTTTGAATATATTTTCCAGCTTCTATATAATCTCTTCCGAATCTTGATAAGTCCTTTACAATAATTGTATTGAACTTTCTATCATAGGCAGCCTTTATCATTTCTTTAAAATTGGGACGATCAAAATTTGCACCTGAATACCCATCATCCACATACTCTTTGACAATTGTAATTTGATTTTTTCTTGCATAAGAGTTTATAATTTCTCTTTGATTAGATATAGAGTTACTTTCTGTTTTTTCGCCATCTTCTTTTGATAATCTTAAATACATAACTGCCAAATTTTCTTTTGCTAAATTGTTTTTAAACATAAAAAAGCCTCCTTTAATTCAATTTACATACAATAAATCGAACCAAGGCTAGGCTTCCACAAAAATATTATAACGCTCCTTATATTTTCTGTCAGCCCCTAATAGACAGAAAATTTTTCTTTGATGTATTCCTCTACTAAATTTTCTAAGCTAAATCCATTTTCATTAAATTTAACTTCTATATTCCAACCATCAATTTGATTTATCATCTGTTTATCTTTTTTATCTGTTTTCATTTCTGTATTTATATTATGTTCATCACACATAATATCTTCTCCTTATCTTCAATATTTTTAAGTTTTTTGACATTAACAGGCGTGTAGGTCACGACATTGGAATTTCACCACCGCCCCTTTTCAAGATGAGCCGGCAACAACTGTAGAAGTATCATTATCCCCATTTGCTTCAATGCATCAATTTCCTAGGTTGAATATATAATTTCTTTTTGTCGCTCGTTTTCTTTTATCCTTCTTTTAAACTAGAGTATTTATTTAAACCGAAATCCTTATCAGCAGAAAAGTTATGGCGAAGAAATTATAAAGCTCCACAAATGGTTAATGTCCTGTCTTGGTCTATTCAGTTGTCAAGGTTCAAATTTCTATTAATTTCTTTTTTTATATAAAAGAGGACAAAATTCCCCTTCACTTTATAAAGGAAAATTTGCCCTCTTTGGTAACCATAATTTATAGTTCTTCTATAAATTTCTTTAGTTTTTCTAAAATTTTATCTCGTCTTTTAATTAAAGTTGGATGTGAGATATTTTGAGTCTTCGCTACTGCACGAAGTGTTTCATCATTGAAATATAATCTTTCTATGATTTCCCGCTCATCCCTATTTAACTTTGACAAAGCACTTTTTAGTGCTTCAATCATCATTTGTGTAGCTACAACTTTTTCTACATCAACGTTTTTATCCTCTAAATTATCTTCGAAATTCCCATCATGATTTAGGGACGAAAAAAAAGAGCAAGTGGTTTTTCTTGTCCACCTGCTCTAAATATTTTTCATGTTCTCTTTCTTGCCAGTAGACTTTGTATATCTGCTCGCTTACTTTGATTTTTTGCCCACCGACATAAAGGTAATATTCTTTTGTCATTTATGTTTCCTCCATTCTTTTTTGTCTTTATGTTTTCAGACAAAAAAAGGAGGACTCCTGCTCTTGGGCATGGTTAGTCCTCTAGAATGAAAAAAACTCTTTCTAATAGTAATTGTATTTAATTTTTTAACTGAGTTATCTAACTTGTAAATAGCGTAAACCAAAGAAAAAAGGTAAATGTACTTTAATTATATTTATTTGCATATTTCCCTCCATTCTTTTAAATAAACCCACTTATTATTCATTACTTGAATTTTTCAAACTAATTTTATCCATCCTATTTAATTCCCCAAACATCATTACTACACCAACTATTATCATAATTAAATCTACAAGGGGTTCTGCAAACCATACTGCTTTAACTCCAAATATCATTGGTAAAATAATCATGGCAGGTATGAATAAAAATAACTGCCTTAGCATGACTATTATGCCAGCTTTTTTAGCGTTTCCTATTGATTGGAAGAATGTTATAGTCATTACCATTACTCCATATAGGATAAAGATAGAATAAAATAGTCTAAAGTTCCCTATCCCTTGAGTTATAATACTTTCTTCTACTCCAAACAAAGAAAGAATATTCTTTGAAAATGCTAATGCTGGCACCCAAAATATTGATGCAAGAACTAACCCTCCGATAGAAAATACTTTCATAGCTTCTTTTACTCTATCGTATTTTTTCGCTCCAAAATTTGTACCAACTACAGGTTGTAAACCTTGACTCATTCCCCAAAGTGGAATGAATGAAAAGGCATATATTCTAAGTGTTGCTGCCATCAAGATAGCATTTGTATCTCCGCCATATTTAAATGACATTTTATATAGCATTGTTTGTTGAATCATAAATAAAATTTGCATCATCATAGCAGATGACCCTACGCCAAACATTTCTTTTTTTATTTCCTGATCAGGTTTGATTTTATTTATTTTTACTGCTTTACTTTTATATTTGAAGTAATGGAGTGTTATTATTGCTTGAACAAATTGTGCTGTAATAGTTGCAAGTGCAGCCCCTTCAATTGCATATTTTCCCATTAATTTCATTAGAATGGGATCAAGAATTATGTTTAAAAAAGCTCCTAGCCCCATAATGAGCATTGCTTTTTTCATTAATCCTTCTCCACGCATAACCATGTTTGCTGATTGAGTAAAGTTTACAAATAAAGAACCAATAAAAATTACTCGTAAATATCTGATACCATATTCTTTAATTTCTCCACTTGCTCCAACCATATCTAAAAAATGTGGTGCAAGTAAAATTCCGCCTATTGTAATAATTGATGAGAATAGAATAACCCAAAATATTAAATTCCCCATAATTTTATCAACTGTTTTTTTGTCGCCCTTTCCTATAGCTCTTGATAAAACCGATGCTGAACCTACACCAATAAGTGTAGATACTCCACTATTAAAAAAGGTAAGTGGCATAGCTACACCACAAGCTGTCATTGCAGTTTGTCCTATAATATTTCCTGCAAAAATTCCATCCATTAGTGGATAAAGACCTATTACTATCATTCCTATTACAGCAGGGATAGATAATTGAAAAAGTAGGTCTATAGGTCTTTTGCTTAATAATTGTTCTTTCATATCTTGTTTCATAAAATCATCCTCCTTTTTTCATATTCTTAAAATCCAAACCACTTGTAGGTTCGTCAAAAATTAAGATTGATCTATTACTCAAATTTAAATCTTCCACTTTTCAGATTGTTTTCTGATTTCAATAAAATCCTTATATATTCCATGTTTAGATGCAAGTTCACTATGTGTTCCTACTTGTTTTATAACACCATCTTTTAAAACAACTATCTGATCTGCATTTTTTACAGTAGAAAGCTTGTGTGCAATTACAATAACGGTTTTGCCTTTTAATAAGTTTTTCAAAGCAATCAATAATTCTTTTTCATTTTCTGGATCTACGCTTGAAGTTGCCTCATCAAGAACTACAAACCTACTCGGTTTTAACATGGCTCTTGCAATAGAAATTCGTTGACGCTCACCACCCGATAGATTTGAACCCCCTTCTTGCAAAACAGTTTCATAAGCTTGTGGCAATTTCATAATAAAATCATGGCACTGAGCTTTTTTGGCAATATCTATCATTTCTTCATCTGTTGCATTTGGATTACCAAACTTAATATTGTTTTTTATGGTATCATCAAAAAGATACACGTCTTGAAAAACAAAGCTAAAATTTGAAAGCAATTCATCATACTTGTACTGTTTAATATTTAGATTTCCAACTTTTACTTCGCCAGAATTTACATCCCAAAACCTCGCCATTAAATTGCAAAGTGTTGTTTTACCACTTCCTGAAAATCCAACAAGAGCAGTAGTTTTTCCATCTGGAACAAGCATACTTAGATTATTGAAAAGATTTTCTTTTCCATAAGAAAATGAAATATTGTTCATTGATATTTCTGCTTTATCTACTTCTGTCATTTCACCTTCTTCAATTACAGGCAAATTTCTTAAATTTATAACAGTATTAAGATTTCGTACAGCAACACCCTTAATACTCTGCATACTTCCTGCTAATTCAAATCCAGAAAAAACAACAAAACTCATAACAATTAATATAATAGCTTTAGTAACTTCAATATCCCCTGATAAATATCTTATTATAGAACTAAAAATTATCACACAAATACCAAGTTTAAATACTAACAAGAATAAAAACTGTGTTGGAACTAAAATTTTTTCTACAGCAAGGAAGCCTTTGCGACTTTTTGTAATACTTTCGTTTAGTTCCTTGACTGTATTTTTATCTTTTCCAAATGCTTTAGTTATTCCTATCCCATTTACATACTCAAGCATTTTTTCACTTAAATCCAATTTAAGTCCTAACAATCTCTCTGTTAGTTGATCTGTGCTTTTTTGTGTGAATAAGTTTACTAAGGTTCCAACAATCAAAGTCAACAATATAATTATAGCTGTTGCAAAATCATAAGGTAGTATGAAAATAACCATAATTAGTGTCTGTATTGTACCTACAAGCATTTGCTCAATAATAAAAACTCCTATTGTTTCAAGTTCACCTATAACAGTTGACAATGCTCCTGCTATATTCCCTAAAGAATTTGTGCTGAAATATCCCATGTTTACATTTTTTAAACGATCACCAATATATAATCTATTTTCTGCTCCTAAATTGTACGAAGCAATATATTTGTTTTTATCAGCCAGATATCCAAATATAATTTTCCCCACCAAACTTATAGCTGCAATAATAAAAACAATATACACATCTTTCATTAAAATGCTTTGGTTCGTAAATATATTTTCACAAATTTTGGTCAAACATAATAGAATTGCACCTAAAGAAACTCCTTCAAATACTCCCTTAAATACATCAAAAATAAGCATTTTTGTTATTTTATTTGAATATGACCCTGACACCTCATATAAAGTTTTTATCAATTCTCTCACTTTATATCACCTCGATTTCTTTAGATTCTGTATATACATCCCACATTTTTTTGTATCTCCCATTTAACTCTAGTAATTGTTTATGAGTGCCTTCTTCAATTACTTCTCCATTATCCACCACAATTATTTTATTTGCATTTACAATTGTAGATAACCTGTGAGCTACCATAATCACTGTTTTATCTTTAATTAACTTATCAATAGACTGTTGAATAACTGATTCATTGTCAGGATCAGAATATGCTGTTGCTTCATCAAGTAGTACAATAGGACTATTCTTTAAAAAACACCTAGCTATTGCAATTCTTTGCTTTTCTCCTCCAGAAAGATTTGCTCCTCCCTTCCCTACAATAGTTTCATATCCATTTGGTAGGCCCTTTATAAAATTATAGCAACTCGCTTTTTCACAAGCTTCTTTAATTTCATCCATACTCGCATCTTCTTTCGCCATCTTTAAATTTTCTAATATTGTTTTATTAAAAAGAAAGTTTTCTTGCGATACATAGCTAACAAGCTCCATATTCTGTTTTAAAGGCAATTCGTTCAAATTTGTTTTTCCAATTAAAATTTCTCCATTAGAAACATTCCAAAATCCTGCGATTAGTTTTGTAATAGTAGACTTTCCACTACCTGAATTTCCAACGATTGCAGTTAACTCATTTTCATTTGCTTTAAACGAAATATTATTTAATACATTCTTTGACTCTTCATATGCAAATGTAACATCTTTAAACTCTACATCATAAGATTTTATATCTCTTACTTCTTCTCCTCTTTTTAAGTTAGGAATTTCCATTATTTTTTTTATTTCTTCAAATACAACTTTTATATTTGCTATTGTTTCCATATGACTCATAGCTTTTATTAATGGTTTATATGAAGCATATGATAGCAATATACACGTGATAAGAGTTCCTACTTCAACACTACCCTTCATAAAGAAATACAATGAAGCTGGTAAAACGAATACCATAGTTGACGGGATAGTTTCCATAGTTGCTGTCATTGAAAAACAAACACTCAAATACCAATCAAGCATTGCGTTCTTATTCTCTTCAACAGTCTTTCTAAATTTCCCAAATGATGATGCTGATTTATTAAATGCTTTTATAACTTTAATACCATTTACATATTCAACCATTGTCGTATTCATAGCTTTAGCTGCTTCTTGGTATCTTTTAGATTTTTCTTCATAACCTCGCATCATTAACATTGAGAACAATAATCCTAATGGAATTGTAAGTAAATTTGCAATTCCTATTCTCCAGTCCATTATAAAAATTGTTATGATCAATACTATAGGAATGAATATATTAGCAATAACTTCTGGAATCACATGAGCAATCGGTTTTTCCATTTTATCAAGTGTTTCCACCATAAATTGAGACCACTGTCCGCTGCTTTTTCTTTCAACTTCTCCCATAGAAATTTTACTTAATTTGTCAGCTAATAACTTTCTTTTATCTTCAATAATCCTGTAGGCAAGATTATGAGAAATAATAGTAGATATTTCATGAAATAATATACTTGCCAAAAATCCCAAAAATACAGCAAAAATATATGGATAATAATTATTTAAATTTGCATTTTTTGCAACCAAGTTATTAATAATGGCTGCTACAGAAAAATAAGGTATTACACCAAATCCTACTCCTATTATCGCAATGAATACAGCTGCGAAAATCTTGCTTTTATGTCCCTTTAAGATATCCATCTTTTACCTTCTTTCATAAAATCTTTTTATTCTGCCATCGCAAATTTCCAATAATTTATTACATGTACTATCAATCAATTCATTATCATGCGTAACAATAAATATAATTTTATTATTTGAAAATTCTTTAATGACTTTGCTTATTTCGAGCATATTTGTATAATCAAGTCCACTCGTTGGTTCGTCCAAAATAATAATTTCTCTATTCATTAACATCCCCAATGCTACAGAAAGTCTCTGCATTTGACCTCCTGATAAGCACATAGGATGACGATTATCTAATTTTTTAAGATCTAATTTTTCTAGAATATTATCTATTTGCTTTTCATCTATTTTAGAATCAAATAAACTAAATTCATCTCTTACAGATTCCGAAAAAAACTGATGAATTACATCTTGCATAACCATATAACAAAGTTTTCTTCGTTTTTTATATTTTATGGGACTTCCTTTATAGCTTATTTTTCCTTCGTTTTCTTTCAACAGTCCACACAAAATTCTCATTAATGTTGTTTTTCCTTGACCATTTTTACCTGTTATTGCAATAATATCTCCCTTGTTTCCGGAAATATTTATCTTATCTAAAATTTTTTGTTTCTTATTTTCATATTCTAAATTTGAAACTACAAAGTCATCAGATTCACAAAATGTGACAGGATTTGCAAAATCATCATTTTTCTTTCTTACAAAAGTTCTAAGTCCTAGTTTCTTTCGTGAGTCATCACTAATTGAAGAAAATTCCACATTTGAAAAAACATATTTTATTTTTCCGTCTTGTAAATAAATAGCTCTATCAATTAAATCCATTAAATAATAGAGTCTATGTTCAGAAATAATAATTGTCTTGCCCTGAGTTTTAAGATTTATAAGCATCTCTCTTATTCTTTCAATGCCATACTCATCAATATTTGCAGAAGGTTCATCAAACACATATACATCTGGATTGGTAGCATAAATAGATGCAATAGCAAGTAATTGCTTTTCTCCACCTGACATCATAAAAACATTTCTGTTTTTTAATCTTTCAATTCCCAAATCACGTACCACTTTAAAAACTTGTCTTTTTATTTTATCAGGGTTTTCACCTAAATTTTCTAATCCAAATGTTAGTTCACTATCTGAATCTAAATTAAAAAACTGTGTTTTGGGGTTTTGAAAAATTGTTCCCACTTTTTCAGAAATTTCATATATCTTCATTTGTTTTGTGTTTATCCCATTTATAAAAATATTTCCTAATAAATTTCCCTCTAAAAAATGAGGAATCAATCCATTGATTAATTTTGTTATAGTTGTTTTCCCAGAACCAGATTTTCCGCATAATAAGATAACTTCTCCTTGATTAATCTTTATTGAAATTTTCTTTAACTGTTCTTCTAAGCTTCTCTTATAGGAATATGAAGCTTCATTTATATTAATCATGTTTCGTACCTCTTATAAAAATAACTTGAACTTTAAATTAAAGAACATCAGAATGCATAATAGAATAATTATTAGATCCCAAATGTTAAATCCTGCATCATCCATAAAAGTCTTTCTTGCAGGATTTTCTATCCCTCTTACTGTAATAGCCTGAGCTAATTCATCTGCGGTATTAGAAGCTGTAACTATTAATGATATTAGTCCTAATTGTATCTTTTTAAATCCAGTCACGCCTCTTATTTTTATTGCATCTGAGATTAATATTTTTTCTTCTCTTAAAGATGGAAAATATCTGATGCCTATTGCTAGAGAAATAATTAGGCTTTTTGGAAAATGCATCATTTTTAAGGCATACATAATATTTCGTATAGGATTAGTTTTTACAAGAATTTGACCAACTAAAAAAATCGGTATTAACTTAGGAGCATGAATCACCAATAATCCAAAATGTGCTGATATGACATCTGGTAGAATCGGCAAAACAAAATATTTCAATCCCTGTAATAATACAAACATAGATAATGCCTTTAAAGATATTTTAACAAGTCCCATAAATAACGCTATAATAGCAACAATTAAAAGAATAAAAAAATCTAATTTTAAGCTATTATTTGCAAAGCTAATAATACTAACTGAAATCAAAAAAATGATTTCAGTTAGTGGATTTAGCTTTATAATGCCTCTTACAATACCCTCCATTTACATAATTCCAGCTTTCTCAAAACGTTTTTTGAACATTGCTTTACCTATATATGCACCAATGACTCCTCCAATAAATGCAGTAATGATCATCCCGATAAGTGTTGGAATTGAAATTAAAGTTTGTAATTTATTTACATATTCTGGACTCATTCCCATTTTAATAATAGACTTCATATAAGATTCTTGGAACAACCACATAGGCAATGGTGAGCCAATCAACCCAATGCAAATCAATCCTGAAGATACTATTACGCTTTTTTGACTTTTATATCCCAAAATTTTTCTAGTAATTTCTGCTAAAACCCCTGCAATAACGCAAGTTATGACAATTGTAAAAGTGCATTCTCCTATAGCAAAATATATAATCCCTGTAATTGCTATCAAAAGTAAAGCCGTTCCTGGTTTTGGCACCTTAGAGACCAACAACATGTAAATAAAATTACATATTATGCCTGTCATTGCTGGCCATAATAACCAAAGTATCGGAGAAAACACAGGAATAAACATTACCGCCATGGATAACGCCATATAAATCACTGAAAAAATGCCGATGTTAACTAAATCTTTTGTTTTTAATTTTGATTCATTCATTTGAATACCTCCATTTAAATTTTTATATTTATTTACCAGTTACAATATGATTGATTCAAAATAATCTTTACTGGTAAATTTTTTTTATTTTTGTTTACTTTCCATAAAACGCAGAAAATCGGGATTAACCCGATTTCAAAATTTATTATTTTTTAATTTTATATTATGTTTTCATTTAATAATCCTCCTCCAACCAAAATTCATTGCTGCCTCCATCATATCGATAAAATTTAAGGCTTCATTATATGGATACCTATGTGTGATTACCTCAAATAAAGGCGTACATGCCATTGTATAAAGAACATGAAGTTCATCATCATTCAAATCATTTACTTCAATCTTTTTTTCTTTAAGAATCTCAATTAATTTCTTAGCGCCCTGCACTTCAAGATTCACTAAATCATGACGAATTGATTCAAATTCCGTACCATGAGAACAGTTAAACAGAAGATTAACTATAGGATCGTTTTGGTAAATAAATTCCAATAATTCCCTATTACTATCATCAGATTTTTCTCCAAAAGCTTGTAAACCATTTACTTTAATTTCTTCAATCGCTTGATTTGTCAATTCTTTACTTCTTCTGTATAAGTGATTAAGTATAGGACTTACAAGTACTTTAAAAATATCTTCTTTAGATTTAAAATGCTTATATATTGCACCAGGCGTAATTCCTGCATTTTTAGCAATAGTGCGAATAGAAGCCTCTTCGAATCCATGCTCTGTAAACTCGCTTTTTGCACTTTTTAATATTTTCTCTATTGTAACATCTTTGTCTCTCAGTAAGTTTCACCTCCCAAATTAAGATAACACCGTTTACTATATTTTAGCATAAAGAAGCTAATGAAGTCAACAATCACTATCAATTACATTTTTTTATGATAACATATTATTTAATTATCTATAAATTCTCTTGTTAGGTCCGCTACTAGTTTCCATTCTGGATCAAGCATACAATCATGACACACATCGTCTAAAACAACAATTTTTGATTTATACAACTTAGCTGATTCTATTACTGATTCTCCGAGTAAACAATTGTCATTTTTAGAATATATGGTTAAATTGGAACATTAAATTCTATTTTTTTAATTGAGGAATAAATAACAGGCAACATTCTTATGCTTAGAGGTTCCTTATTCATTTTATCAATATACTTTTTAGCGTTATTAACTCTTCCAGAAAAAAAGAATTCTTCCCTTGTCAACTTAATATAATTCTTATTAGTAAAGAATAAATTTTTAATCCTGTTTTCAATTGGAAATGGCATTAAAAAAACCATTGATTTCGGCACACAATCTTTATAAGTTTTTAAAAATTCATTTATAAACAAATTACCCATAGAATGTGTTATAAAAATAAACTCTGTATCAATTTTTTTAATATTTTCCCTTAATATTTTCATAGAATCTTTTAAATTTTTAGCTTCTTTTGATAATGCATGCACATGTAAATTGTATCCTTTTTCCTTAAAGTATGGTATAAAATGTTCATTCCAGCACCATTCATAATGAAAAGCTCCACATACTAAAATAATTGTTTCTTTCATGACTACTTATTTATCTCCTTTTTTTATATTTTAACAACAAATAATTGTTGCCCAAATTCATACAAGGCGTGTGTATTTTTAGGATAAGTAAGAATTTGTTTTTTATCAAATGTATCCTTTAATAAATCAAGCCATTCTAATCTATTTAAAAATGTTCTATTTTTCTCTAGCCTAATATCTGTTGGTTTTGTCATCATAAAAACTTGTGAAACAAGCATTTCAGGAGGTTCCTTAACTGGTTCTGCAATTAATATAAGACTATCTTTTTTTACAGTATTATATATCTCTCTCAATACTGTATTTAATTTTCCAGAATTATTTAATACACCTACAGCTATCACTATATCAAAAGTTTCCTTTCCTAACTTTTCCAAATCTTTATCTATATCAATCTTTTCATATTCAATGTTACTAACTACATTTTCATATTTGCTTTTTGCACACTGGATAAAAAAAATTCGATATATCTGTATATTTATATAATACTTCATCAATCAAATTTTCATCTATTAATCTTTTTAATACACTATCTGTAGTAGCTCCTATTCCAGCTCCTATTTCTAAAATTTTTATCTTATTAATTCCACTAGAATATTTTTTTACATAATCAGATATAGTTATTGCTACTAAGTCATTAATATATCTATATACCATGTTGTTCTTATATAATGCCTTTGCATATTTCAGGTCTCCCTCAGGAAATAATATAGAATTACATTTTTTCTTTCCATCAAATAATTCTTGTAAATATTTTATATTTTGATTTATATAATCTATAGACAACGGATCTCCTAATTTCCAATCCCATAAGTTCTTTGCATCTTCATAATATCTATCAATATTATTTTTATTCACGACTTTACGCAAATAACAATTATTATTTTCTAGATGTATAAATTCATTTTCGAATAATATATTTAACCATCTTAATATAATATTTTTATTTCTACTATTAAAGTTTTTTTCAATAATCTCATTTATATTATATTTGCGATTACAATCAATAAAAACACCATTATTTTGAAAAAACAATATCATGGACAAATATATATACATATTTATCGATTCTAAAAATTTATTTACATGAACATGATCTATAAATGAGTACCTTCTTTCAACATCTTGTATAGAATGAATATTCATTAAATTAGGTGTTTCATACAACCACTCATTTTTTTCTAAATTTGAGGATAAACATGAGTTTTGTTTTATTGTAAGGTCATCTTTTAAATCAAACTTTCTTACTAAATATTCAAATTCATCAAATAATTGAACATCTTTAATAATCTCGTGTACCTTTGGCAAATATTTTCTTCCATCATTCTTCATATTATTTAAAAAAGTGATCTGTTTTTTTACCAAAAGTAATAATTCATCATTTAAATCTGTTTTATTTTCGACTGTAAAAGATGTTTTTAAATTTAGTAGTTGTTCTGCATTGTATAAATTTATATTTATGTTATCTTTATCAAAAAATAAATTTCTTCTATTTTTCCAGATAATTATATTTTTAAAAATTTCTAAAATCAAACTACCATCTTCAAATACAAACTCCAATTTATTTTCATAGTATTTGCATCTGTTATTAATATTTATAGGATCATATACTTTAAAGCAAAATGTTATTTCCGATATTTTCCCACTAATAGTAATAAATTCATCATGACTAAATGTTTTTATATCAAAACAAAAATTCTCATTAAGGCTTGACTTAATAATTTTAAAAATAGAAAATAACATATCTTTAGATATAAACGAATCAATATATATTATTTTTTGTTCTTGCATTATTTGTTTCGCTTTTCTTATAAACATTTTTGAAATTTCTGTTTCTTCATATAAATTTCTAATAAGATAGTAACAGTTTTTACTTTTTATTTCCTTTAAATATTTTATTGTATCTTTTTTACTTTTAGGAATTTCTTCAATTACGTTTATTCCTCTATTTAATAGATAGCGAACAATATCTACATCTCTATTAATTTCAGAATTAAATGGAACATATGCAAGTTTAGTATTATTAGGGATATTTTTTATATTTGTAAAAAGTGGCAAATTATTAAAATATGCATCTCTAATTGTTGTCTTAGAATTAACTTCAAAAATTCCTGATATTTCAATTATATCTTTTAATTTAAATAAAGATTCTACAATAAAATTTCCTGATACTTTTCCACAAATAATTGTTTCTATCATTTTTTCACCCCCCCCACAAAACGATATACTTTCTTTTTTAAATATTTATTATAATATATACTTTATTCTCTATATTTCGCTCGACATATTTTCATTTAACATATTTGCTAAAACTTTTGAGTTTGACTTTCCTTGTACTGAACTATAATGATTGCCTGGTATATAAAATTTTCTAATATCGCCAATAATTATATTCTTCCAATTTTCAGCTAGGATATTAAAGTGCTTATATGCCCCAACATTATCTTTTGCTATATAGTAATCTATATCCCCAAAATATATTTCAGGCATAAATTTTTGAGCATTAAATGACTTTATGAAAATTTTATACATATCTAAAAAAGATTTTTTTGTAATTGAATTTCCCTTATTTTTTACTAAATTATAATATAATTCAAATCTTTTTTGTTGAGATAAAGAATTTAATTTTTTTACATAAAGTATATCTTCTTCGAATCGCATTTTACTCAATATATTATTAACCGTCATTGCATTCTCATAATTATTATCCATATTAGAAAATGCTATATCTAATATATTTGTTTCTTTAAATCCTATATCTGAAATTTCAATATTAAATGCTTGTAAGAAATTAAATTCCAATAATAATTCATCATAATTATAATTTAACAAGCTTCCACCTTCTATAACTGCTAAATTATCTACTAAAATTCCTGCTTCTAATAATCTCCTAGAAACTTCTATTGCAACTACCCCGCTAAAGCTATATCCTATTATTTGAACATTTGTTGGAGAAAATTTTTGTATTTCTTTATAATACTCATTTGCCAATTTTTCAACTAATTCATCTGAATTTATATCTAGATACTTACCTATATCTGATACACCCATCAATAATATATCTCCTTTATTTTGAGAACATAATTCCATTGCTAAATTTTTTAAATTTTCAAGATTTCCAAAAGCTCCATGTAATATAACTCTTAATCTTTTATCCTCGATGGCTGCACTATATTTTTTTGAGTATATAAATTCATCATTAGAAATATTATGCTCTGTACCGTTTCCGCCTTTCAATAACTCAGAAATCCTATAAAAAGTTGGTTCATCTATTAATTCTCTAAGTATAGATTCAAATGTGCTACTTGATTCAATGCTTTTTGTAATTTCAGCTGCTATTTGAGCTAAAATCAATGAATCAGCTCCACATTCATATAAATTCTTATTTAAATTTAATTCTTCTTCATCTAAAAATTTAGCACAAATATTCAATGCTTCTTTTGGTATAGATGTTTTTTTGAATCAAAATTAATAGATTCATTTTCTGCACATCTCAAATAATCCGTTTCATATGAAAAATTTTTCTTTATGTCAACTATACCATTTGAAGTCAATTTGAATTTTTCTAAAAAAGTTATTTTGTCAGGCATCAAATCAATAGGTAAACATATCTTAAGATTATTATATATTTTCTCTCTATTGATAAAAGAATAATCACTTTTAAACTGTTTTATAAACAAAACCATTCCTAATTTCTCTATAACAGATTCTTCTCTTGGTAAAGTAAAGATTTTTTCATTGTTTTCATATAATATATTTTTCCATTCTTCTATTGATAAGAAAAATTTGTTTTTCCTTAATGAATCTAATGGTTTTTCCATCATAAATACTTGAGATGCAATTATCCACGGTTCATTACGTATAGGCTCAGAAAATAGTAAGTATCCCTTAGGCGCACATATATTTCTTATATAATTTAAACTACTTACAACATCTTTAGCATTTTCTAAAACATAAGCGCCAATTATTATATCAAAATAATTGTATTCTATTCCAATTTTTATAGGATCTTCATTAATGTCCAATTGATAGATCTTAACATTTTTATTATCTTCAAACTTCTTTTTAGCTTTAGATAAAAAATATTTCTTTCCATCTGTAAAATGATATTCATAATCTACACCATTTAATAAATCTATTATTTTTTCAGATGTTGCCCCAGTTCCGGCACCTATTTCTAAAATTCTTATTTTCCTATGATTATTATTTTTAATATACTCATTAATAAAATTACAGTAAAAATTATTAATAACAATAGAATTTATACTTGTATTATACATTGCATCAGTGTAAATATCAGAACCCTCAGGATATAATATATTTACTGGATCAATCTTCCCATTTAAAATTTCTACTAAATTATCCGTGCTGTCTTTGACATACTTTAAGTACTTCAAACTATTATCATTTTTAACATCCCATTTTAAAAAAACTTTTGTCCATAAATTAGCAATATCATCATATGTCAAAATAGACTGAATTTTATAATCTCCATTTTCAGCATATATTATATTTTTTTCTATCAATTGATATAACCATCTGTCAATTATCCAATTATATTTATTATCATTTAATTTCCTTTTTCTTTTATATAAGTCAGAATTTGGTTCTTTTTTTAATATGTCTGTATCTATCATTGCATTTAGTATAGCATTTAAACATATTTTATCTCTTATATCGCATAATTCCCTATATTTGTTACTAAATAAGTATTCCTTATTTTTAATATCTATACCCTCATTATTATTAAATAAAGTTTCATAATGCGAATCTAATTTATCATCTCTGTCTTCTCTAGCAATTGTTACTACTGATTCAATAGGAAATTCTTTTTTATTTTCATTTACCATTACAATAGCATTTGAAATTACTTTTTGCTTAATTAAAGCATTTTTTATCTCCTCAAGGTCTATTCTATTGCCTCTTATTTTTACCTGAGTATCTTCCGTACCTAAAAATTCTATTTCTCCACTTGATAAATAGCGACCCAAATCTCCAGTAGAATAAAGTCTGATCTGCTTTAGAGGATGAATAAAGAACTTTTCTTCTGTTAATTTTTTATCTCCTAAATACCCTTCCGCCAAGCCTCTACCAGCTATATATAAATTACCTTCGCAATAAACTGGACAATCTTCAAAATTTTTATCTAATACATAAATTTGTTGATTAGTGAGCGGTTTCCCATACGGAATGCTTTTCCATCCCTTTTTAATACCTTTATATTCATGATAGTTAGACCATATAGAGGCTTCTGTAGCACCTCCCAATACTATTATTTTAGATTCTACAAAAGTTTTTTGCACCGCATTAGGCATATTTAAAGGAATCCAATCTCTTGATAGCAATATTAGTTTAATAAAATTTTGTTTTTTTGATAAATTTTCTAAATAATTTAAATATGGTTTCATTAATTCTGGTACCATATTTAATATAGACACAGAATTTTCTTCAATCAATTTATCCCAATGAGCAGGATTTAAATACTCACTTTCATCAGGATATACAATAGTTCCTCCAACTGATAGCATTCCAAAAATATCATAAACAGATAAGTCAAAATCTAATTTTGATATTCTTAATATGCAATCTCTCTCAGATATTTCAAATTTTTGATTTATATCATATATAGTATTAAATACTGCGCCATGATTTATTACAGCACCTTTTGGATTTTCAGTAGTCTCTGACGTAAACATGATATAAGCTGCATCAGTCGAATCGATATGTTCTATATTAAACATATTTATCAAATCTAACCTATAATTTACATCATCAATGTTCACAAAATTTCTTTGTCTACTATCATAACAACTGACATTTGTCAAAATAACTTTACAATTACATTGTTTTAAAATATTCTCTAATCTTTTTTCTTCTATATTAAAATCTACCGGAACATATATAGCTCCTACCATAAGTATTCCAAGAATAGTATAAACTTGACTTTTATTATGTGGTAGTTTTACAATTATATGCTCACCTTTTTTTACATTTTTTTCTTTCAATGCTAAAGCTATAGATACAGACTTATTATATAATTCTTTATAAGAAATTGAACCTCTAGAGTCTATAACAGCCGCCTTATCTGGATAAGATTTTACTTTTTCTATAAAATCTTCTAATAATGTCTTATTATTAATTTTTTTATTTGTAGCATTAACTTTTTCTCTAATTTCACGTTGCCACTTAGGTAGATTAATTTCAAGACGTTTCTCCCAAAATTCTTTATTGTTCGATAAATTTATTAAAATCTTCTTAAACTCACTAAACATATCCTCCAACATATCATCTTCAAATATTCCTTCACGAACATCCCAATTAATCTGTAAACCTAATTCAGTATCCATAGCTTGACAATCAATAAATACTTGCGGTGTTTGAGATATTCCATACACATATCTTCCTATCAACCTCTTTTTAATTAACCCTATTGCACTTGTAAATACATACGGTGCTAAAAATTCTTTGGAGTTATGCAGTTTAGCAATATCTCTTAATATATTAACTCCAGGATATGCACTATTATCTATTGAGCTGAATAATTCTTTATTAACTTCTCTTGCTAACTCTGAAAAAGATTCTTTTATGTTTTTTATCGAAATTACCGATGTATTTGTAAAATCTCCTACTAAATATTCTATATTTTCCCCTAAATTTTTCTTGTTAAATAAAGTTAAATTTATAAGAAATTCTTTTTCTGTACTCCATTTTTTTAGTACTTCACTATATACAGTCAATACTGACGCTGTCGGTGTTAAAGCATGGTTTTGAGCTAAAATTTTAAATTTATCCCACATATCCTTATCTAATGTTAAAGACAATCTTTTAAACTTACAAACATCCGTTTCTTTTAGCGTTTTTAAAGGTATTACTGGAGATGTCTTTAATTTTCTAGTCTTTTGACTCCAATATGCTTTCGCCTTCTTGTATTCCGAGTTTTCTTTTGTCTTTTCTTCACTTATTATATAATTCCTAAATGATATCTTAGATTGTCTATCATTCTCTATTCCTTTAAAATACTTCATCTCAAACTCTAATAGAAGTTGCCATATACTTGACCAATCACATATCATAAAATCCATCGAAAAGTGTAAAATTGATTTTTCTCCATAATTTGATACTCCAATATCAAACATTGGCCATTTTTCTAATTGATAAACTTTATCCTCTAACTGTTCTCTAATAGATATCCTATCTCCTGTAACAACCTCATATTCTGGAACTTTTTGTAGTATTTTTTGATAACCTTCTTTAAATATAACTGCCCTCAGCATTTCATGTTTATTTATCAAGTAATTCCATGTATCTTGTACTTTTGAAACGTCTAAATTATCATATAAAAATTCTTGATAAATGTGACAAGATACATTTCCATATGAATGTAAGTCATCTCTTCCATAAAGATATGATTTCTGAACTGGAGATAATGGAAATGGTGCATAATCATCTTTAACATCATATTTATTCTCAAGTTTTTTAATGTATTCTTTAAGTCCATCTTTATTTAATTTTAATTCCATTAAAATATCTTCATCTAACTGACCATTTATGGATTTATATTTTAACTTTTCACCATCAACATACAACTCAATACCTTGCTTAGAATATTTTTCAATTATTTCTTTATAACCGTTCTCCATTATTTACCTCCTTATTAAATTATTCATCAAAAATTTTTATATCACTCAGCAAAAGCAGCTTCTCTTTACTAGTCTCCATAAACTTTGCATATCCCGCTTTTTTCTGCAAAATTTCCCATTTTTTAGATGTTGATAGTTCCCTGTTTACTCGACGAATATCAAGTTTGCCTGAATTCATATATTTCTTCATTTTAATCAATTCTGCTGTTATTGAATCAATCCAGTATGTTTGAAAAAATTTTGAAGTACTCGTTTCTTTTAAAGAATTCAAAACCTTGTAGATTGACTCTTTACCTATATTTAAATCGTCTTTAGCTCCTTTTAAATATGTTCTTGGACGCCAAGCAACATCTCCATACGCATCATTTAGCGATAATACTCCATCTTCATAATAAAGTTTAAAACTATACATTAATTGCATATTGTAATCAGGTGTTTTGGGATTTAATTGATTATTGAATTCTATTAAAATAGGTAATTTCCCTATATTTCCATATAATATATCAAATGGGCCTAATCCCTTTATTATATTATTATCCAACTCCAAATCACCTAAAATTCCAGAAATAGCTAATAAATCCAAAGCTACATATGATAATTGTGTAGAAAAAGAAACGCTTATATATTCTAACTTAGAATATATATTTAATTTTTTTGCATACACTGCAAAGCTCTGCATATTTGATAAATTTGAATATAGATTTGCAGTCAAGTAAATAAGGTTTTTCTCTCTTGCTAGCTTATAACATTTATATAAATGTTCTTGATAAACAGGTTGCTCTTGAATTACGTTTATTCCTTTATTTAGTAAATCTATGCACAATTCTGTTCCATCCCCACCTGTTCCCTCACTTCTAACAATAACGCAAGCTAAATCTATATCTGATGGCAATTCTTCAACATTAAAATACAGTGGTACATTATATTTCTTTGAAAGTGTCTTTGACCTTTCACTTCCTCTTCCGATAATACCTGCAATTTGAAAATCTGATTCGGCACTCTTTAATGCTTTTAAATAAAATTCTCCAAAATTCGTGCCACAAACTATGGCTTTCAATCTTTTTTTCATTTTATATTTCTCCTTCAAAGATATTATTCAATTTCAAATTTGTTCCTTTCATCAATTTGTAATAAAATGTTGTATCCATTTCCATCATCTTATCAAGTAAACTATTTAATAAAGGAAACTCACTCATATCTTTGATTTCAGTTTTATTACCATGTTCTAGAGCTAAAATAGAAACAGCTGCTACTGTTAGAGCCGTTAATCTAGTTGGTGAAATGCTTTTTAAAATCATATTAGCATCTATAGTATTTTTATTTTTTATTCCTGTTGCCTCTAAGATAAATCCGCCAAATTCTTTTTTTTCAATATTATCCAAATTGGATAAATCCACTAATTTTTGTGCCATTACATTTATATTTTCAATGTTATCAGAACGAATATTCTTTAAAAAATTGCAAACATATCCGTTCTTTATGCACATATAGAATATGGCATTTTCCACACCTATTTGCCTACAAACTTTAAGAGTTCTTTTATCAATATACGGAAATGGCACCCATCTTTCGCTGCTTATTGGCAATGTTATTGTTTTATCTCCTGCCAAATAGGGTTCTATCTTTCCTGAATTTAAGATTGATCTTGCATAAAAACCATCTTCACTTAAATATCTCAAGTATTCTTTGGCTGCATTATAAGTAAATTCCCCATTAGAGGCGTAATACATTTGAAAACTAAGGGTTTTATCAAAAACTCTAGAAATAATAACTGGCAATGCTTCTATTAATCCTGGCGATGAACCAACTCCATGATATATTGTTCCTCCTTCAAAAACAGATTTCTCATAGAAATTATAATAACTTAAGTCAATGAGAATACATTTGTTTTTATTAACTGTATCTATTAAATTAAATATTGATGAATCTGAATACCCTGAACAGTTTATAATACAGTCACATCCATCAACAAACTCAATACAAGTATTTATATCATCCAAATCTATAAATGCAAAAGTATTCTTACTCTTATAAACTTTTTCTTTTCTTCTATATCCCAACTTTATATCTTTGATTCCATAACCATTCAAAATTTTAGTACATTCTGAACCAATATCTCCAGTAGCTCCAATTATTCCTATCATATTTCACCTTCTACTACCTCCATACCTAACTGTTTTGAATTTATCAAATTTAACATTTTTTCAAATTCAGGATTTGAAAAAATTTCATTTAATGTGAGTTTGCATTTTAATCTTCTTTCTATCTCAACTAGAAGCTTTGTTGCAGATAAGCTATTTCCTCCAAGCTTAAAATAATTAGAATTTCTATCTACATCATCTATATCCAAATTTTGCATCCATATTATTTTTAAGATTTCTTCTAAATTTTCATTATAATTTTTTAATTGTTCTTTTATTGTTGTTTTATCAGAGACATCCACATTAAAAGAGTCCAATGACAGCAAAACAATCTTCTTATCGAAATCTAACCCAATTTCATTTTCTAAGTTATTTATCAACTCAATATGATCTGTATAGTTTTCTGATTCGAGATAATAAGCAATATTATTTTCTATCAAAAACATAGTATTTTTAAAAAAATATTTTTTGGCTATTTTCTTAATGTAATCAACTTTATAAAAAAACTGCGTACGTTTTTCAGTTTCTACATCAAGATTTTTTTCTTGAAAAAATATGGCTGTAAGTACAGATATTGGATCCATTTTACCAAAATCAATTACATGAATTTTTCCGTTTCTTTTTAACATTAGTTTTGAGGTTTTGAAAAAAGATTCAACGTCTTCAATTTGATGTAAAAAATTAACAGAAATAATGTGATCAAATCTACTTAAGTAATTATCTTTCAAAAATTTCTTATCATTGCAATCATTTAATAAAATTACATTGTTTAAATCTTTAATTCTGCTGACTAAGTTATCTTTTATTATGCAATCTACATCATTAACAATGCCTATTGTTAACCTTTTAATATCTTTACTTTCATTATTGATGTTTTTAATTAATTTATCTAATAAGCTCTCAGTAAACTCACTTCTAATGCCTAGTTTTGCTGGGGATATTTCATTATCTAAAAGCAAAAGCTCTTTTTTATTATTATTCTCAAGTATATCTACAAATAAATTCTTTTTTAGTTGTAGTTTTCTATATAAAGAATCCTCTGCGATTTTTACTTCATTCATCTCATCTGCTTTAAAATCTTTCACATATTTCAACCAGTATTTAATTATATTTTCATTCTTGTTGTCTATTTTTATTTTTTTAACATTAATTTCAGTTAATAAATCTAATAAAAATTTTTGGACAAAATACTTTCTCTTTTTTACTTCATTGTCTGTATTAATATTATCAATATAATTTATCTTAAATTCCGATTTATCTTCCTCTAATTCTGGTTCAACCAGGAGCGTTTTAACATTTTCTTGTGAGATTATTGTTTTATATTTACCACTATAAATTCTTTTTTGATACTCAATATTAAACTTTTTTCTTTTCATATTATTCCCTCCATAGTTGATTTATCAAAAATTAGAGCATATTTCATTTGAAACATCAATATACTTACCTACCATCCAAATAATATCCTCTTCATATAATAACTCATCTATATAATCAAAAGTAATCACAATACTATCATCAATCATTCTTATATGATGATCTAGATAAACTTGAGGTGTTTGACTTAATGAACATATTTCATGAAATCCATTTTTACAATTGCTATAACTCTCTCCAATCATGCAAGTAACTACTATTGGAAACAATTTATTTATTCCATTCTCTTGCCTAGCTTTATTTATAACATTAATCCCATCAAAACATCTATATTCTAATAACTTAAATATTTGTTTTTGGGTTTTTTTGATGGACTCTAATATAGATTTATATTCATCTTTATAGCTAATTAATCCTATATTTGTAAATTCTCCCAACAATTCATCTGCATTTTTAACTACTGGTAATTTCCCAAATAATGTTGTTGTTATTGTTAATTCGTCAGTCTCAATTAAGTCAGACAATACTTTCATATAAATAGTGATTAAAATAGCAGACAACGTTACACCTCTTAGTTTTGAATAATGTATTAAATTGTCAGTTTGTTCTTTACTAAAACGATATTCTTTTCTTTTAAAATTGTATTCTTCTAAGTCATTAATCGGCATTTTTGTTCTTAAATTCGGTGCTTTTGGTAGTGTTTTTATCATTTTATTCCAATATTTTTCAGCCTCATCTAAAAGTCTCTTATTAAATGCAAGTTCCTTATATATTCTTAAATTCATTACATAATCTTTATAAGATACATCGGAAAAACTTATTTTTTCTCCTTCGTATAACGCAAAAAGCTTATATATCATATTACCTGCACTCCACGCATCTAATATAGAACAATCAAAACTTATGTGGAGTACATCATTTTTATTCTCGCCATTAATTTTCTTTCCAACTACGAATTTAAACATAGGCCATGTTTCGATATTATACTTCATATGCGATAAAATCTTTCGCATTTTATACCTATCCTCTTTAGAATTATATTGATATTTAAAAACTTTATATTCAGGAACTTTTTCCAGAATAATCCCTCTACCATCCGATAATAAAATCAATCTTAAAATATCATTTTTTCTAATCATCAAATTAATGTTTTTTTCAAGATTAGCAATATTTAAATTTTGCTTTTCAAATTCAATATAATAATGAGCATTAACTTTATTTAAAAATTCCCCATCTACTTGTCCAGCCATATATGCCAACTGAAGTGAACTCAATTCCAAAGTGTTTTCTTGTGCTTTTGATAAATATCTGAGTAAATCCTCTTTGTTAACTTTAATTTCGTTGATTACCTCTTCATTGTATAATTCTTTTTTGATTCTATATTTTAATTTTTTATCTTCCACAAACAAAAACATTCCCTGTTTTCTCAGCTCATTTACATAATCAAATAAATCTAAGTCTGTACTATCATTTTTTAGTTTCATTTTTTCATCCCTAAATTTTTTAAAGCTTGTAAATGGTTAAGATGTTCTTCACCAAATTTAACATTTTTAGGAAACCCTATTTCTTTCATTATTTCTCCCCATTTTTTCGAAACTATTATTTCCTTTTGCGTTCTTGTAATATTATTTTTTCTTTGTTTAACATTTTCAATAAATTTTTCAATTTCTTTCCTTATGGCATTCGGAAAAACATCATAAAGTATAGTTTCATATGTCAAGTTACTGTAATTTGCCAAGCTAAATTTTATTGGCTTATTTAAATAATTAACATCAATTTGTTTTGAATCTAACACAATATTATCAGATATATTCATTCTATCCCTCCATATTACAGATCCAAAGGTATCTTCAAGATCTAATCTTCCACTTTTATAAAAAAAAGTAATTTTATGAAGAAGATGCATATGGTTATTCCCATCCACATCAGAAACCTCATTATGAATTTGTAAGTTTACATCCAATTGCCCATTTGACAAAACAACACGATTAAAAGGGTATCTTTTCTCTGTTAACGTTGGAATTATATTAAAACTTCTAAGAAGAGGTAATGCTTCGTTCAGAATACCTATCAAAGAATAAAGAAGTTGCGAAGATGTCATGATATCTACATGTTCAAGAACATCTTCTTTATTTAAATATTTTGCAGCTTCAATAAATTTTTCAATAGTTTCCAATGAATTATATAAATTCCCTACTATATAACATGAGTTGAATTCATGAGCCAACTTTAAGCAGTTCTCTATCTCCCTATAATGAATTGGATGTTCCTGTATCACATGAATTCCTTTTTTTAAGAGACTCTCTGACAATTCAGTTCCCTTACCTCCCAATACAGAAGATTTAATTATAACAAATGCAATATCTATATTTCCTGGAATAGAATCTACATCAACATATAGTGGAACATTATGTTCTTCTGCACACCTCTTAGAACGACTACTTCCAAAAGCTAATATACCTACCAATTCAATATTATTTATTTTTTTTATCGCATTTATATAGGATTGACCAAAAGTTGTTCCACAAACTATCGCTTTCATCATAATGTTCCTCTCTCCAAATACATCATTTCAAAAAATCCATCAACTTTATTACCAAATTTTCAATATATGGAGTTTCCATAAATTCCCCTAATTCTAAATGAAAACCATATCGTTCCATTAATGTATTAGATAGTTGTATCATATTTAAAGAATTCCCTCCTAGTTTAAAGAAGTTATCTTCTTTTTTTATTTCTTCAATTTTTAAAATTTCTTTCCAAATTTCTGATATAGAATAAAGTAGCTCAGTGTTCAATTTATCTTCTGTTTTCTTGTTTGATTTATGAATATCTTCATCAGGTTCATTATTTTGATAAACTGATAAGTCTTCTCTAATACATACATTATTTTCAGTATCTTTATTTTCCTTATAATTAATTTTAGTGGAAAACGCATTGGTATTATTTATTATAGTATCCAATAAGTTTCCATAAGACTCAAACATCCTATCTAGCAACTGTGCCGTAAATATTTCATCAATGGAATCCCAAATTATTTTTAATTTGCCGTCCATTTCCATAACTTGATGATCAAGCCAAACTTGTGGTGTTTGAGAAATACTATATACAAGTTCTCCTAGCCAAGCATCTTTCCTGCCTTCAGACAAACCTAATCCACTTGTAAATACTATAGGCATTAAAGAATATCTATTGTTAGAGTGTTTATTTCTTAATTCTCTTCCAAATTCTACAGCACTATATGAATTGTGTTTTGTATCTTCTAATAATTGTTTTTGCAACATTTTGGATTTTTCTAGCAATGAATCGCTAGTACAATTTTTTACTTCAAGAAATGTTAGGTTAGTAAAATCTCCTATGATTTTATTTATATCCGGATGAATTTGTTCCTTGTTAAACTGTGTAATATTTAATACAAATTCATCATTTAATGAATATTTCCTAATTATTTCAGAAAATAATGTTATTAATAAAATTGTCAATGTTATGTTATTTTCTCTTGCGATTCCTTTTAATTTATTCAATCCATAAGAATCAATGATTTTTTCTCTTCTATTAAAAGTTTGTTCTTCTATATCACTTTCTAACTTTGCTATTTCAAATTTAGGGGCTTCCAAAAATCCATTCAATCTATTCAGCCAATATTTTTTATCAACCTGATATTTAGATGTGTTTTTTACTTTTCTAATTTCTAAAACATAATCTCTAAATGAAACATCTGGTAATTCCTTATAAAAATTTTCTTCATTATATCTTAATTTCAATTCATCTAGAATGTAGAACATACTCCAACCGTCTAAAATAATATTATCTAAACTAATGTGGAGTCTGGATTTAATTTCATCTAAAATGCTAAGTTTGAAATTAAATATAGGCCATTTATCTATCTTTAATATTTCGT
Source organism: Peptoniphilus harei (assembly GCF_016726485.1). Taxonomy (GTDB): domain Bacteria; phylum Bacillota; class Clostridia; order Tissierellales; family Peptoniphilaceae; genus Peptoniphilus_A; species Peptoniphilus_A harei. The sequence goes on from NZ_CP068103.1 coordinate 1,918,409, forward strand.
GAGACATAATATCTCTAGTCAATTTTAAAGCTTCCTCTTGTTCAACCTTATTAAGACATGATAAGTTATTAATATCTAACATAAATGGTGGAACTTTTTCCAATATCTGTTGTGTTCCATTGTTTAAAATTATCGCCCTTAACATAGAATGATACTTAATCATATCATTTATTATCTTTTGAAGTTTATTAGGCTCAATATTCAAACAATCTAATTCGAAGTAACAATGTGTTGCTACTGAACCTAAAGAATACATTTTGTTTCTTCCTATCCAATATGCAAATTGCACATCCGTTAATGGAAATGGCTCATTTATATTTTCAACATCAGGTATAATTTTTTGAAATGATAAATTTCTCTTTTTGTCAATTTTTTTAATATACTCTGAAAGTTCTCTCAAAACAGGATATTTGAAGATGTCTCCAATTGATATTTGTACACACAATTCTTTCTGTACTTCGGAAACAATTTTCGTCGCTGTAAGAGAATCTCCTCCTAATTGAAAATAATTAGAAGTCGATAATACATTCATATCATTTAAAATTTCTTTATAAATATTGACTAATTTCCTTGTAATTTCATCATACTTTTCTGTTTCATTTTTACCTTCAATACTTTTGCTATCATAACCAGAATCTTGATTATCATGTCCTTCTATCAATTTCCTTAATTCTTTTCTATCAATTTTACCATTTTTATTTAAAGGCATTTCTCCTACTATTACAAATTCAAATGGAATCATGTATTCAGGAAGCTTGTTCTTTAAAAATTTAATTAATTCATCTTGTTCAACATCTATTTTGTTATTTTTAAGAACATATATCATACTTCCCATTTTGTTAATTTCAGTCTCATTAGATAAATACTCAATTTTATATTTACAATTTTCACTTGCATTTTTAATGTTTTTAATATTTGGAATAATTTTTCCATTACGCTCTAACAAATCAAAATCAATAAAACCACGTTCTAATACAGATGCACTAATTTCTGGTAATAATAATTCATCATTTATTTCAGTTCCAATCACAACGCCCATAGGAGATAATATGGTTTTTATATTACGCAACATATCTGAAATATTATGAGAACGATGTAGCGAATTATATAATATGACAATATCAAATTTTTCCGTTTTAAAATTTTCCAAATACTTACTTGAAGAATTTATTTTTATAAACTCGAAACAAGTATATTTATTTTTTATGCCTTCAAACTCATTTGAAAAATATAGCGAAGTGTCGGTATAAACATATTTTTCGATTTTATCTTCAAAGTTTGTAATTATCTCTTCTGTTAATTCGCTATTTCTTCCACCTATTTCTAAAATCTTAAGCTTTTTATTTTTGCCATCAAATACCATCTTTATAATTTCAATAAGTTCATTTATATTTTCTCTATAATTTTTCAGTTTTTTCAAAAGTCTGGAAGGACTAAGTTTAGATTCAGAAGCATAAAACACATCAACAGCTTGTTTCTTACCCTGTATAATATCTACCACATTATTTTTGAAATTATCTAGGTTGACTGTTGTGTCTAATGCTATATCTATTTTTTTAAATAAATAAATACCATCTTCTAAACTTATCATACTATGCTCTTGCAATAATAATAGCCATCTTTTTACGAGCAATTCGTATCCTATATCTATTTCTCCAAATTTCATTATTTCATCAAAAGAATACCTTTTTCCTTGACTAATACCCAAATCCATGAAAATAGAAAATATCAAACCTAAAACCATATTATTTTCACTATTTAGATACTCATCATAATCAATGTATTCAGATTTCAGTTTATTTATTTTTTCATTACTACTTAATCTAGTTAATGCATGATCCTTACTCTCATTACTTTCAATAAATGCGACCAATTGATTATTAGTGCCTATCTTAATAACATCAACAACAGCTTTATTAATTTTAGGATTTCCAATTAAAGCATCTTCAATTTCTCCAAGTTCTATTCGATGCCCTTTAACTTTTACCTGATTATCAAGCCTTCCTAAAAATTCAATAGTTCCATCATTCCATGTTCTTCCAGCATCTCCAGTTCTATACCATTTAACTCCATCCGATTCTACAAATTTCTTTTCTGTTAATTCCTTATCTCCCCTATATCCCTTTGCAACACCAACCCCACCAATTAACAATTCTCCTTTAACATAGTTAGGACATATTCTTCCTAAACCATCAACTACTCTATAGACTTGATTCTTTAACGCTTTTCCATACGGAATAGAAATCCAATTTTCAGGTATTTCTTTTGAAATATTGATATAGTTTGACCATATGGATGCCTCCGTTGCTCCTCCCATTCCAACTACAAGAGAATTTTTGCTTCTGTTATAAAATCTTTTAGGTAATGTTGTTGCAATCCAGTCTCCAGAAAGAAAAACTAATCTCAATGGAATAGAAACATCTTTACCCTCTGCCATAGTTACTAGCATATCAAAAAGAATTGGCACCGAATTCCACATTGTTACTTCATATTTTTCAATAAGTTTTAACCAAAGTTCCGGATCTTTGAAATTATTATCATCTAAAGTAATGATGGTTCCTCCAGCCGATAATATTCCAAAAATATCATAAACTGATAAATCAAAATCAATTGCTGATACCATTATTACGCTATCATTGGCATTTACTTCATATCTTTCATTTAAGTCATTGATTGTATTAACAGCACTATTGTGTGCAATTTCCACACCTTTAGGAATTCCCGTCGTTCCTGATGTCATAATTACATAGGCTGTATCAAACGGACTAATATTGACAGGTTTTTCAATTATACTTTGAATAGTTGATTGATCTATATCAACAAATGTGATATCTGTATCATCTAAATTAAAATCCCTTATTGTATTTTTATTGGATAAGACATGTTTTATTCCTATCTGTTCATATATTTTCCTTCTTCTTTCGTTGGGTTGATTAATACCGATAGGAACATATGCTGCGCCGGCAAATAAAATTCCTAAAATACCAACTATTTGACTATATCCCCTTGGCAATGTTATTCCCACGTAGTCATTCTTTTTTACTCCAAAAGAAATTAAATTTGTTGCAATAATTAACGCCTTTTTGTATAAATCTCCATAAGTTAATTCAATACCGGATTGTGCATCCACAATAGCAACTTTTTCCGGGTTTACTTTAATCCTATCAAGAAATTCTGTATAGAGAGTTTGTTTAGGGTAACTCATAGGCAAAATATTTTTTAATTCTTTTTCTCTATCTTCAATCTGATTCAACGGAAGAATTTCAGGCAATCTATACCAATTTTCATTATCACTTAATGATTGTAATAAAGTGTATAAAGAGTCGAACATATCATCAATCATTCCATCTGGATATAATTCATCAACCACATCCCAGCATAATACAATCTCATCATCTACTAAATAAGTTTGAAAATCGAGCCAAACTTGTGGAGTTTGTGATACCATATAGTTTATTTTCCCGAATATTTTTCTTGTTTCCTGAGTCTCTAAAGGATAATCTATATTACAAGCAAACACCACAGGTGCAATATTGATAGTTTTTCCAACTTCTTTATAAACATCTCTTTGTACCTGCACTCCAGAGTATGAGCTGTGAGAGGCATTTTCTAAAAATGTGCCAGATATAGTTTTCACTCTATCTAAAAATTTTTCATTCTTTCTTTCACACTCAACTAATAGAAGATTAGTAAAATCTGCAACCATTCTTTTAACACTATTATCATTTACATCTCTATTGAATAATGGCACATTGATCACAAATTTTTCTTGATTTGTCCATCTTTCAATAATCATTGAATATGCTGATAACAGAACCATTGATGGGGTAACTTTATTTTTATATGCATTTTCTTTAATCTTAATCCAGTTTTCTTTGCTAATAATTTTCTTTCTTCTTGAAAAAACCACTTTTTCAATCATTTCCGGTTTTTTGTTAATGGGTAAGTTAGGTGCCTCTAAAGGAAAACTGGATTCAATTTTTTTCTTCCAGAATTCCTTATCTTTTTTGTATATTTCGTCATCTATTTTTCGTTCCTCCAGATAATTTTTAAAAGTATAATTGCTATCTATTGAAACTTTATCTTCTCCGCAGTACAGCTCTACAAGTCTACTCATTATAATGCCTATGCTCATTATATCTGCAACTAGAATATCAATATCTAAAAATATTCTATGTTTTTTATCCTTTAGTAACGCAATGCTAAGGCTAGCTACTTCTCCAACTTCTATATCAAATTTTCTATGAGACATTTCTTTTCTCATTTCCAATAGTTTTATGTCTGCATCTTCTTCAGATAGTGAAGTATAATTAAAAATTTTAACTTCTTTTGAGTATGGTTCTTCCATAATTTGCTGAGTACCATTACGGTTAAATTTTGCTCTAAGCATTGGATTTTCCATTTGTAAACAGTTCCAAGCAGCAGTTAATTTATCTGTTACAATCTCTTGTCCATCAATTTCTAAGTATGCGTGACACCCAACACCACCTAGAACCTGATCTTCTTCTCTCCCTACAAAATAAGCATACTGTACATCCGTTAAAGGGAACTCTTCCGAAATATTCTTTTCTCTTGATTCAGTCTTTTTATCAATATTTTTAATATTTGCTTTTTCAATAAGTCTAATCCAATCTTCAAGTGTAGGATTTTCCATTAGTTTTGCAAACGATAATTTTATCCCTAATTTTTTAAGCTCTGAAACTATTTGCATGATTTGGATAGAGCCTAAACCCTTTTCAATCAAATTGTCTTTTCCTGAAGGTTTAAATCCATCTAAGTTTGCTTGTAACACTTCATCAAGAAGTCGTACTGCCTGTTGTCTAGTTTGATATGTTTCCATATTGTAGCCTCCTTATCTATTTAATCATTAGTTGTTTTAATTTACTTTTATCTACCTTTCCAACGCTTGTTAATGGCCATTGATCAACATACTGTACTTCATCCGGTAACTTAAAAGAAGCAAGTCCTCTTTCTACCAAGTAATTCCTTATATCTCTAAGTGTAAGAACAGCACTTCCCTTCAAAATAAATACACCTATTTTTTCTCCAAGCGTCTCATCGGGTATGCCAACAATTTGCACTTCTCTAATATTCTTATTTGTAAGCAAAATATTTTCCAACTCAGAAGGAACTATTTTTTCTCCAGCACGATTTATCATCTCCAACACACGACCAACAATTTTATAATTGTCTCCATATAACTTAGCGGCTCTATCTCCTGTTCTTAAAAAACATTCTTCTGTAAACTGAGTATCATTTAGTTTTGATGAATCATAATATTCCAAAATAGTATATGGTCCCCTAACTATTAGCTCTCCAAAATCTCCATCAGGAACCTCTTTCCCGTTTTCATCAACAATACGAGCTTCGTCAAACTCACTTAACTTCTTCCCTTGAGTATGTAATCTGTCATAATCATCGTCCAAAACCCTAGAGCAAGTAATCAACGACTCACTCATGCCATACAATTGCAATAATTTACAATTAAATTCTTCCTGAATCTTTTTTGCTAAGTTAGAATCAAGAACAGATCCACCTATCTGTATATACTTCAAACTGCTGATATCAGCATCATCATTTTTAAGATATTCTATACACATATTAGCTAAAGTAGGTACCAATGCCATAATGCTAACTTCCTGTTCCTCAATCAAAGGTATTATTTCATCAGGACTGGATACTCTACAAGTAACCACCTTACCACCTTTTGACAATGTCCCAATCATTCCCGGACAACAAAGTGCAAATTTATGGCTCATAGGTAAAGCTGCCAAATACACTGTATCTTCATTCATATCTGTTGCATTTGCCAGTTCTTTTGCTAAATATATAAATTCACAATGCCTATTAGGTATTAGTTTCGGAAAGCCTGTTGTTCCTCCTGACAATAAAAATATAGCAGTTTCCTTATAATCTAACTCTTTGGCAAATTTATTTTTTCTATTTTGTCTTAAAGCACATAATTTCTCATATTTCTCTGTTTCGCCAATCAAATAAACTTGTATATCTTCTTTCGTATCTTCTATAATATTAGACACCATATCTTCATATGAAAATCCTAAGTACCTGTTAATTCCAATATATGCTTTTGCATTTGTTTTATTTAAAATTCCCTTAACTTCAGAATATCTATGACCCATCAAGATAATTACAGGAATCACTCCTATACTCATCATTGCAAATAAAATTATAATGAATTCTTTACTATTAGGAAGTTGAAATAATACTTTATCTCCCTTACAGAATCCTTGATTTAAAAGTCCATTAGCATAACAATCCACTTCATCTTTAAGTTGTCTATATGTCAATTCTTCATTTTCATCTACAACTGCTACTCTATCGGCGTATGTATTTGACCACATTTTCAAATGTTCGCCAACAGTTAGATGCTCCCAAACATCTTTATCATAAAAGTTGATTAATTGTCTCTTAATCTCTAAATTCATAATATTTGCCCTACTTTTTTAATAGCATAACGCAAAAACAAATTTTTCTTTTTCAAAAATCAAAATCTCCTTTTGAATATTATTTTCTTTATCTATAACTTTCATTACATTATTATTTTTATTAATAACATCAACTGTTTCCAAATTTTGAATTAAACCGACTCCTTTATATTTTAAATAAGCTTCTTTAGAAACCCAATATTTGTAAAAGTCTTTCAAACCTAATATTTTTTCATTGTTAATAAAAAAATTATTCTTAATTTCACTATAATCTATATTTCTTTCTATATTTTCAATATCAACTCCTATATCATTTCTTGAGAAGGCTACTATTGAAAATCCTGTGGTATGTGATATATTAAAATGTAAATTCAAATGATTTCTAATATATGGTTTATTATATTTACCGTAACGCCATCTAATCTCTTCGCATTTTAGTTTCTCAATTTTAGAAAATAGCAAGTTTACTATTGCTTTTGTTACAGCATAATTAATTCTGTCACTTTCTTTTCTATACTTCCACATAATTTCAATTTGATCTTTACTTAAATATGGAATACATTCACTTATAATTCCGTAACTATTTGTCTCTACAGCAACTACTGCTATACAATCATCATGTATAAATTGAACTACCTCATTAATGTCAAATTTTGTTAGTTCTGTAATTTTAATTATTTTTAACGTTTTCATTAATATAGCTTTTTATTTCCCTTATAACCATATCAGTAGATGTATTTACAAACATATGCTTGCCATCTATATATTTATAGACGAATTCTTTTGTTGTATAATCTTGCCATTTTTTAAGTTCTTCTAATTTCATTTCTTGATCTTTATCTCCCATAAGGCCAAGTATGGGACTTTCTAATTTTTCATGTTTTGTATCTTGATAGTCTTCGTCTATTACAAAATCTGCTCTAAGTGTCGGTAAAAAAATTGAAATCAATTCTTTATTATCTAATATCTCTTTCGGGGTTCCCTCATATCTTCTTAGCCCTTCTATAAAACCTTCGTCATCAAGGTAATAGATTGGGTTTGGTTCTTTATACACTGGAGCACGTCCACCTGAAATTATTATTCCTCTTGGATTTTCATATCTTGAATTTTTGATCTTTAAGGCTATTTCATAAACTATTTTTGTTCCCATACTATGTCCAAATAAATAGTAAGGTTTTCCAAAATCAAAATTTTCTTCCATATCATTGAATAATGTTTCAACTAAAATATTAATATCACTTATAGCTTTTTCAGAAAATCTATTTTCTCTTCCTGGATATTGAGCAACAAATATCCTTACATCTTCAAATTCATATTTCCAATTTCTAAATGCAGATACTCCACCTCCTGCAAACGGAAATATAACAAGACTAGCTTTAATATTGTTTTCGTCTAATTCTTTATTTAGCATTTCAAAATTTTTTGACATAAATTCACCTTTTAATATATTTTTTGTTAGCAATAGCTAACTTTTATTCATTATATACCATTTGATAACATTTATCAATGAGTTTTTGAACTTTTTTGTAAAATAATTAAAAAAAATAGCATAAAAAACTTATTTAAAAGTTATCTATGCTATTAATTATAAGGTTTCATTAAAATGTTTTTTTAATTTTTTAAACGTTTCATCTGATATAACGTGTTCTATAAGACAAGCTTCACTTTCTGCTTGTTTAGGATTAACTCCAAGTTTAATGAATACGCTAGTAAGATACATATGTTTTTTATACATCTTTTCACAAAATTTTTTTGATTCGTCTGTTAAACGAATTATTTTATCATCTCCATAAGTTATCCTGCCTTTATTGTCAAGTTTTTTTAGCATTCTTGTAACCGTCGGTCTTTTGTAATCCAAATAGTTAGCAATGTCTATATTTCTAACCTCTTCATTTTCCAAAGATAAAATATATATGGCTTCTAAATAATTTTCTTCAGCAAATTCCCTGTGTAAAATAAATTACTCCCCCTCTTAAATTGTTAGTAACTAATAATTTAATTAAATATCTTTAAATATGATAATTTAAAATATTTTTTAATATCATACATATTATTATAGTTGTAAAAGTATCTATTTCAAAGTAATTTTTTTAGTTTTTTAAAATTTAAGTTATCATAAAATAGTGTATTTTTATTAAACAAAAATAGCAAAAATAGCAAAAATAGCAAGCACAGTAAGTGCATATGCACTTACTAAAAATGAAATAAGAATACTACTATTATATCGCTTATTTTTTTTCCATTTTACTTGTTGGGGAATATCCCCAAACCCCTAAATTTATAATGATTAAATTCAGTACAAACTCTTATAATAGCCCCAACGCAAACTTGAATATTATCTCAAAAAGTGATAAAATATAAATACTAAAAAATTAAATCAGGAGATTTCCAGACGAAATATATAGAATAAATTAAACCTGTAAGTCAAGTTATCCTACTTGAATTTACAGGTTTTTCTTTTTTATTTCGATTAATAAATTTATTAAGGAGGTCAAATTATGACAAGTAGATTTAGAAATAACGGAATTTATTTAATGTTATCTGACGAGGAGTTAGAATTGCTAAATGAAAAACATAAAGCATCTAAGTGCAAAACTCTTAGGCAATTTATTATGAAATGTATTTTAGAAAAAGATATTTATGTATTAGATATGGATGTCTTTCGTGAAATGTCAACAAATATAAGTCGTACTTCAAATAATATAAATCAAATTGCTAAAAGGGTAAATACTACATCAATTATATATAAAGATGATGTAGAAGATTTAAAAAGCTTATTAGAAAATCAAGCAAAAGATATTTTCTCTATGCGTAAAAAAATATACTCTCTTACTAATTCTAATAGCATAAATACTGAGAAAGAATAATGGCAATTACTAAAATTCATCCTATAAAATCCACTTTAAAAGTAGCACTTGATTACATTATGAATAGTGATAAAACAGATGAAAAAATTCTAATTTCCTCCCTAAACTGTAACCCTATAACTGCTCATTTAGAATTTGAACAAACAAAAATAGAATGTAATTCTAAAGCAAAAGTTTTAGCAAGACATTTAATTCAAGCTTTTGCACCTGGAGAAACTACACCTGAAGAAGCACACAAAATTGGAATTGAATTATGTGAGAAGGTACTACAAGGAAAATATGAATACGTAATAACAACCCATGTAGATAAGGAGCATATTCATAACCATATTCTATTTAATAATGTTTCTTTTGATACAGGTAAAGCCTATCAAAGCAATAAAAAATCTTACCATCAAATTAGAAATTATAGTGATGACTTGTGTAGAAAATATAAGTTATCTGTTATAGATGAAGACTATATGAAGTTTAAAAATAAATATAAAACTAATGGGAAATCATATAAGGAATATATGGAATTTAAAAAAGGGACATCTTGGAAATATAGACTTCAAATATCTATTGATCATGCTATTCAAAAGTCTAATAGCTATGATAACTTTTTAAAAACTATGGAAGAATATGGATACGAAATCAAATTAGGCAAGTACTTATCTTTTCGTCATAAAGAACAAGGAGAAAAAGGACGATTTATTCGTGCTAAAGAAAATACTCTTGGAAAAGATTATACCAATGAAAAGATAAAGGAAAGAATCGAGAATAATATGAATAAAAAGTCAGTAAAAATTGATTTTGATTCTTCTACGAAAACATATAAAAAAGTCGACAATATAATAGACTTAAAAAATAATAAAAAGATACAATCTTCTGAAGCTTATGAAATATGGGCAAAGAAACACAATATGAATACTATGGCTGATACTTTAAATCAACTCAGAAAGTATGGGCTGACATCTAATATAGATCTAGAAAATAAACTTCAACAAGAAGCCATTAATAGGCAAAAAACTTTAAATGAAATTAAGAATATAGAAAAAGATTTGAACGAAATCTATACTGCAATTGAAGCTTTAAACACTTTACAAATAAATAAATCTATTTATGAAATCTATAAATCAAACTCTAAAGATAAAGAATTTTATACAGAATATAGAACTCAAATTATCACATACGAAAAGTCATTAACTACTTTAGACAAAAACAAGTATAAAAATTTAAGTATAAAAGAATTATCAAATATTTACGATGAATATAAAAGTAAAAAAGATATTCTTATGAAAGACTACTCTAATAAGAACACCTTGATTTACGAGCTTACTCAATTAAGAAAAAATACAGATAAGTATATTAATAATGAGTTAATATAAGTAATATATTTTTAAGATATTTAGAAAATAGGTTACGAAGTACTGTAACCATGACTTTCTCTCAATTGGTTCTGTAAAACCTGCTCTTCCCAATAGACTGTAAGCTGCTATTTTTCTTAATCAAAAAAATGCACTTTTATCACTAAATTCTGTGGTTCAAATATTTGTAACCTAATTTGGCACAATTAACCAATAAGGATAAATTTTAGATTATATCTTCAAAAATAAAATCAATTGTGATAGTATTTGACCCAATCCGCTTATTCTGCTTGTCCATTTACTTGAAGCATCCACCACTTCTAAATACAAACTTTTTTTATAAAACATGGTCATTTAAAAACATCATTTTGTTTTTTGTTACTTCTCTTAATTGTCTATTAAATAATTGTCTATTAAAGTTTTCCATTGCTATTATTTTTAAGTCTTTCATTTTGAAATGTTTAGATCTATGTTTTCACAGGACGATTTTACTATTTCT